>CALZIZ010000080.1 GCA_945787465.1 uncultured Desulfuromonadales bacterium
ATCCCCATGAACCTGGGGCAGATGAACGGGGAGATGCTCTGCCAAAAAGATGCTTTTCTCTGTGCCGCTTTCGGCACCGGGGTGAACATCGCCTTTCAGCGCAAGCTGGGGGCCGGATTTTTCGGCGGAGAAGGGTTTATCCTGCAGCGCCTGCAGGGCGACGGCATGGCATTCGTTCACGCCAGCGGCACAATAATTGAAAAAGAATTGCGTGGTGAAACCCTGCGCGTTGATACCGGATGTCTTGTCGCTTTCGAGCCGACGGTCGACTATGATATCGAACGGGCCGGCAGCTTAAAAAGCATGTTTTTCGGTGGCGAGGGCCTGTTCCTGGCTTCCCTGCGCGGTCATGGCCGGGTCTGGTTGCAGAGCCTGCCCTTCAGTCGGTTAGCCGACCGAATTCTGGCCCATGCGCCTTCGGCAGGAGGCAGCGACCGAGGCGAAGGATCGGTTCTCGGTGGGTTGGGACGGATGCTTGACGGCAACTGATTCTAGTACAGACGGGCGAAAGTCCGTTGCTGGATTCGGTCGCCGCTGCATCCCGACCCGCTGCGTTGCTCGGCGGTTGAATATGGCTCAATATTCTCCGGGTTCTCGGGGGGTGGCACGGGGGCGGGGCTTGTTCAAGAATGACCTGTTGTTTGAAGATCCTTATGCTATACTGGATCTACTCCATGAACCTGAGACCTGTTAACCGGTATGCTCCAGGCTGAAGCATTGGGCCGGCTTGAGGGCAGACCCTGACGGCAGAAGGAGGAACTATGTCTGAGATGTTCAAAGGTGCAGAAAATCCTGAAATGGGCGCTAACATGGACCAAAACCTCGAGCGACTGGATGTCGATCTGGAGATCATGGAGAAACACGCTGCTGATCTGGCGCGCGCCGAGCAGAATATTCAGGAAGAAATGCGGAAGTGGGACCGCGAATACAAGGACGCCAAATTTCATAGTGTCCCCAAACCCCGCAAGCACCTGCGTTGATCATTAAATAAACAATAAAATTGAAAAATGGGTGCCTCCAGGGGCACCCATTTTTTTCTAGTTTTTTCCATGATCAGTGGAGACGGAGGCGCTGTTCGTGCAATAAACCGAATTTGCCCTTGCCGCTATTATGAATATGATCTAAACTATCCGACAATTTTTTTTTCTTAGCAACCAACCAGTTTTATGGAGAAGGAGCAGTAATGGGCGAACCGGGACAAACGAAATTTCAGACTGGCTTACGGCGTTATCTTCGCGAAATGGAAGTGGATCGGGATCTCACCCGGCTGATTTGTGAAATTGCCAATGCCTCCAAATACATCATCAACTCCATTCGCACCGGTGACCTTGGGGTTGCGGGAACCTCTAACCTTTACGGCGAGGATCAGTTGGCCCTCGACGTATTGTCTGATCGTATCATTCGCAAGCGCCTCTCCCATTCCGGGGTGGTGGCCAATATGGTTTCTGAGGAAACCCCCGAAATTGTTTCAGTCTCTACAGATGTTGAGGGTAAGTATTCGGTGGCTTTTGATCCCCTTGACGGTTCGTCCCTGGTCGACGTCAACCTTGCTGTGGGGACCATCGTTTCAATTTATGAAGGCGGCAATGTTCTGCAGCCCGGTCGCAATCAGGTCGCCGCCATGTATATCCTCTACGGGCCGCGTACCACTCTGGTCTATTCAAGCGGAGATGGTGTGCACGAATTTGCCATGAACCAGCTGATGGAATACACCCTGGTTCAGGAGAATCTCCAGATGGCTCCCAAAGGAACCATTTATTCTCCCGGCGGTCAGCGTAATCTCTACACCCCCGGTATCGAGAAGTTCGTCAGTTACATGGAGCAAAACGGGGCGAAACTTCGCTATAGCGGCGGGTTTGTCCCGGATATCAACCAGATCCTGGTCAAAGGCCAGGGGGTTTTCATGTACCCCCACCTTCAGGACAAGCCCATGGGGAAACTCAGGGTGCTTTATGAATTGAATCCCATGGCCTATCTGATTGAGCAGGCCGGTGGCGCCGCATCGACCGGTCGTGGGCGCATTCTCGACCTGGAGCCTCAGGGTATTGATGATCGTGCGCCGGTATTTATCGGCAGCAAAGAGGATGTGGCTATGGCCGAAAGATTTATTGCCGAGGCCGGTTGATAACAGTTTATCCACATGACAAAAAAAGCCCGGCAGCGAATCGCTGCCGGGCTTTTTTGTCAGGCGACTGTAAAGCTCGATTAGAGCAGAGCCTTGACCTTTTCAAAGCCGAGGTTGTAGGCCTTCTCGTTTAGCTCGAGGAAAGCCTCGGGAACCTTGGCCAGAACGGCCTTGAGGCCGGTCTCGCGAGAGACCACCCCGGTTAGGGCGATCATGGCGCCGAGGGCCACCACATTGGCGACGATCTCACGGCCAAGCTCGTCCTTAGCGGTGCGCATGATCGGCATCTTGTAGAGCTTGAACTCCCCTTCGGGGGGGGTGGGCACGAAATCAGCGTCCACCAGCAGAACGCCGCCGGCTTTGATGCCGTTGGCATACTTGTCGGCGCTTTCCTGGGTCATGGCCAGGCAAGCGTCAACAATGGTCGCCTTGGGGTAGTCAATGGGGGTATCCGAGATGATAACCTCGGATTTTGAGGCACCACCGCGGGCCTCAGGGCCGTAGCTCTGGGACTGAACCGCGTACTTTGTCTCAATGATGGAGGCCGCTTCGGCCAGGATGATTCCGGCGGTGATCAGACCCTGACCACCGGCGCCGGAAAATCGAATCTCATATCTTTCAGCCATCGATTTGTTCTCCTTGTTCGCTGGATTGTCAGAATCAGGCGCCTTTGGCCTTGGCGATAACCTGGGCGTACTGCTCAGTGTACTCGGGCTTATCTTCCTTGTACAATACGCCAGTCAGGACCTTGCCCTCGAGCTGCTCGGCGGTCATCTTGGAGGCCGCGGCCACGGGGACAGCGATATCCTTGAGGCGCTTCATCATGTCGACAACGCTGCGGAACTTGTTACGGCGACCGTAGGTGGTGGGGCAGTCGTCGAGAACCTCGATGACGGAAATGCCCTTGTGCTTGATACCTTCTGCGATCAGCTTGTCGATCTGAGTGGCGTGGAAGGCGGTGGTACGGGCCACAAAGGTGGCACCGGCGCCGATGGCCAGCTTGCTGATGTCGAAGGTGGGGTCGGGGTTGCCGTAGACGGTGGTTGAAGCCTTGGCACCGGTGGGGGTGCAGGGCGAGAACTGACCGCCGGTCATGCCGTAGATGCTGTTGTTGAAGATGACATAGGTCATGTCGATGTTACGGCGGCAGGCGTGGATGAAGTGGTTACCGCCGATGGCAGTACCGTCGCCGTCGCCGCCGACGCAGATCACATTCATCTCGGGCTTGGCCATCTTGACGCCGGTTGCAAAAGCGGCAGCACGGCCATGAGCGGTGTGCAGGGTGTTGAAATCGACATAGCCGGGCAGACGGCTGGCGCAACCGATACCGGAAACGATAGCGGTATTGTCTTTGTCCAGACCGCAGATGTCGATGGCCCGGATCAGGCCCTTCATCGCGATGCCGTGGCCACAGCCGGGGCACCAGATGTGGGGCAGCTTCCCGGGACGCAAATATTTATCGTAATCGAAAGCCATGTTACTTAACCTCCTTGACTTTGTCCATGATCTGGCCGGGATTGATCGGCTCACCGTCGACGCGGCCGATGTGGACGACATCGCTGTCGCCCTTGACCACACGCTCGACCTCGAGGTTCATCTGACCAAGGTTCATCTCGGGAACGATGATCGCTTTGGCCTGTTTGCCGAGCTCTGCAACGCGCTTCTCAGGGAAGGGCCAGAGGGTGATGGGACGGAACAGGCCGGCCTTGACGCCCTCTTTGCGCAGTTCGTTGACTGCGTAACGGGCCGAGCGGGCGGTCGAACCGTAGGCGAAGATAATCACTTCGGCATCCTCGGTGAGGTATTCCTCGTTCAGCTCGATATCGGCCTGGGCACCGTCAACCTTGCGGATCTGCCGGCGCTGCTCGTCGTCAACCAAGCTGGCCTTGGTTGTCGGGAAACCATCCTCGGCCTTGTTCAGACCTGTGACGTGAAAACGGTAACCCGAGCCGAAAGCGGCCAGGGGCGGAACATCACCGAAGGAGGTGTCGAAGGGCTTGTAGTCTTCGGGGCCGACACTGGGAGTAGTGCGGTCGATGACTTCGAGGTCACCGGGCTCGGGGAACTCGATGCGCTCACGGCTGTGACCGACGATCTCATCATAGAGAACCTGGACGGGCATGCGGTACTTTTCGGCCAGGTTGAAGGCGCGAACCGTTTCGGAGAAAATCTCCTGGCAGGAGGAGGGCACCAGGGCGATAGCGGCATGGTCACCGTGAGTCCCCCATTTGGCCTGCTGTACATCGGACTGGCCGGGGCCGGTAGGCATACCGGTCGAGGGGCCGCCACGCATGACGTTGATGATGACGCAGGGAACTTCGGCAATACAGGCATAGCCGATCAGTTCCTGCTTGAGGGAGACACCGGGACCGGAAGTCGCGGTCAGGCACTTGGAACCGGTCAGAGAGGCACCGATGACCGAAGCCATGGCGGCGATCTCGTCTTCCATCTGAATGAATTTGCCACCGACCTTGGGAAGTTCAACGGACAATACTTCCGCAACTTCAGTCGAGGGGGTGATGGGGTAACCACCGAAGAAATTGCAACCGGCGTATAAGGCACCTTGGGCGCAAGCTTCGTTCCCCTGGAGCAGAGCAACTTTTTTAGCCACGTAACCGACCTCCTATGAAAAATTACTTCTTGTGAACCTTGATGGCAAAATCAGGGCAGCGAAGCTCGCACTGCATACAAGCGATGCAGGCTTCGGGCTTGGCGACCTTGACAACGAATGCATCCATCTCCAGGACCTTTGTGGGGCAGAACTCAGCGCAGATGCTGCAGCCCTTGCAGTACCTCTCGATGACTTCTACTTCCGCTTTCGCACTGCTCATTACCGTCTGTCTCCTTTAGTTGGTGTAACCGTATCCAACGGCGTTATAAAACGGCGAAATATTATCACATCTGGCGGAGGAGCGCCAGAAAATTGTGTATACAATGTACAATTTCAGTGGGATTAAAAAGGCAAGACCGAAAATCAACTGCCACAAAAAAAGGGCAATGTCGCCATTGCCCTTTTTTTGTTCCAGCAACCAGGTCCTGGCTCTTAGATGTTCATGCTGCCGACCAGTTCCTTAACGGCCTTAACCGAATTGTCCATCAGCGCCTGCTCTTCTGCATCGAGCTTGAACTCGATGATCTTCTCAACGCCGCCGGCACCCAGGACGCAAGGGACGCCGACATAGAAACCGTCAACGCCGAACTCACCCTGCAGCAGTGCGCAGGTGGGCAGGACGCGCTTCTGGTCCTTGAGGATCGACTCGGCCATGGCGATGGCGGAGGAGGCGGGGCTGTAGAAGGCGCTGCCGGTCTTGAGCAGCTTGACAACTTCGCCGCCGGCAGCCTTGGTGCGCTCGACCATGGCAGTCATGACTTCCTTGGCTTTTGCGGCGCTGCCGTACTTCTGCTCGAGCAGTTCCATGACCGGGATGCCGTTGACGCTGGCATAACGGACCAGGGGAACCATGGTGTCGCCGTGGCCGCCGAGGGTCATGGCGTTGACGTCCTTGATGGAGACGCCGAGTTCCCAAGCGATGAAGCTCTGGAAGCGAGCGGAATCAAGGACTCCGGCCTGGCCCATGACGCGCTCAGGGGGGAAACCGGTGACCTTCCGGCAAAGGGTAACCATGGCGTCGAGGGGATTAGAGATGACAATGACGAAAGCGTTGGGAGCGTTGTCACGAATGCCTTCGGCAACCGAAGTCATGATCTTGGAGTTGACCTCGATCAGGTCATCACGGCTCATGCCCGGTTTGCGGGGCAGACCTGCGGTGACGATAACGACGTCGGAATCGGCGATGTCTTTGTAATCGTTGGTGCCGGTGAGTGCGACATCAAAGCCGTCAACCGGTGAGGCCTCGGCAAGGTCGAGCATCTTGCCCTGGGGCATGTCCTCAAGGATGTCGAACATAACGACGTCACCCAGTTCACGCAGGGCTGCCAGCTGAGCAAGAACTCCACCGATCTGACCACCACCGATCAAAGCAATCTTGTTTCTAGCCATTCTCTCTCTCCTTTACACAGGTAGTTTCGCCGACCGTAATATAGGCTGGCACGGATATGACCATGTTTCGATCAAAACGATCAATGCAGATAGCGGTGTATACAGTATACAAAAGTCTTTTGCCTGTCAAGAGCCTTTGCGTGATGGAGTAGTTTTATCTTATTAGACCGTACAGAACATCTGTCACCTGTTGGATTCATTAAGTTTGAACCGGAAAGGGACCCAGGTGTTCTTGTTGTTTGCCGGTTTGCCGGAGCTGCATAAAAAAGAAAAAACCCGCCGTGTGGCGGGTTTTTTATAATCCAGGTTCAATAAAATAAAAGCTAAGGCAACGGATGTTGCCTTAGCTTTTATCTGCTATGCCTTTACGCCAGGGCGTCGATAATGGCGTTCAAGGTTGCGCTGGGGCGCATTTCTTTAGTTGCCAGGGCATTGTCGGGGCGGAAGTAGCCGCCGATATCAACAGGGCTGCCCTGGGCAGCGAGAAGCTCTTTGTTGATCTTGGCTTCGTTCTTCTCCAGCTCAGCGGCAACTTCGGCAAAACGGGCCTTCATTGCAGCATCCTTATCCTGGGCTGCGATTGCCTGGGCCCAGTACATTGCCAGGTAGTAGTGGCTGCCGCGGTTATCGATCTCGTTGACCTTACGGGAAGGATTCTTCTGGTTCTCAAGGAACTTGCCGATTGCCTGGTCAAGAGTCTCGGCCAGGATCGCCGCTTTTGCATTGCCGGTATTGTTCGCGACCTGCTCCAGCGAGGGTACCAGGGCGCAGAACTCGCCGAGAGAGTCCCAGCGCAGGTGACCTTCTTTGAGGAACTGCTGCACGTGCTTGGGGGCCGAACCGCCGGCACCGGTTTCGAACAGGCCGCCGCCGTTGATCAGGGGCACGATGGAAAGCATCTTGGCGCTGGTTCCCAGTTCGAGGATCGGGAAGAGGTCGGTCAGGTAGTCACGCAGGACGTTGCCGGTGACGGAGATGGTGTTCAGACCCTTGCGGATTCTCTCCAGGGAGAACTTCATTGCTTCGACAGGAGCCATGATGCGGATATCGAGGCCGGTGGTATCGAGCTCGGGAAGGTACTTGTTGACCTTCTTGATGATCTCGGCATCGTGGCCGCGCTTTTCGTCGAGCCAGAAAATGGCCGGCTCGCCGGAGGCCTTGGCGCGGTTGACGGCCAGTTTGACCCAGTCCTTGATCGGCACATCTTTGGCCTGGCAGGCGCGGAAGATGTCGCTGGTTTCCACCTTCTGCTCGAGCAGGGTGGTGCCGGCAGTATTAACGAGGCGGATGACGCCGTTGGTCGGAGCTTCGAAGGTCTTGTCGTGGGAACCGTACTCCTCAGCCTTCTGGGCCATCAGGCCGACATTGGCGACGCTGCCCATGGTGGCGGGATCGAACTGGCCGTTACGCTGGGCGTCTTCGATGATCTCGCGGTACATGGTGGCGTAGCAGCGGTCGGGAACCATGGCGATGGTGTCCTGAAGCTCGTCGTCGTTGTTCCACATTTTGCCGCCGTCGCGGACCACGTTGGGCATGGAAGCGTCAACGATCACGTCGTTGGGAACATGCAGGTTGGTGATCCCTTTGCGCGAGTCAACCATCGCCAGAGCGGGGCGGGTCGGGTAGACGGCAGCGATGTCGGCTTCGATCTCGGCCTTTTTGTCGGCAGGAAGACGATCGAGCTTGGCAAGGACGTCACCGAGGCCCAGGTTCGGGTTGGCGCCGATCTCTTTAAGTGCAGCTGCATGCTTGTCGAGTGCCGCGGCATAGTAAACCGAAACGCAGTGACCGAACATGATCGGATCGGAGATCTTCATCATGGTCGCTTTGAGGTGCAGAGAAAGCAGAACACCCTTCTCTTTTGCTTCCTCAATGGTTTCTGCGTAGAACTTGCGCAGGGCAGCCACATTCATGACGGAGGAGTCAAGGACTTCTCCGGCCTGAAGAGCAAGCCCCTCTTTCAGAACGGTGGCCTTGCCGTCGGCACCGACGAATTCGATCTTGACGGTGTCGGCCTTGTCCATGGTGACCGATTTTTCAGTCTCGTAGAAATCACCGCCGGTCATGTGGGCGACACGTGCCTGGGAACCTGACTCAGGCCAGGGCTTCATCATCCGGTGGGGATTCTTCTGGCCGAACTTCTTGACCGAAGCGGCGGCGCGACGATCGGAGTTGCCTTCGCGCAGCACCGGGTTGACGGCGGAGCCGAGAACTTTGGCGTAGCGGGTCTGGATGGCTTTTTCTGCGTCGTTCTTGGGCTCTTCAGGATAGCTGGGGACATCAAAACCCTTAGCCTGCAGTTCCTTGATGGCGTCCTGCAGCTGGGGAATCGAAGCGCTGATGTTGGGGAGCTTGATGATGTTGGCTTCAGGGGTCTGTGCCAGTTCACCCAACTGGGTCAGGTAATCGGGGATTTTCTGAGCTTCAGTCAGGTTGTCGGGGAAGTTGGCGATAATTCTGCCTGCAAGGGAGATGTCTCTTGTCTCAACTTCGATGTCAGTGCCTTTGGTGAAGGCCTGGACGATGGGGAGCAAAGAGTAGGTTGCCAATGCCGGTGCTTCATCAATTTCTGACCAGATAATTTTCGATGACATGTCTCTCTCCTTAGGTTTGATGCCAGTATCGTAAGACGGCATAATGTAAAGGCAATACGCGTTCGCCTTTAAAAACCAGGTATTAAAACCCACGTGCTAAACGTAGGGGCCCTTTGGATGGCGCGCCTGTATTTCAGGTTGGTCGGCCGTTTTTTTGGCAGGAATTCAGCCTCTGAAATGTGTATACAGTATACAAAGCATTAGTTGGTGTCAAGAAAAAAGAAAGCCCCGGGGAGGCACTCCCCGGGGTAATTTCAGGCGTGAAACAAACAGGTTTTTAATTCGTCTGATCTCCGGTCGCATTCATAGGTGAATCGACGGGAAAAATGTCTGATTGACGCGCGGCTTTGCGGGCTTCGTCGATTTCGTGTTCGCTGAGTTGGCGGGGTATGGTGAGGACTTGTCCCTTGTAGACCCTGCGGGGATCTTTTATTTGATCTCGATTGGCCCGGTAAATCAGGGGCCAGAGCAAGGGGTCGACATAGATTTCTTTGCGCCCGGCGATGGTCCAGAGATTTTCATCGTCGCCGACCTCGTAATACCGAATGGGTGGCGGCGGTGGTTTCGGTTTGGGCGTTGGCCGCGGCTTGGGCTTGGATGGTGGCGGCGGTTTAGGCTTGGGTGTTGGTGGCCGTTGCGGTGCGAGGCGGGCCGCCTTGAGGGCTTCTTCCTGCAGTTTTTGCTCTTCAGAGAGACGATCCTGTTCTTCCCAGGCCATGAATTTGGCGCGATAGGCTCGGGAGGCGGCCCGGGGCAGAATCTCTCGGGCAAGGGAATATTTGCCGGTATTAAAGAGGTATTCGCCGTCTTTCAGGGCGTTGATTGCTGCCTGGTATTCCTCGGGGGCCAGGTCCTCTGCCCCTGAAGAATAGGCTTGGGCGACGGCCTTGCGGGCAAGGTTCAGCTCCTCCCTGGGCGGGGAGGCGCAACCCCAGAGCAGAGTCAGGGTCAGCAGGGCGAGGAGAGGCTTGATCATATATTAACCAGGATAGCCCAACGGCGTGGCGTTTAAAAAACGCAGGCGCGGCAGCCGGGGCCGCCGCGCTGAAGACAGAAAAAGCTCTACGTCTTAACCTTGCTTGGCGCGGGCCGCCAGGCGGATGGACAGCTCCTTGAGCTGTTTTTCATCCACCTCACCGGGGGCTTCAGACATAAGGCATGTGGCTTTCTGGGTTTTGGGAAAGGCGATGACATCGCGAATCGAATCGGATCCGGTCAGAATCATCACCAGGCGGTCGAGGCCAAAAGCGATGCCTCCGTGGGGGGGGGCTCCGAATTCGAGGGCATCGAGCAGAAAGCCGAACTTGGCCTGGGCCTCTTCCTCGTTGATTCCCAGCATGTTGAACATGCGGCTCTGGACCTGCTGGTCATGGATACGGATGCTGCCCCCGCCGATTTCGGAGCCGTTGAGGACCAAGTCGTAAGCCTTGGCGCGCGCCTTGCCCGGTTCGCTGTCGAGCAGCTCGATATCCTCGTCAAGCGGAGCCGTAAAGGGGTGGTGGACCGCCACATGGCGGCGCTCCTCGCCGTCCCATTCGAGCAGGGGGAAGTCGGTGATCCAGGCGAAACGGTAGTCGCTCTTGTCGGCGAGACCGAGCTTCTGGCCGAGGTGGCCACGCAGGCGGCCGAGGGACTCATTGACCACCGAGGTTCTGTCGGCGCCGAACAGCAGCAGGTCGCCGACCTGTGCTTCGAGGGCCTGGTTGATGGCTGCCTTTTCTTCATCGGTGAAAAATTTGCCGATGGGCGACTGCCATCCTTCCTCGTTGACCTTGACGTAGGCAAGACCCTTGGCGCCGTAGATCTTGGTGAACTCCGTCAGGTCGTCCATCTCCTTACGGGAGAAACCGGAACAGCCCTTGGCATTGATCGCCTTGACAACGCCCCCCTGGGAGACGGCGTCGGCGAAAACCTTGAAGCCGCAGCCTTCAACCAGCTCGGAGATTTTTTTCAGCTCAAGGCCGAAACGCAGATCAGGATTATCGACCCCGTAGCGGTCCATGGCTTCGGCATAGGTCATGCGGGGCATGGGCAGAGTGAGTTCGACGTCGATTGTTTCTTTGAAAACCTTGGCGATCATCCCTTCCATGATCGAGATCACGTCATCGCGATCAACGAAACTCATCTCGCAGTCGATCTGGGTGAACTCGGGCTGGCGGTCGGCGCGCAAATCCTCATCGCGGAAACAGGGAACCAGGTAGTCGCGGGCCCCCTCGGGAGTGCTCTTGGTCAGCACCGGGGTCTCGATGTCGAGAAACCCCTGCTCGTCAAGGTAGTTTCGCACCGTGCGGGTGACCTTGTGGCGCAGGATCAGGTTCTGTTGAACATTGGTGCGACGCAGGTCGAGATAGCGGTGCTTAAGGCGCAGGTTCTCGGCGACGTCGGTAAATTCATCAAGCATGAAGGGCGGAGTCTTGGCCATGTTGAGCACCTTCAATTCACGGATCTCGACTTCGACTTCGCCGGTCTTCATTTTAGGGTTGACCGTCCCCTCGGGGCGGGGTGACACAACCCCCTTTATGGCGAGGACAAATTCGTTGCGCACGGCCTCCGCTTTTTTGTGGGCCGCGGGGTCGCGGTCAGGGTCCAGGGCCAACTGGATGATGCCGTCGCGATCGCGCAGGTCGATAAAAATCAGGCCACCGTGGTCCCTGCGGCGTTGCACCCAACCCATCAGGCAGACGTCCTGGCCGATATTGGCGGCGGTTACCTGGCCGCAATAGTGGGTTCTTTTCCAGTCACCGAGCATGTCGTTCAAGAATATATCCTCCAAAAAATAGAAAAGTTTTATACAGCCTGAATCCCGTTTCGATAGCAGAGAACAAAATTTGTTCTCTCGGGAGCCGGCAGAAGGCCGAAGTGATAATTATACAAACCCTTTTCGACCATCGTCAAGGGATATCCCCGTTCGCTCAGGCGCCGTCCCGTCGCTGCAGTAGAATTAATTCGATATCGGCCAGGGGCAGTTCCTCCTGGGTGCCGCCATCCATGTCGCGCAGCACCGCCACCTGGCGGGCCAGTTCGTTTTCACCAAGGATCAACACCTGCCGGGCGTTGAACTTTCCGGCGCGGCGCAGCTGGGACTTGAGGCTTTTGCCCTCGTAATCCATCTCGGCCTGCATGCCCTGGCGCTGCAGTCGGGACATGAGCACGAAGGCGAGCTGCGCGGCCTCTTCGCCCATGGCGGCCAGAAAGAGTTCGGGGCGTGGGGGCTGAACGCGTTTTTCGCCAAGCATCAGCACCAGCCGCTCGACGCCCATGGCAAAGCCGATTCCTGGCAGGGCTGGGCCCCCCAGGTCGCGGATCAGTCCGTCGTAACGGCCCCCGGCCGCTACCGCATTCTGCGCCCCCAGGCTGCCGGTGACCATTTCGAAGGCGGTTTTGGTGTAATAGTCGAGGCCGCGAACCATCCGGTCATTGACCGAAAAATCGATCTGCAGATCCTTAAGGTGGCGTTGAACCGCCGAAAATTGGTCATCGCAGCTCCCGCACAGGTGTTGGAGCACCGAAGGGGCCTGCCCGGTGGCCTCCTTGCAGGCCGGAACCTTACAGTCGAGCACCCGCAGCGGGTTCGATTCGTAGCGTCGACGACAGTCCGCGCACAGCGCATCGAGCTTGGATTTCAGGTAATCGAGCAAGGCGTTCCGGTAGCCTGGACGACACTCGGGGCAGCCCAGCGAGTTGATCTGAAGAGCGACGTCCTCGATGCCCACGGCCTCGAAGTAGTGGGCGAGCATGGCCAGAACCTGGGCATCGATCTTTGGGTCTTCGACACCGATGGCCTCGACGCCGATCTGGTGAAATTGGCGGTACCGACCTTTCTGGGGGCGTTCGTAGCGAAACATGGGGCCGGTATAGAAAAGTTTGGCGACGGGATCCTGCGAATAAAGCTTGTTCTGGATGAAGGACCTCATCACCGGCGCGGTTCCCTCGGGGCGAAGGGTCAGGGAATTGCCGCTTTTGTCCTCGAAGGTGTACATTTCCTTTTCCACGATGTCCGTGGTTTCGCCGATTGAGCGGCAGAAAAGTTCGGTCTTTTCGACCACCGGGACGCGGATCTCGGAAAAGCCGTAGGCCTTGAAAATCTTGCGCGCCTGTTCTTCGAGGAACTGCCAGGTCTCAATGTCGCCCGGCAGGATATCATTCATGCCTTTAATGCCTGTAATACTCAACTGATTTTACCTCACCTTGATTAGATTGTTTGCAACCGGCGCAGGAGTGTCGGTTGCTTGATTCAAATTCCGGATGGCTCTGGATTTTCCACGAGACCCTCGACCCGGTACACGTCCACCGGCAGCTGCTTGCCCTTGAGCACCATAGGTTCCATCAGGGTCGCCTTGACCCAGGGGCCAACCTTCTCGTAGGTCGCCCCCGAGATCAGGACTTCGCCGGGGCTGGCGATGCCCTGCAGGCGGGCGGCCACATTGACATTGTCGCCGATCACAGTGTATTCCATTTTTGTCGCCGAGCCGATGTTGCCGGCGACCACCGGGCCGGTGTTGATGCCGATGCCCATGGCCAGGGAGGGCAAACCCCGGCTCTGCTGATGGCGGTTGAATGCCTCGACTTCGCGCTGCATGGCAAGCGCGCAGCGTACCGCCCTCAGGGGGTCGTCCCCCAGGGATACTGGGGCGCCGAACAGGGCCATCACCGAGTCGCCCATCAGCTTGTCGACCATGCCGTTGTTCTCAGATACGACCTGGATCATCCGGGTGAAATAATCATTAAGCAGCGACACGACCTCGGCTGGCGGCAGCCTTTCGGCAAGACCGGTAAAGCGCCGGATGTCTGAAAACAGGATGCTGACCTCTTTTTCTTCTCCCCCCAGGGTCAGTTGATCTTTATGCTTGAGGATCTCTTCAGCCAGGGGTTTGCTGACGTAACGTTCGAAGGTGTTACGCAAAAATTCCTTTTCCTGCAGGCTGATCGCCATCTGGTTGAAGGCGGTGGTCAGTACCCCCAGTTCGTCGCGGCGTTTGAGCTCGATGTGCTGATTGATCTGTCCTTCGCCAATGGCCCTTACCCCTCGGACCAGGGCATGCACAGGGCGCACGAAGATGCTCGCCAGGACAAAAGCAAGCAGGCTGCCCACCCCAAGGGCTGCAGCAGCCAATATCAGCAGGCGTCGGCGCATCTGGGCGATTTCCGCGTTGATCAGCTCTTCGGTCAGCCCCAGGTGTATCTGACCAAGAAGGACAGGGTTTTTTGCCACCGAGAAGATCGGCACCTCCAGGTCAAGCAGGGAAACCCCGTCCAGGGCGGTGCGTACCACTCGATACCCTTCCTCAGCGGCCAGCGGTTGGGCGTCCGGAGCGGGGTCGAAACTTCTGCCGACCCTTGAGGTGTCGTCTGCTGCCCGGATGCGTCCCAGGTGGTCGACGATCAGCGCATACCTTACGCCCGGAGATTTCCGGGCATTTTTGACGGCCGAAAAGAGATACAGGTCATCGCCGGTCAGCAGGGGGTCTTCGGCATTGAAGGCTATTCCGCGGGCGATGCCGAGCCCCTTGTCGATATTTTCCTTGATCAGGGTCTGGCGCATCTGCTGGCCGAGCAGCACCATGACTGCCAGCAGCAGGATGCCTCCGAACAGGGCCAGCAGCAGGGCAAACCTGAAGCGCAGGCTGAAGATAAAGCGGATGCGTTCAGCCATTGCCGAATTCCTTGATTTGCTTCAGTTTGCGCCGGGCCTTGTCGATATTCATGCGCGCCTTGTCATGGTCGGGCTGCAGGATCAGGACCCGGTCCCACAATGAGATGGCCTCTTCATACCGCCCCTGGGTATAAAATTCAATCCCTTTTAGGTACAGGCGTTGTTTATCCCCAGGCTGAAGGCCCGATTTTTTCAGCTCGGACAAGCGCTCCATCTCCTCGAGGGCCTTACGGTGGTAAGGGTCCATTGCGAGCAGTTTCTGCCAAAGAGCCCTGGCGCCTTCGATGTCCCCTGAAGCCAGGGCCTTTTTGCCCTGTCCCAGCAGTTCGCTTAATTGGCGGTCCATCCGCTGGTGGCCACGCTGCAGGCCCGCCAGGGCGTCTGGGTTGTCCGGGGCGGCATCGAGGATCTTCCGGTATGCGGCGAGGGACTCCTTGAGGTTTCCGGCTTCGAGAAGCTTTTCGGCGTTTGCCAGCTGCTGGCGGATCGAGCGGCCGGCCTGCTCCCTGATGTCCTGTTTTTCCTGCAGGGCCCAGGGGTTTTGCGGGTCCAGCCTCAGAACTTTTGCATATAGGGCCTCGGCCTGGCGGAAGTCCTCTTGTGCTGCGGCTTTGCGGGCAGCGTTCAAGAGGCGGTCAAGCCTGGTTTGCAGGACCTGCTCCAGGGCCTTCAGTTCCTGACGCACCCTGGGGGAGTCTTCTAGCTTCAGCGCCTGGTTGAAATGCCCGCGTCCTTCAGAGAAGCGGCCAGCGTCCCGGGCCTTGCGCCCTTTTTGCAAAAGGTCGGCGACTGTCGCATCGAGTTGGGCCTCGAGCGCCGTAAGGGCGGCACTGGCCCCTTGGTGGTTCGGGGCATGGGTGAGGGCCTGTTGCAGCAGGCTGCGGGCATCACGATAGCGGTGTCGGGCTTGCGCCCGGTGGGCCTGGGAAGTGGCCTCTTCGGCGAGTTGGAATCTGCGATTCTCAATGTCTTTCAGACCCTTCAGGGCCTCGGAGGTGTTCGGCGCAAGGGCGAGGGCTCGGTTCAGCGCCGCTTCGGCGGCTGAAAGTTTCCCTGTCTCCAGCAGTTTCAGGCCCTCAGCCAGGGCCAGGGTCAGGTCGTTTCTCAGCCTGGCCAATGCCTGTTGTTCAAGTTCGCCTCCCCCCGGAGAGTCGGGCACCAATTCAAGTCCATTGCGGACCAGTTCAAGGGCCTCGCCGGGGTGCTCGGCCTGCAGGGCTTGCCGGCTTTGGGTGAACCAGGTTTCTGCCTGGGCGCTCAGCATTGCCTCGGCCTCCTCAAGTCCTGTCCGGGCCCGCAATTCATCCGGCCGCAAATCCAGCGCTTGCTCGAAACGATGCCGGGCCTCAAGGGGATCCTTCTGCTCAAGCAGATTCTGGCCCTGGTCCAGCAGTTGCCGATAGGCACCTTGTTCGGCGGCGATCAGGTTGGCCGCGGCACTGCCAAGGGCGGGGTCGAGCTGCACGGCCCGGTTCAACAGGCTATAGGCGGCCTGGTATTCCTTGAGGGTCAGGTGGATTTTGCCGGCAAGAGCAAGGACCTTGGCTTCTGCGGCGGATTCACCGAGCAGCATAGAGAGGGTTTCAAGGGCGAGACGGGTTTTGCGCTGCTGCAACATGGTCAGTGCAGTGTTGTAAAGCATGGCCTGAATGCTCTGGCGGACTTCGCTTCGGGCCTTTGGGTAGGCCTGATTGAGTTTTTCCACCGATGCAACCAGTTGTCCCTGGGAATAATCGAGGTAACCCAGGTAATAGTCGGGCAGGGGGCTGGTCTGGTCGAGGGGGCGGGCTTTTTCAAATGCCTTCCGTGCTGCTGCATGGTCGCCATTTTCGAGCAGGCTGGTCCCCTGGTTCATGTGCAGGGCAAAGAGATACGCCCGGGTCGGCAGGTCGTTCGGGTCATGCTCCAGGTAGGTGGTGAAGTGGTTGAGGGCCAGGTCGTTACGGCCCTGCTTTGCATAAAGGTCTCCAAGCAGCCGGTGGACCTCCAGCCGGTTCGGAGCGAGCTCAAGCACTCGCTGAAAAAGCCCGGCAGCCTCATCGAGAGCCTGGTTGTCGAAAGCCCCGAGCGCCAGGTTGAAGTAGGCGTCAGCAAGGGGGTAAAGGTCGGGGGAGTCCAGGGCGCCGAGTTCTTCGGCTCTGTCGAGATAGAGCAGAGCGCTGTCGTAATCGCCGGTCCGGGTCAGGGCGAGGCCCAGGTTGTAGTTTGCCTCGATGGAGTCGGTGAAAGCCGGGTAGGCACGCCTGAATTCGACAATCGCCTCCTGGTCTTGTCCCTCAAGCAGCAGCGTCACCCCGAGAAAATAGTGCAGCGGCAGGTTGTCCGGATCGACAGCCAGGGCGGCATGGTAGCGCTGGATCTGGAGGTTGGCCGTGCTTGGGGCAGGGGGGGCGGCATTCTGAGCGGGTGCGATGTCCGGAAGGAGGATCGTCATGCCGCAGAGGATGGCCACGACGATGGTCCTCAGGCTCATGGAGTTTGGATCTCCCGGGCTCCCCGGATAACATTGCGCACCTTTTTGCCTTCATACATGGCGCGGTCGGCCAGATCGATCATGCCACGTTTGTCGGTGGCGTTTTCAGGGAAGGTCGCGTAGCCGACGGTGCAGGTGAGGCGGGCATTGATGCCGTCTTCCGCCAAAAAGAGATGCTCCGCGATAGAGCTGCGGATTCTTTCGGCCACCACCGCTGCTCCCTGCGAGTCGGTTTCGACCAGCAGGGCGGTAAACTCATCGCCGCCGTAGCGAAAAACAATGTCGACTTCGCGAACGCACTTCTGCAGCAGTACGGCGATCTCTTTAAGGGAATGGCTGCCGGCAAGATGGCCGTGGGTGTCGTTGACTTCCTTGAAGTGGTCGACGTCGATGAAGACCAGGGCAAATTCAAGGCCGTAACGTTCGGAACGGCGGATTTCCTGATTGAGAACGATCTGCAGGTAGCGGTAGTTGTAGAGGCCGGTCAGATCGTCGGCATAAATCAGATCGCGGGCTCCCTGGTAGCGGTAGGCGTTTTCAAAGCCCAGGGCTGTCTGTTCAAAGAGAAAGGAGAGGTTGTCCTGGGGGATGGGCCGGGAAAAGTCTTTTTTAACGGGATTGAACAATACCAGGGCCCCCTTGATTTTCTTTTCGCAGCGCAGGGGCAGCAGGCAGACTGATTTCACGTTTTGGGGCCAATCGGGCGTCGGCGAAAGTTGCTTGTCGCTCAGATGGCAGATGCCGGCAAGACCCTTGAGGTTCGGCAGCAGAGCCTGCGCGAGGGTCAGAGCCTCGGCTTCATTCTGGCCTTCGGCACCGACAAGGCGGGAGATCTTGTTTTTCTCCAGCAAAAAGCCGAAACCACGGCCCTCGCTGCCGATTTCCTGAAGCAGGGTGGCGGTGGCCAGGGGCAGCAGACGGTCGATCTCCAGCATGGAGGCGAGATTCTGGCCCTTTTGAAACAAGCGGATCTGGGTCTTCAGCAGCAGGTTTTCATCGAGCAGGCGCCGTTGTTCAACACAGGTACGGACCAGGTGGCGGAGTTCTTCAGGGTCGAAGGGTTTGATCAGGTAGTCCCGGGCGCCGCTTTTGAGGGCCTGGATCGCTGTTTCGAGCGTGGCATGGCCGGTGGCCAGAATGACCTCCGGTGGGTTGTCGATGGCCCTGGCCAGGCGCAAAACCTCGAGCCCGCAGAGCCCGGGCATGACCATGTCGGTCAAGACCACGTCGACCCCGCCCTTGCTCAGTCGGGCCAATGCTTCATCCCCGGAAGAAACCGCTTCGACATGGTAGCCATCCTCGCTTAACAGTTCTGCATAGAGGCGGCGAAAAAATAATTCATCGTCCACAACCAAGATGGTGGGCTTCTTCATTCCGGGTTTCTCCCTGTTGATTTGACCTGGAAGGCTAGCAAAATCGCTTGGTTCTGTCAACGGAAAAGGCCTTTTTGCCAGCTGCTGGCCCGCCACCCGGAGCCGTCGCTGAGAAACCGCAGGGTGCCCTGCAGGTCGGTGCGGTAAATGGTCGTATGGTTGCGAATGAAGGTGCTGACGACCTCGGGGTGGGGCAGCCCGTAAGAGTTGTTGTATCCGGCCGAGATAAAGGCGATCTGGGGGGTGAGCCGTTGGGCAAGCAATCCGGGTGAAGAATGGCGGCTGCCGTGGTGGGGTACCTTCAGCAGGGTTATGGCCTGGTCGGGCATCTCTTTAAGCAGCCAGGTAATGCCCTCGGTCTCGAGATCGCCGGTCAGCAGGACTGCATCCTTTCCGGTGCGGGCGTAAACCGCGAGGGAGCGGTCATTGGCCGAGCTGGCCCCCTGTGGGGGGACGTACAGGGCCAGGGCACTTCCGGAAGAATCCTCAAGGGCGGTCCAGCCTTGGGCAAAGCAGGTCCGGGGGATGTTCCTTTCAACCACGGCTTTGTGCAGTGACCAGTTCAGGTTCTGAGCGGGGATCGCGCTCCAGAAAGCCTTTACCGGAAAATGCTCGAGGATGTAACCGAGCCCCTTGCGGTGGTCGGGGTGGTCGTGGGTCAGGATGACCGCCTCGAGTTCGTGAACCCCCAGCCGCCCCAAGGCCGGCGCGACCAGGCGTTCGCCGACATCGAAGGTGTCGCTGCGTAAGCCTCCGCCATCGATCAGAAAATGACGGCCGTCCGGCAGGCTGAGCAAAGTCGCATCGCCCTGGCCAACGCTCAGGGCAATCACCCGCAGGTTGCCTGAAGCAGAGAACGGGTCGGTCAGGAGAAGGCCGGATGCTGCCAGCAGAATCAACGTCCCCGGGCGTTTCATCAGCCGTGAAAGGGGCAGAAGCAGCAGGCCGACCAGCAGAAAGACTCCACCCGTCTGGACCGGCGACAGGTGCAGGGTCCAGCCGCCCATGCCGGGCAGGTGAAGGGCCCAGTCGACCATGGCTTCGAGGCCCCTGACCGTCTGTGCGCAGATGAAGAAAAGGGCGCCGGCCGCAGGGGGCCAGACGGTGGTCAGCAGCGCCCCGCCAAGACCGAGAGGGATCGCCACCAGGCCGATCAGGGGGACTGCGGCCAGGTTGGTGATCAATCCCGCCGGGGCCAGGGCGTGAAACTGGACGAGTGCCAAGGGGGCGGTGGCCAGGGTTGCGGCCAGGGTGGTGAGCAGCAGCGTCGTTAAATGCCGAATCGGCCCGGGAAGGGGGGGCACGCTACTCTGCCAGCGGGGAACCCAGACCAGTATCCCCAGAAGACCTGCGCAGGAGAGCTGAAAAGACGGTTGGTACAGGGCCAGGGGGTCGAAAACGAGAATGATGAATGCGGCGGCGAGCAGAGCTCTGATGGGTGAGGTTCGGCGGGATAGCAGCAACAGCAGCGCGCCGGCCAGGATCATGAAAAAGGCCCGCCGCGTCGGCAGGGCGCCCCCGGTAAAGATCAGGTAGCCAAGCAGAAGCGGCATCATCATCAGCGGCAGGTAGCGACGCGGCGGGCCGAGCTGCAACAGGCGGTCGCTGAGGCAGTAGCCAAAACGGCACAGGGCGTAAAGCAGCGCGCAAACCATGCCAAAATGGAAGCCGGATATTGAGAAGAGGTGGGCGACCCCGCCGCGGGCCAGCATGCTGCGCTGGGTGGCGGGGATACTGTTTTTCTCGCCGATGACCAGGGCCTTGACCAGGGGAGCCTGTTCGGTCGTTGCCGTTTTGTCGATAAGCTGGGCCACCCTCAGTCGCAGCCGTTGCAGGGCAAAGTGAATTCGGTCTTTAGGCCCGGCGGGAAAAACTGCGATATCGCTTGCTGAAGAGACAAAGGCGGTGGCGAAAATTTTCGACCCTGCAAGGTGCCTTGCGAAAGAAAATTCACCCGGGGTTCCAAAGGGGCGCGGAGCCCTGAGCCTGCTCCTGAAGCGGATTCGGTCTCCAGGAGCAAGGGGCAGGCCTGCGTCGTCGACATAAATGCGCAACGTTCCGCTGGCCGGGGCGGCAATGCCGTTTGCCCCCACCCGGGTCGCTTCGAGATCGATCAGGGCCTTTCCGCCGGCCCGGTCGACGCTCGTCAGCACAGAGCCCTCGATGGTAACTGGCTGCTCGCCGACGAAGCTGCTGATATGTCCCGGAATCGAAGGGGGCCTCAGGTGCAGGTGGGAAAGGGAGATGCCGAAGAGAAGAAAAAAGGCGCCCAGCAGCAGGCCGGCAAACCGCCTCCGGCGCAGCAACGCCCATAGCAGGGCCACCCCTACCGGGGCCAGAAGCCATGGACTGCTGGGGCTAAGATAAGGGGCGATGGCCAATCCCAGGCCAAAGGCCGCAAGAAAGGCAGGCAGCCCCAAAGAATTACCTTCCGGCCGCCAGCGCAGCAAGCAGGGAGAGGAACTCATTCATTTTCGCTTCAGACGGGCGGCCGGTTTGTCCTTGCAGGCCGACCAGGTTGAGGAAATCGTCAGGGTTCGACTTTTTAGGTACGATCTCAAGCAGGTCGATGCCGCCTCGGGGCGGCAAGTCAAGTTGTAGGTGGTTGATCCCGGGTTCGAGAAAGAAATCTCCCAGCACCCGGTCCTCAAGAAAGGCAGGGAATTGGATTGGTCGGGCCGGCTGGCCGTTCAGGGCGACGCCAAGAGGCGTTTCGCCGGTCCCCTTGAGTTTGAGGCTGTAGAACCCCTGGCGGGAAATCCTGAATGGCAGATCGAGGCTAACTGCATGGGGGCCCGCCCTGACCCAGCGGCCCTGGCTCGGTTCACCGAGGTGGCGAATGTCGGTGATCTCAGCGCCTTGAGGCGGGGGCGCCGATTCAGCTTCGATGGTCTGCAGGGGCTTGGCTGAAGGCAGCAGGCTTTGCAGTTGCAGCGCCTGTACGGCCGTAACGGCCAGGTCCTCCCAGCTCAGGGGCTGGTCGAGATTCCAATTCGGTAGCGGATGGATGGCCGCAAGGCTGGGAGCTTTCAATTCGAGGTAGTCGACGGCGCCATTAGGGGGGATTTGGATGGTCAGTTCATGTGCCCCCGCTTCGAGGTCGATGGCTCCAAGCTCAGCCAGGGTAAAATGATCCTGGCCGTTCGCGGTGAAGGTCTGGCCTGCCAGCTCAATCTGGTGTCCTGCCAGGCGCAGTGCGGCGTTAATGCTGTAAGTGCCACCCAGGGGGAGAAAGAAACGCAGATGGGTTTGGGTGGGGGTGGAGATGCCGCTCAGCCAGCCTGTGCCGCTGAATGGGCCGAAGGTCGCATAGCTTTTGACCGAAACCCGGTCATCGGGCTGATGGTTCTCTTCGGCCTCGATGCGCAGGTTGCGGCTGCCTTCGAGAATTTTCAGATAATCGGCGTCTTCGGGGTTGTCCGGCAGTCCGAAGGACCAGCCCAGGGCATCGACCAGATTGACCATCCAGTCTCTTTGCTTCAGCGTCGACTCGATTTCGGCTGCCATGCCCGATCCGGCAAAAAGCATCGCCAAGCCGAGGGCCATCACAAGTTTAAAAAAGGGCAAGGCCTGCCTCCCTAGTCCATTACCAGGTTGAAGATGGCAAAAGGGTAGCACAGGGACGACGCTTTGCAAAGCCGCCGGCTGGAGTTTTTTGGGAGTTTTGAAGCTCTCCTGGCCCTCAGCCCATGCGGCAGTGGCGCAACCGTGCTTCTGCCCGGCGGTAGTTGCTCAGCTGCTTGTGGGGGCCGTCGGACCTCTTGCGGACGTGGGGGTCGGCATCCCCCCGTTGGGCGGTCGGTTTTGCTCGGCCGGAGCCGGATTGCCGAGGCTGTTTCGGCGGCAGATAACAGAATCCAGCGTACAAAAAGCCCATCAGCATAAGAATTTCAAACATGAGAATCGCCTCCCTGGGGTTGATGGCTATAAGCCTAAATGACCCCTGTGACAGAATATGTCGCGGGTAGGTCGGTTAGGGAAGCGCAGTTGGTTTTTTGTTTCAGACGATGTATAAAGCGAAGGGCAGAAGCCGGAAGCCGGAAGCCGGAAGGTAGAAGGTAGAAGGTAGAAGGTAGAAGGTCGGGCGTGGGATTTTGGTGTTGGCCTGGCTGATGCCTGTCGGCTTTTCTTCTGCCTTCTTCCTTCTACCTTCTGAATTCTCTTTTTTTTCACAGCAAACGGCAGTGGGCATACGGACCCCGTACCGTTCTCGACGGCATAAGCTTTACCGTCAAGGAAGGAGAGAAAATCGGCATCATCGGTGCCAACGGCTGTGGTAAGTCGACCCTGCTGCGCATCCTTGCGGGGCTGGAGGATGCCGATTCCGGCCAGGTGATGCGCAAGCGTGGCCTGGTTGCCACATACCTGCCCCAGGAGCCCGAGCTTGATCCCGAACTGACGATCAGGCAGACCCTCGATGCCTGCCTCAGTGATGCGCGGCAGAAACTGCAGCGTTACCAGCAGATCATCGAGGTTCTCGCTGCTTCACCGGGAAAGGAGGACAAGCGCCTTCTGGATGAGCAGCACAGTCTTCAGGGCTGGCTTGACCTGCACCAGGGGTGGAGTCTCGACCACAAGGTCGATCAGATGTGCGAGAGGTTCGGCATCGCCGATACGACGCAGCAAGTCGGCAACCTCTCCGGCGGTTGGGTCAAGCGGGTGGCCCTGGCCGGCACTCTGCTCAAGGAGCCCGAACTGCTGCTGCTCGATGAGCCGACCAACCACCTCGACGCCGATACCATCGCCTGGCTGGAAGAGGGCCTCAAGGCCTACCCGGGAGCGGTGATGCTCGTCACCCACGATCGATATTTTCTCGACCGGATCGCCAGCCGCATGTTCGAAATCGATGCCGGGGCCCTGACGCTCTACCAGGGGGGCTACAGTGCCTACCTGGTACAAAAGGGGGAGAGACTCGAACAAGAGGGCCGCGCCCAGACCCGCCTGGCGAACCTGTTGCGTCGCGAGGAGGCCTGGCTGCAGCGCGGGGCCAAGGCCCGTACCACCAAGCAGAAGGCCCGCATCGGTCGCGTGGATGACCTGCGGCAGCAGAAGAAGACCGTTGGCAGCCGGGAGGTCAAACTCGAGTTCGGCGCCGGTCAGCGCCTCGGCGGCACCATCCTCGAATGCAACGGGCTGGGCATGGAGCTGGGCGGGAAGAAACTTTTCAACGATCTCGGGCTGATCATGCGCAAGGGCGAGCGGATCGGTATTCTCGGGCCCAATGGTTGCGGTAAGTCAACCCTGCTCAAGACCGTGCTCGGCGAGCTGCAGCCGACTGCCGGTGAGGTGGTCCTCGGCAAGAATACAAAGATCGGCTACCTCGACCAGCAGCGCAGCGGTCTCGACCCCACCCAGTTCGTTCACGAGGCGGTGGGCGAGGGCGACTGGGTTGACCTCGGCGGCCAGAAAAGGCACAAAACAGGTTACCTGCAGGATTTTCTCTTTCAGCCAGAGGAGCAACGAAAGCGCATCTCGACCCTGTCGGGCGGCGAGCGGGCGCGGCTGTTGCTGGCCTGCATGATTCTCGAGGGGGCCAACCTGCTGGTGCTCGATGAGCCGACAAATGATCTCGACATCCCCACTCTGCAGGTCCTTGAAGAAGCACTCACCGATTATGCCGGCTGCGTGCTGGTGGTCACCCATGACCGCTATTTTCTCGACCGGGTGGCTACCGGGATTTTGAATTTCGAAGACCGGGGGAAGGTGGTCTTCTACGAAGGCAACTACGAGACCTTCTGCACCCTCAAGGCCCTGCAGCTCGAAGAAACCAAAGAGAGACAAAGGGTTCAGGAGAAGAAGGCGGCTCCGGCGCCGGTGCGTGAGAGAAAGCGCACCGGGCTGAGTTATAAAGAAAAGTTGGAGCTTGAGAAGATTGAGGAGCAGATCGAAGGACTCGAGGAGCGAAAGGTAGAGCTCGAACGGCTGCTGGGCGATCCTTCCTGTCTCGAAGGGGGCCACGACCGGCTGAAAGAACTGGGCCGTGAATTCAACGAAGTCGAGGTGCTGCTGGTCGAACGCTTTGAGCGCTGGGAAGAGCTGGAACTGAAAAAAGAGGGGGGCTGAGAGGGGCTGGGGCGATTGATTCTGAATTGTAACGTCTATTCGACCTGAATCCATCTTGAGTCAAGGCCGAAGGCTGGATTCCCGCCCAAAAGCTCTGCGGGAATGACGGTTGCTTCTTGAATGCACGGTCGTCATCCCCGAGGGGTTTTGTCGGGGGGGGGGCAGGTTTTCTGCCCGTTGCAGACTGAATTGGGCTGAATAATTACGAATAGATTACAATTTTGCAGGTCTTGTAAACCCTTGTGACGCGGTTCCCGGCTCTGTCTCTGCTGCACCGACTTCGCCATTGACAATGCTTCGGTGAATCGTATACAGTATGCAATGTTTTTGATCCGGAACAATGGTTCTTCCAGCGCTCGACCGTGCTTTGCTTGGTTGAAAATGCAGCTGGTTCAGGTGATTTAGGAACACTCGGGCGACGGGGACGGGAGCCGTTCACGTCGCAATATTTGAAATGGAGGAGAGAAATGATCGAAGCTTATCTGAAGCACCAAGAGGAGCGTAATGCCCAGGGCATTCCCGCGCTGCCTCTTAACCCCGAGCAGACCGCCGAGCTGTGCAAACTGCTGCAGGCGCCCCCCGCGGGCAAAGAAGAGTTTCTTCTCAACCTGCTCAAAGATCGCGTTTCCCCCGGCGTCGACCCCGCCGCCGAAGTCAAGGCCGCCTTCCTCGGCGAGATCCTCGTCGGCAAGGCCAGCTCGCCCCTGATCAACAAGATCGACGCCGTCAAGATCCTCGGCACCATGATCGGTGGCTACAACGTGCAGCCTCTGATTGAGGCCCTCAAGGACGCTGAGCTCGCCGAAGAGGCCGCCTGCGCCCTCTCCGGCCTGACCTACGTCTATGACGCCGCCGCCGAGGTCATCGAGCTCTCCAAGAGCAACGCCGCGGCCAAGAAGGTCGTCGAGAGCTGGGCCGCCGCCGAGTGGTTTACCAATAAAGCCGGCGTTCCCGAGACCATCACCGTCAAGGTCTTCAAGGTCGAAGGCGAGATCAACACCGACGACTTCTCCCCCGCAGGAGATGCCTGGAGCCGCCCCGACATCCCCCTGCACGGCCTGGCCATGGGCAAGACCCGCTTCCCCGGCGGCATCCAGGAGATCGCCAAGTGGCGCGAAGCAGGCCACCAGGTCGCTTTCGTCGGCGACGTGGTCGGAACCGGCTCCTCCCGCAAGTCGGCCTGCAACAGCGTGCTCTGGTACATCGGTGATGACATCCCCTGCGTGCCCAACAAGCGTCGCGGCGGCGTCATTATCGGCAGCGTCATTGCCCCGATCTTCTTCAACACCGCTCAGGACTCCGGCGCTCTGCCGTTGCGCATGGACGTTACCAAGCTCGGCATGGGTGACGTGATCACCATCAACACCGCCAAGGGCGAGGTCACCAACGAAGCTGGCGAAATCGTTTCGACCTTCGACATCAAGCCGAACACCGTGCCTGACGAGTTCCAGGCGGGGGGCCGTATCCCCCTGATTATCGGTCGCTCGCTCACCACCGAGGCCTGCGAGGCCCTCGGCAAAGGTGAGCCTGAGATCTTCGCCAAGCCGGACAACCCGACCCCCAAGGCCGGTCAGGGCTACTCCCAGGCGCAGAAGATGGTCGGTCGCGCCTGCGGCGTCGAGGGCATTCTCCCCGGCACCGCCTGTGAGCCGATCATGACCACTGTCGGTTCCCAGGACACCACCGGCCCGATGACCGCCGACGAGATCAAGGAGCTGGCCTGCCTGCGCTTCAAGTCCCCGATGGTCATGCAGTCGTTCTGTCACACCGCTGCTTATCCCAAGCCGGCCGATGTGAAGATGCACGCCAACCTGCCCAAGTTCATCGCCGAGCGCGCCGGCGTGCCCCTGCGTCCCGGCGACGGGGTCATCCACAGCTGGCTGAACCGCCTGTTGGTACCCGACACCGTCGGCACCGGTGGTGACTCCCACACCCGTTTCCCCATCGGCATCAGCTTCCCCGCCGGTTCGGGCCTGGTCGCCTTCGGCGGCGCCCTCGGCTTCATGCCCCTCGACATGCCCGAGTCGGTGCTGGTTCGCTTCAAGGGCGAGCTCAACGAAGGCATCACCCTGCGTGACGCCGTCAACGCCATCCCCTACTGGGCCATCAAGCAGGGCCATCTGACCGTTCCCAAGAAGAACAAGGTTAACATCTTCAACGGCCGCATCCTCGAGATGGAAGGTCTTCCCGACCTCTCCGTCGAGCAGGCGTTTGAGCTGACCGACGCCGCCGCCGAGCGCTCCGCCGCTGCCGGCTGCATCCAGCTCTCCGAAGAGTCGGTCTGCACCTACCTGCGCTCCAACGTCGCTCTGATGAAGAAGATGATCGCCGATGGATACCAGGACCCCGAGACCCTGCAGAACCGCATCGATGCCGTAAACGAGTGGCTGAAGGAGCCCAAGCTGCTCAAGGCCGACGCCAGCGCCGAGTACGCCGCGGTCATCGAGATCGACCTGGCCGAGATCACCGAGCCGATCCTGGCCTGCCCCAACGATCCCGATGACGTCAAGCTCCTCAGCGATGTTGCAGGCACTCCGATCCAGGACGTTTTCCTCGGATCCTGCATGACCAACATCGGCCACTTCCGCGCCGCCGCCGAGATCTGGCGCGGCCAGAAGTTCAACCCCAGCATCCGCACCTGGATCTGCCCCCCGACCCGCATGGATCAGGAAAAGCTCAAGGAAGAAGCGGCATTCTCGGTTTACAGCGCCATGGGCGCCCGCATCGAGATCGCCGGTTGCTCTTTATGCATGGGTAATCAGGCCCGCGTGCCCGACGGGGTGAACATGTTCTCCACCTCGACCCGTAACTTCGATGACCGTATCGGCAACGGCGCCAAGGTTTACCTCGGCTCCGCCGAACTCGGCGCCGTGACCTCCAACATGGGCAAACTCCCCACCCCGGCCGAGTACCTGGCCGTGTACAAGGAGAAGGTCGCGCCGAAGAAGGACGAGATCTACCAGTACCTGCAGTTCGATGAAATGGAAGGCTACAAGTAAGCCTTTCTTTGGACTGTTATTTAGGAGGGAAAAGGCCGCTTCCGTAAGGGAGCGGCCTTTTTTCTTGCTCTTGGTTTAAATTATAATAGAGTTCAGCAGTGTACGGTATGGTTATGGCCACCCCTTCGCTTCGCTCCCTGGAGACATAGAGGCTCAGAGGAAAACTTTGATTTATGCGGACCGGCTTGAAACAGACTCCATGTTCCTTTGGGGTTATCCTGGATTTCAGGGTGAGTCGGTGTTGTTCGGTTCGCGGGATTGAATCCGAAGGGGTTTCAGGGTTGGGTTGATCAATGCTGGCGAATTCTGGATAGATCTGCTGAAAAACCGGACCCCCCCCAAAAATGCCAATAATCCCCCTTTTTGTGCGGCATCAACCCCGCCACCCGAGCCCCCATCAGCCGTCACCCGATTTCGGAGCATGGGGGAGTTTCCCTTCTGCAAGGTGATGTATCTCCTTTCCCCGTGACAACCCTGTAACATTTTTTCGATTAACATTTCATTGCTTCTCACTGTGGCCTGAGGATTGCATTCTCCCTTAAGCGGTCGGTCCACCATGGGATGCCTCCCCAAAAGCTACGGCCTCAGGACCGGGAAACACGACACAAAGGTTCGAGATGCGAAAACCTTTTTACAGCGGTATGTTGAAGAGACTCATACTTTCTCATGCATGGCTTCTGCTTTCACCGCTTCCAGCCATTGCGCTGCCCACTCCTGACATCCTTGTCGGATTCGCCAACATTCTCCCCCTGATTACCGGAGCGGCCTTTACCTTGGCGGGTGGAGGCTACTACCTTTTAAAGAAACGGGTCGTGCCCCGAACCGGCGAGTTTGTTGCAGGGTCCATCTTTGGCGTGACCCTGTTATTGATTTTTGTTCTCGGCTTTGCCGGTTACTCGTGGAACCAGAGTCGGCAGACGGAACGCATAAGGAACCTTACCGCCTACCTGCGCTGTGACTTTTCGGCCCACGAATCGTTCGCCAACTCCAAGGCAGGGCGAAGAATAAACAAGTTGAAGTGGCGCCGTCACGGAAATTTCAGGGCAATTGCCATGGAAAAGGTGGCGGACAATCTTCGTAAAGAACCGAATGCCGCCTTGATCGCCACTTACCGAACCAGCATTGCCTACGCTTCGGGAATCCCTGCCATCGATCTGGAAGGGGAACTCCTTCCCTTCGAGTACCTGCGAAAAATGGAACTCCCTGCCCATCTCGCTGAACTCAAGGCGAAAGATCTCTACCTGGTAGGCTTCTCTCCTTACGGTCGCCCTCCCGAAGAGTATCCCCAACTTATGCCGATTTTTAAGAAGTTCGAGCATGTATACATCGTTTCGGGAGCCTCATCGAAACACCGCTACGTTTACCAGCAAGATGGTTCCTTGCGGCCGATCGACACCGAAGCACGCTTGATCGACTGGCCGGTCAGGCGTGAAAAATGGGTGAAGGATGAGCGAAGGGTTCAATTTCCCGAAATGACCAGGCTCGTTGCCGATACCGAGGTTGTCAAACTTTTGGCGGATGAGCGGATCCGCCTCGTTGCCCCTTACGACAGTTCCCTGCGGATGGAGCACACCTACCTCGATGTGTATCTCAAACGTCTACTCCTTGGTATCGACCCCGACCGCGTCCTGACCATCGACCTTAATTCGGCCAAGGCGAGTCAGAACCTGGAAAAACTGGCCGGAGAACTCGATGGAGAACCGTTTCTGGTCATCGGCATCACCAAGTATGACTGGGTCTACAGCGGTCTCGATTTCGCTTTTGACATGTGGGAGAAGTTTGAACACAATCCGGACCGGTTCCGCCTTGTCGGGTTTACCACGCGGCTTCCTGAGGTGGTGGCCTTGAGCTGGATGACGCAGAAAGAAGAGGGCTTGATCGAGCGTCTCAAGGGGCCGTTCTGGAATTGTCTTGGATGGTTGAAACAACAGATGCACATTTCCACAGGGGCCGCGATTCTTATCTTCGCCGTACTTCTTAGGATCCTCTTCTTTCCCATTGGAATGCTTGAGGCCGGCTCACGGATGGTTCGCATGCAGGTCAAATTGGCCGTCGGCACAAAATCCAGACCCCTATGGAGCGGCTCAAACCCTGAACTCCTTCGTCATTTGGGAGCCCATGGGGGCTGGGAATTATTGGGAACACTCGTTACCCTGGCGCTGATCATGCCGGCCTATCGATTGCTGACCTCGGCCCCGGAAACGGTCCTGAACGAAGGTTTCTTCTGGATCGAAAAGTTGGGTGAACCGGATATCCTCTTCAGCATCCTGGCGGGCGCGCTGATCTTCGCAAAACTGATGCTCGGAAAAAGGCCGGATAAATTGCGCCTCTACCTGCCTCTATCCGCCGCCTTTTCCCTGCTCCTCTGTTTTCTGCCGAGTAGTCTGATCATCTACCTTACCGGGGTGCTCCTGGTTACCACGACTCAGGATTTAATCGCGCTGCGGCGCAGCAGGCGCTCACTGAGCCGCGCCCTATTGGGGGGATTATGACCGCGCAGAAACAGGTACTCTGCACACTCGACGAGGCCGACCGCGAAGGCGTCGGCAACAAGGCCCGCCGTCTTGCCAGGCTCCACCAGGCCGCACCGTCCTTATTCGATGTCCCCACGGGAATCCTGCTGTTTTCCGGCTTTGCCATTGAGGGACATGGTGCACTTCTCGAAAAGGTTCTTCCCGAACTAGGAAATGGCCCTTTTGCGGTGCGCTCCTGCGGGTTGGAAGAAGATGGCGCCGACCAGAGCATGGCCGGCAAGTTTCACACCGAACTCGAGGTTCCCGTTTCCGGGCTAGGCGCTGCCATCGACAAAGTCAGGCAATCGTTCGGAGAGAATTCCTGCAATAACTCGGTGCTGATCCAGAAAATGCTCCAGCCCGATTTCGCAGGGGTTCTCTTCACCCGCTCTCCGGAGAACCAGGGTCTGGCCAGCTGCGAATTCACCGCGGGAACGGCGGAGGCACTCGTCTCGGGCAAGACCGAACCCCAGCGGGCCGATTCCGGAAGGTGGAGCGCCAACCTCTATCCGCCCCAGTCGGGTTTGCAGGGGAAAATGCTGGCCCATCTGTTTCTGGCAGGGATGATTATCGAACAATTCATGGGAGGCCCGCAAGATGTCGAGTGGGCCTACGATTCCAGCAAACGGAAGTTAACCATCCTCCAGTGCCGGGACATCACCACCGGGGTCGGCTCCCCGATACTGGCCGAGGAACAGGTTCGCGTCGCCGGGATCGCCCTGGCCTCCAAGACCCAAAAACCCGACCGACCTATTTTTCACAACGCGGCCGTCCGCGAGATCGTCTCATCCCCCACCCCTCTGACGAGGTCCTTCATCGAGGGACTTTACGATCCCGAAGGGTCTCTGGGGCTGGGTTTCGGCCTGCTCGGCCTGCCCCACCCCCGCCTCGACACCCCGTACGTGAGCTCCCTGTTCGGCAAGCTGTACGCGAATATCGAGGTCGAGCGCAAACTGTTCCGATCCGGGCCGAGACTCTGGTGGGCAATCCGCAGGCTGAAAAAGCGCCTGAGATCAGAACCCGAGGCACTCATGACCTGGCTGGCGGCAAAGGTCGATGCGCTGTCGGAGCATGCCCCCGAAGACCCGCTCGAAGAGCACGACCCCGTGGTTCTGGTGGCACAGGTCATGGAGCGTATTCGCTCGTTTACCCGGGAGGTTTATCCGACGGCTTACGCCGCGACCCTTCTGGCGCAACTCTCCGGCGAAGAAGCCCGGGGTGTCTCTTCGACCGGCCGGATGATGCGCGACCTCTCCCGTCTTCACCATACCGGGGATGTCGAAATCTTTTTAAAGGAGTGGGGACAGCGCAGCGCCAATGACTACGAACTCGCCGAGCCGCGATTTGCCGAGAGCCCGGAGAGCGCCGTCGAATACGCCAGGACCTTCTCCGATCTCCCCTGGCACGAGGAACCAGCCGGGCAGAGTTTCATCCAACTGAAAGAACTGGCCAAAGACAGGGCGGTCCGCCGGCTGGCCCCCCTGCGCAAACGCCTGATGGCCCTGGAACGGGCCTTGGGGCTCGAGCCGGGCGCGATCTATTACCTGCAGATCAAAGACCTCGAAGCGATCGCAGAAGACTTGATCCCCCCCCTGGGCGTACAGCAGCTTTACCGGAAGAGAAAAAGGCAGGAAGAGGCATGGGAAAAAATCGATCTGGGGGATGAAATAACCCTTGAGCAGCTAGAATGGCTCGAGGCCGGTACCCCCCGGTCGGGCGGCCTTTCGGGGAAAATGATCTCCTCGAAAGAACCGTTCAGGGGAATTGCGCGGCTCGTCACAACCATCCCGGAGTTTCCCTTGAGCGGAGACGAAATCTTGATTACCCGGTTTCTCGAGCCCGCACTCGTCGGCCACTTCCCCAAAAGTCTCGGATGCATTGCCGACATGGGTGGTGCCCTGTCTCACGCCGCCATTGTTGCACGAGAATTATCTTATCCCGTACTGGTCCTTCCCGGGGCAAGCACAACCATTCTCGATGGAGACCTGATTGAGGTCAGTGCAGATGGATCAATCACCATTCGCCGTACCGGTACCGATAAGCTGAAGGAGCCCGAAAGGGGTCGCTGTTGATTTGGGGATTTGTCGTCTTTTGTATGGCGAGGGGGGGCTGACCGAGCCAACCGACCGATTTGATAGCAAAAATTTCCTGCAAAAGGACCTAGTATGGCCTTAAACGCCCTTTTTTAGATGTAAAAAGGGGCAATTAAACGTGAGTCCGTGAGTTCTGACCGGGCAATAACGCAAGTCATTATATCCGCCGAAGTATAGCGAAGGCGGGTGACCTGCCTGAGCGTTCAAAAAATCACCGGCAAACCGTTGGGTGCGCCTCAGCCTTTTTGAAACACTTATAACGCACGCTGTTGGGGTCTGTACGGGAGGGGGCCGCGTAGGTGGCAACCCCGCCGCGACACGCCGGTTTTCGTTGGCAGGATCGAAGACCAGGCACTGGGGTCAGGATTGCAATATGGGAAATTGTTGCTAAGATTTCCGCATGGCACGTAAACCGCGCATCCATTATCCGGGCGCCCTTTATCATGTTATTATTCGGGGCAATGATCGGCAGGACATTTTTTTCGACGCAGAGGACCGCTGTCGCTTCTACCTGTTGCTGCAGGAGGGGGTCGAGCGT
>CALZIZ010000081.1:0-14065 GCA_945787465.1 uncultured Desulfuromonadales bacterium
GAATTTGAGGAGATCTGCAACGCCGTGAAGGCGGGCGGAGAAAAATACCTTGAAAACAAGGAGACCCAGTATACAGGCAAAATCATTGCCTGCAGCACGGATCGATTTGAGGTGGATATTTCCGGCAAGCGCGAAAGCTGGGCCATGGAGTCCTGTTCAGAAACCATGGGCAGCAAATACGGCCACAAGGAACGGACCCTGGACACTCACCCCTGGGACACTGACCGCTTCAACCCCTACACCTGAACCCTCCCCTGATACGATCTGCGTCTAATGGGGCTTTTGCGGGTTTTGGCCTTCAGCCCCTTGGGTTCAGCGCTTCAGACGCTGGGTCTTGGAGCGAAAGGCCGCCGGGACCTCTTCGAGATTGTCGGCAAACTGCAGGGTCCCCTGGCCATCCATGTACAAGAACCCGGGGCCCCCCGAAGGTCTTGAGACCGTTGGACGGACGGGCGCCTGAGCCTGGTCGATCAGCTTTTCCACCGTGGGCTGCCCCTTGGTCTCCGGCAGGGCAACCAGGCGACCGCGAAAATCGAGATAAAAAGTGCGGACTTCCCGCCACCCGGCAACTGTGGCCGGGACCCTGAGAAAAAACTGGTCCATGCCGAGCAGCAGGCCGAAAAAGACCAGAGTCCAGATGAAAATACGGCTAAAAGGTTTCATAACACCCTAATACTGTCAGAGATAGTGTCGCCACCAGTACCAAAGGAAAAACATTTGCCACTGAGGCACCGAGACACAGAGTATTCAAACCAATATATGCCTCTGAACAATTACCAGGGAGGCTCCGGATGAGGCTGAAAACAAGAGATTCTCTGGTTATGGGAGCGTCGTTTCAAAGCCATCCTTTGGTCGACCCCGGAATGACAATCCCAAAGCAGAGCCGATACAGTCCTCGTCATTCCCGAAGAGTAGTTGGTCGGGAATCCAGTTTTAAAGGCTTGAAATCCTGGTTCCCCGACAGAAGCCTTCGGGGATGACGATCTGGGGCCTTGATGCCCATTTGATGATAGATCCTACCTGAAAGTTCTATAGAGGCATAAACCAAAAAATAGTAGATGGTGCTTTTCTCTGTGTCTCAGTGTCTCTAGCGAGCAAGGCGAGTGGGTGGCAAAAACCAGACCGGAAAAGACGAATCAATGATGATGCACTCGCAATAAATCCTGGGATGGCTAAGCAAAAATTTCGTCCCACAAGGCTTAGTGCTTTTTCAGGGGTGAAGGCATACATGTTGTATGTCGAGGTCCTGAAAAAGCACTGTAACGCAGTGGGGCGGACTTTTTGCGACGCCATCAATGATGGTGATGACCATGGCCGTGGGAGCACAGGCTTGATCGCCGCTTGCGGTGCTTGAGCTGCTGAACCACCGGCCCGGTCACGCATCTGGAGCACTCACCCTGCAGGGTGGTGTGGGTGATGTGGTAATCGTGATCGAGCATCTCCTCGATCTGGCCGATGATCTCCCCCTGCCGCAACCGGTACTCGGGCTCGATGTCAACGTGCGCAGACAGCGAGGTGATGTGGGAGCAGATCGACCAGCAGTGCAGGTGATGCACATCGTTGACTCCATCTACGGCCCGCATCTTGTCGACAACCTCGTTAATATCGATATGGGCCGGAACCCCCTCGAGCAGAATATGCGCCGCTTCGCGGATAATCCGCACCGCCCCCCAACCGATAATGAGCACGATCGCCATCGAAATCAGCGCATCGACCACGTACCAGCCGGTAAAGAGCATGATTACACCACCGATAATCACCCCCACCGAGGCGATGGCATCGCCGAGCACGTGCAAAAAGGCGCTGCGCACGTTGAGATCATCGTGGGAGTGCTGATGCAGACGCCCGGCGGCAATCAGGTTCATCACCAGGCCAATGGTGGCGATGATAAACATCTCCTTGCTCTTGACCGCCTCGGGATGCAGCATCCGGTCCCAGGCTTCGTTAAGGATGCCGAAGGCGATCAGCAGCAGGGTCACCCCGTTGATCAGCGAAGCGAAGATCTCGGCCCGGTGCCAACCGTAGGTGCGCCTGTCGGTGGCGGGAAAGTTGGCCAGCTTGATGGCCGCCAGCGACAGCACCAGGGCAAAGAGGTCCATGAAAACATGGGCCGCATCCGAAAGCAGCGCCAGCGAGTTGGTCCACCAGCCGCCAAAGGCCTCGGCAACCAGGGTGACTGCGGTCAGGGCAATGGCAACCCCGAAGCCACGGCTTATACTTTTATCAATGTGTTCCCCGTCAGACATGGGACGATCCTCTCGCATCATTAACGATGGCGCCATTCTAGCCAGAGCCGGGGGGATAAATCAAGGCAGATATCCCCGGTGGGCAACTCCTGCCAACGGTTCCAATTCCCCCGGCGCTGTGCTATGGTTTCAGCACTAAAAAACGCGTTAAGGAGGGATCCATGTCCCAAGAGCTTCACGATGTAATTATCATTGGCGGCGGCCCCGCAGGGCTGACCGCCGGCCTCTATACCTCACGGGCCAAACTCAGCACCCTGCTGGTCGAGCGCATGATCATGGGCGGACAGGTCATGACCACGACCAAGGTGGAGAATTACCCCGGCTTTCCCGGCGGTGTCGACGGCCCCGACCTGATGATGCGTTTTCAGGAGCATTGCCAGGAATTCGGCCTGCAGATCGATTACGGAGAAGTCGAAAATCTCATCGACCGGGGCGATGAAAAAATCGTCGTCGTCGACGGCAAAGAGCTGCGTGCCCGCTGCGTCATTATCACCACCGGAGCCGAGCCGCGCAAACTCGGGGTCGATGGCGAACAGGAGTTTACCGGCCGCGGGGTCTCCTACTGCGCGACCTGCGACGGCGCCTTTTTTCGCGACGTGCCCGTGGCAATTATCGGCGGTGGCGACACCGCGGCCGAAGAGGCCCTGTTTCTGACCCGCTTTGCCAGCAAAGTTTATATCATCCACCGCCGCGATCAACTGCGGGCCACAAAAATCCTCCAGGAGCGGATCTTCGCCCACGAAAAGATCGAGGTTATCTGGAATACCGAAATCGATCGGGTTGTCGGGGATAGTTCAGGCATGCAGTCGGTGGAACTCAAAGACAGGGTCAGCGGCGAAACCCGGCCCCTCGAACTTCAGGGGCTGTTCGTGGCCATCGGCGTGACCCCCAAGGCGCATTTTCTTGCCGAGGTTCTCGAACTCGACGACGACGGTCACATTTTGACCGACCCGGAATGCCGCACCTCCATGGACGGGGTATTCGCCGCCGGGGACGTGCGCAAAAAGATTCTCAAACAGATTGCCACCGCGGTCGGCGACGGGGCGGTAGCGGCCATCATGGCCGAAAAATACCTCATGGACCGCGAATAACTCTCAATACATCAAAGGGCAGGCAGGCTCAGTGGTCTGCCTGCCCTTCAATGGTCAAAACCTCTTCGTCCTGCTCTTCGATCAGATCCCCCGCCAGCCTATCGGCAATAACCCCCTTGAGAAACGCCGCGCTCTGCGCGGTAACCTCGCGAAACTCTATGGCCATCCCCGGCTCCATCTTGAACACCCCCGGCAGACGTGCCTTGTGATAGATGACCAGCCCCTTAAGGCGCAGACTCTGTTCAGACAGGGTCATCGAGATTTCAATCTCCGTTCCCACCGGCAGGGGATCTCTGGCCCGCAGGTAAGTCCCCCCCTCGGAGAGGGTCAGGGCATAGAAGTCCCTGGTTTCAGCTCCCGCATGCACCTGCACTTTCTGATCGAGGGCGATGCGAAGATTGCGTCGCTGACTGCGGGCCACCGAGGCCAGACTTTCCTCAATAATCCGGCTGAGCTTCATCAGGTCGACCGGCTTGGTCAAATATCCGGCACACCCCTCGGCCCGGTATTCCTCATGGGACTTTTCATTGTAATGAGCCGTCGCCATGACCACCGGCAGGTGCTTCAACTTCGGGTCGTCCTTGATCGCCTTCAGCGTCTCAAGACCGTTCATGAACGGCATATGGCCATCCAGAATGACCACATCGGGGGAAACCGATTCGAGCAAAGACAGCACTTCGCGACCATTACCGGCGGCAATCACCTGATAGCCCATCCGTTTTAACAGGATGGAAATGTACATCACCGAGGTTTCATGATCGTCGGCGACGATGATTTTTTTGGTGTTCTCGTCCATCAGGACCTCCCTGTCATCATCTTTGGCAGCTGCATCTGACAGCCCCGCATTCCCAACGGAACTGCAAACACCGGGCCAGAGGTCATTCGAAGCCCCAGCTTAAAAAAGCGCGGTTCCCCTTGTCTCGACCCCGGAATTCTGCTAGAAGTGAGGCTGCTTTAATGGATTTACATCTACAGGAGGGACCATGCTCGCCAAAGTTCTTTCCGGGGCACTGATCGGCATCGATGCCTACCCCGTCGATGTTGAGGTCGACATCGCCCAGGGCTTGCCCCAGTTCGCCACCGTCGGGCTGCCCGAAGGGGCGGTCAAGGAGAGCAAGGACCGGGTCAAGTCGGCGATCAAGAATTCGGGCTACGAGTTTCCCGCCCGGCGTATCACCATCAATCTGGCCCCCGCCGATATCAAAAAAGACGGCGCCGCCTTCGACCTGCCGATGGCCATCGGCCTGCTCACCGCTACCGGGGTGGTTCGCCCCCGCACCTCTGAGCGCTACCTGCTGATGGGCGAGCTCTCTCTGGATGGCCGCATCAAGCCGGTGCGCGGCTCGCTGCCGATTGCCGTCGCGGCCCGTCATTGGGATCTGGCCGGTTTCATACTGCCTGAAGAAAACGCCCGCGAGGGCGCCATCGTCGAGGGCCTGCCGGTTTACGGAGCCCGCGACCTGGGCGAAGTGGTGGCCTTTTTAAATGGCGAAAAAGAGCTCACCCCCTGCCGGGTCGATACCCAGGCACTCTTCGAGCAGGGGGCGCCCCATGCCGAAAACTTTGCCGAGGTGCGCGGCCAGGACCACGTCAAACGAGCCCTGGAGGTCGCCGCTGCTGGTGGCCACAACGTCCTGATGATCGGCCCCCCAGGCAGCGGCAAGACGATGCTTGCCCGCAGGATCTCGACCATCCTGCCCACCCAGAGCTTTGCCGAGGCGCTCGAGACGACAAAGATCCACTCGATCATGGGCCTGCTGCCCCAGCAAGCGGCCCTGGTCGTCGCCCGCCCCTTCCGCAGCCCCCACCACACCATTTCCGATGCCGGGCTGATCGGCGGCGGCAGCCATCCGCGTCCCGGCGAGGTGAGCCTGGCCCATAACGGGGTACTGTTTCTCGATGAGCTGCCAGAGTTCAAGAAAAACGTTCTGGAGATGCTGCGGCAACCCCTGGAAGACGGCCAGGTGACCATCAGCCGCGCCGCCTCCACCCTCACCTACCCGGCATCTTTTATGATGGTGGCGGCGATGAACCCCTGCCCCTGCGGCTACCTCGGAGATCCCCAGCACGACTGCAGCTGCACCCCTCCGATGGTACAGCGCTACCGCACCCGCATCTCGGGCCCGCTGCTCGACCGCATCGACCTGCACGTCGAGGTGCCGCGGGTTCCCCACAAGGATCTGGCCGACCCGGTCGACGCCGAGCCGAGCGAGGAGATCCGCAACCGGGTCAACCGCGCCCGACAGATGCAGCTCGAGCGCCTCAAGCCCTTCGGCGTTCACGCCAACGCCAGCATGCAGGCGCGGCATATCCGCAAATTCTGCACTCTCGACGGCGAAGGCCAGAAGCTGCTCGAGATGGTCACCGACCGGCTGGGCCTCTCGGCGCGCACCTACACCCGCATCCTCAAGGTGGCGCGGACCATCGCCGATCTCGCCGGCAGCGAAGCGATCCTCCAGCCGCACCTGGCCGAGGCGATCCAGTACCGCTCACTGGACCGGCGGACGCCATAACAGCAATGTCAACCGCTATGAACTGCTGAGAAGCTCTGGCTCCGCAAGGAGCCGGGGCTTTCTTGTTAAAGTGGTCAGCTATTCCGCTTGGACTGGGCCATGGTGGGTTTGGCTGCAGATCATAATAGGTGATGGGTTTCGGCCATGACTCAAAGGTTAAATTCGCTCGCGAAATGTTCTGCAAAACCTTCGAACACCTCCTGGACAATGCTCTCAATGGCGGCAACCTCTTCGTCCGTCAGCGCCGCAAACTCCCGCTTGCGACGGCGCAGCGCCAGCCTGCCGTGGTTTTGACGAATCAGGATCACCAGGTTTTCTGCGAGCCTGTCCGGCATCTCGACTGTGTTCATGATCCGGCGCAGAGCCTTATCATGCCGCTGCAAGTAGTCGATTTCTTGCGGCAGGTCGTGCTCCACCGTGCGCTGAACACAGGCATAGAGAAATTCGGCCGCTTCCGTGCAATCAAAGTACCGGTAAAGATCTGCTGTCTCACCCCGAACTTCGACATTATGGTCCGGAGTGGGGCGCCACTCGATGAACGACATGAGCGGAGCGGTATGATCTTGCAGAGTTTTGCGGTAGGAATCGATCCGATCCAGCATGACGGCCGACACGGGAAAAACCATTCCCGATGGGGCAAAGTTCCGCTCGGCAAGCACATGATGGATAAGACAGCGGTGAACACGACCGTTGCCGTCCTGAAAGGGGTGGATATAGACGAACCCGAAGGCGGTGGCAGCCGCCTGCAGAACCGGATCGATTTCGTCAGAGCGCATCCGATCGTTGGCCTTGATCAGATTACGCATGAGCTCAGGCAGATCCTCCGGCCGTGCGCCGATGAACTCCAGAAGCGGCTCGCCCGTGTGGTCCCGCTCGCCGAGGAAGACGCCGTCAGGTCTGAGTCCGGCACGAACAAAGCGCGTATCTTCGATCAGAATGCCGTGCAGGCGCAGAATCTCGTCGAGGCAAAGCGGATGCCTGCCCGCCTGCATGACGGCCCGCCCCCATCGCTCAAGGCGCGAGCGCGGCGGGCGCTCCCCCTCAATCGCAAAGCTCGCCCGGCTGTCAGCCAGAAGAAGAAAACTCGCTGCCCGGGACAGCAGATGCCCACCTGTTCGGCCGACCGTCCATCTTGCCCGTTCATCAAGACCGGCGGCAATGAATTCCTTCAATCGGCTGGTCCGGCGGATAATTGGACAAAAACCGGGTACGCCGAGCAAATTGTTGTGCACGCGGTGACGCTTCGAGAGCTGTGGCTTGCCAGTAACGTAGTCTCCAGAATCGAGGAGGGCAACCGCCGCCACCGGTTCAGAGTCCGAAAGGTCGAGCTGCTGCCCCGTGAGGTGCTCAAAGAGGAACCAGACCCGACGGTTCGGCTTGCCGGTGGGCGCACTCAGGACATAATCCTCGACCGTAGAGGCGGGAACTGCTTTTAGGATGCTGATCAGGAGCAGCAGATCAATGGGCTCGTGACGCATCGCAAAGGTGAGATGATCGGCGAATGTCCCCCCCGGACAGTACCGCTTGTCGAAAACCTGCCAATCGCCTTCGGTTCTCCGGCTGCCACGGATGTGCCGCTCAGCGATGCAAGAGAAATGTCGCAGGGGCGCATCAACCGCAAGGGCTTCGCTCAGTGCGGCCCAGCCGGCGGGCCTGCAGTTTCCAGGCAGGAGGCTATCCTGCACCATACGGACGTCAGAAATCTCAAGCTTCATAAGTCGAAAACCGGTTCATGAGGGTCGCAAAGCTCTGTTTTTTTTAAATCAGTGTCGAATGGCATTCTAACCCGATGGTTGGTCGAATTCCAATTGTTTCTGTCGAAAAACATCGTAAAAAGTCCCTTCACGTCGAAAAACACTAAAAAATGGGAGTGCAGGCCTCCTCGTCGATGCGGTTATTGTTATTGATAGCTCGCAAATCAGGAACGAGAAGCCACAGTTCCTCGGCCTGTGTAAAAACAACCTTCCCCAGGCACCATCGGGGCGGCGATGGGATTGTAGCCAAGGAAGGCGATAAATTGGGAGATGTAACCTGCGGCGGGTGTCAAGGTAGTTGTCTGTCATGTGTGGGAGTCATAGCAATGGGCCTTTCGGTTCCCGAGGTCAGCGTGGGAAGCTCATCCGGCAGTCGCCCTGTAGGGCGCGGGGAGGTTCTGATAGCTGATCTGATCGGCGGGGGAAGCCATCCGCGTCCTGGCGAGGTGAGCCTAGCCCACAACGGGGTGCTGTTTGTCGATGAGCTGCCCGAGAGCAAGAAAAACGTTCTGGAGATTACTGGCATAGCATAAAGAAATCTTTCCAATTTTGACCCAGGTCAATTCACACCTCTTAGCATAGTGATATTTTTTCAGCAAAGGTGGAGGTTTTCAATGGAAGTGAATGGCCGCTCACAAAAACTTGACACCCTCATACGCCAGGAGCAGATTGCTCAAGCGGCGCTGCAGCTGGTGTCCCGGCATGGCCTGGCGAACCTGAGTCTAGCCCGGGTCGCCGAGCAGGTGGGATTGGTCCCTTCGGCCATCTATCGACATTTTGCGAACAAGGACGCCGTCATCCAGGCCATGCTCGAGCTGATTCGCGAGCGGCTGCTGGGCAACCTCCGCAAGGCCCGCCGGGAGACGGCCGATCCTCTGGAGCAACTGCACCGGCTGCTGCTGCTTCATACTTCCCTGGTGCGGGAAAACCAGGGCATCCCGCGCCTGGTCTTTTCGGAGGACCTGCTTCACGATCACCCGCAGCGCAAGGCAAAGATCTATCAGACCATCTGTCTCTACCTGAACCGGGTCGCCGACATCCTGCGCCAGGGGCAGGAGCAGGGCTCAATCCGCGGCGATCTCGATGCGGATACCTTGTCGGTCATGTTCCTCGGCCTGCTCCAACCCGCCGTGATCCTCTACCACATGAGCGACGGGGTCTTCGACGTGAACCGGCAGGCGGAGCAGGCCTGGCAGGTTTTCAGGGAGACCATCACACCCCCTTAACAGTTGAAGCGATGAACCAGGAACTATTTTTTTAGCCATGAAGTGATCTTTGATTCACTTTTGCGAACAAACCACTAATCTTAACAGTCACCCGCTACGACCATCAGGAGATCTGCCGTCATGAAGAAAAAACTCATCAGCCCACCCTTCGTGCTGGCCCTCGCCGGGGGAGAGGATCTCTATCACACCTCTGATCGCATCGCGGATGACGAGACCTTGGGGCGGATTTCCGTAAACATTGAAGTGACCGGCCTCGAGACCAGTTTCAGAATCCAGGGGCACCTGGTCGAGCGAGCGGTCGCTGAGGGCGAGACCTTGGAGAATTGTGACCATTCGCTGAAAGTTGACCCAGCTCAATGCGGCAGGCCTCTTGCCTGAATAAAGTGGAATGATCAGCCCTCAGCATGCCGCTGGGGGAAAAACCTCAAGGACCTGGAGGTGCCATTATGACTAAAATAGAAAAAGCCCGGAATTTGGACCTGACCGAAAAGACCATCGGCGAATACGTCGCCGAGGATTACCGCAGCGCGGCGGTCTTTGAGAAATACGGCATCGACTTCTGCTGCGGCGGCCAGGTGCCCCTCGCCGCCGCCTGCCGGGAAAAAGAGCTCGACCCTTTCTCCCTGGTGCGGGAGATCGAGGAGACGAGAAACACGCCGCTCCAGCGCAGCGAAAACTTCGGGGCCTGGAAGCTTTCCTTTCTGGCCGACTACATCGTCAACACCCACCACGTCTGGCTCAACGAAAATACCGGGCAGATCGCCGCCTACGCCCGCAAGATCGCCGAGGTCCACGGCGCCCGCCACCCCGAGGTGATCGAGATCGCGAGCCTCTTCGAGCAGATCGCCGCGGACATGGAGGCCCATCTGGGCGAAGAAGAGGAGGTCCTCTTCCCGGCCGTCAAACGGATCGAAGCGGCCCGCAAGGCCGGCGGCTTACCGGCGGCAGAGGATAGCGACGCGATCAGGGATTCCCTCGAAAAACTCCATCGAGAGCACGAGGCGATCGGCGACGCGGTTCACCAGATCCGCCACCTGGCCAAGGATTACGCGATACCGGAGGATGCCTGCAACACCTTTGCGGTCACCTACCGCAAACTCAACGAGTTCGAGGACGACCTGCACAAGCACGTCCACCTCGAAAACAACATCCTCTTTCTGAAGGCGGCGCAACTTTAATGGCGAGGCAAAAAGTCCGCCCTACTGCGTTACAACGGTTTTTCAGGACCTCGATACACAACATGTATGCCTTCGCCCCTGAAAAACCACTAAGCCTTGAAGGACGAAATTTTTGCTTAGCCATCTCAGGAGTTTTTGCGTGAGCATCAACTTTAAGCGGTGGCATGAGGCCACCCGCATCCATCCCAAGGGAGGAAAATGATGAAGAAAAAATTTGGAAAATCGCTGGTGATGGTTTGGACGATCCTGCTCTTTGGCCTGGTGGCGATGCTCCCCGGCCAGGCGGCGGCCCACTGCGACAGCCTCGACGGGCCGGTGATCACCGAGGCGCGGGCCGCCCTTGAAAAAGGGGACATCACCCAGGTGCTCAAATGGGTGAGGGCCGACGATGAGCAGGACATCCGCGAGGCCTTTGCCCAAACCCTGGCAGTGCGCAAGCTGGGCCCCGCGGCGCAAGAGCTCGCCGACAGGTATTTCTTCGAAACTTTGGTGCGCATCCACCGCGCCGGCGAGGGTGCCCCCTACACCGGTCTCAAGCCCGCCGGGGCCACCGAACCCGTAGTCGTCAAGGCCGACCGGGCTTTGGAGAAGGGTTCGGTGAATGAACTGGCCAAGGCCATCGCCGCCCACACCGAAAAAGGGGTCAGCGAGCGTTTCCACCGCGCCCTGAATGCCAGCAAGCATGCGCAAGACAGCGTTCAGGCGGGCCGCGAGTACGTCGAGGCCTACGTCACCTACGTCCACTACGTCGAAGGGATCGCCCAGGTGGTCCACGGCGCCCCCCATCATGGCGAGGCGACCGCCCCGGCTGCCCATCAGCATTGATCCGTGGGGCACAGGAGCTGCCATGCCCCGAGAATCGCCTTGAGCGGGTCCTCTTGTCAGAGGGCCCGTTTTTCGTTCTCTCCTTTTCGGCCGAACGAAGCCGGCAGCAGTTTCGACGTTTGACACAAGCAGCATCAGGCCGCCAGGCCCTTGGAGAAAATCTCCGACCAAAGCCGGAATCCTCTGCGCATCCCAGCCTCAGCCGCGCCCTGGGACTCTGGCTATCTGGTCAACCCCGGCAACAGCCACGAGGTCCGGTTTACCGGCGAGTGGGGGGGTACGATTATTACTGCACAGCCCACAAGGCGGCCCTGGCGAACTTCCCCACGGTTGAATCTATTCTGAAGGGAGGCGATTAACAATGGATAGCACGGTCAGAAACAACCCATCAGGAAAACGCTTCGAGGTGGAGGTAGACGGTCACTTGGCAATCCTCGAATACGACCTGGATAAGGGTTCAATAGCCTTGGTCCACACCGAGGTTCCCTCAGAACTTGAGGGGCGGGGACTTGGCAGTAAGCTTGTTAAAGCGGCTTTGGATTATGCAAACAGCCAAGGGCTGAAGGTCATTCCTCAATGCCCTTTTGTCGCCAGCTACATCGAACGACATAAAGAAACGGAAATATAACCCCCAAAAAGGCAACAGATATTAGCCACCAAGGCACAAAGACACGAATAAATTCTTGGGTTTATGATCCCAATGCATGTGAAAATTCCTGATCTTGAGGCCCCCCCTTGGTGCCTTCGTTCCTTGTATGGTGTTTTCAGTGGTGGGGCTGGCTCCACTCCGTTCGGCCTGAGCCTGTCGAAGGCCCTGGAAGCGTCTGCTGAACCAATGCTTCGACAGGCCCAGCCTTTGTTTTGGCTATAGGTGCGTAAAGAGTATGGCACCCTGTTAATAACCGGCAGGTCCATACCGGAAGAACACAGAGCAGGCCTTCGAAACCCATTGAAAGGAAAACACCATGTCCGACAGCTTTGCCCCGCAGTGCTACCAGCAAATCATCGACCAGGCACCTGACGCTGTACTGTTTTCGGACCGGGAGGGGATTATCCGCCTGTGGAACCGCGGCTGCGAACTGGTTTTCGGTTACAGTGCGGCAGAGGCCCTCGGCCAGTCTCTCGACCTGATTATCCCCGAGAGGTTGCGGGGCCGTCATTGGGAAGGGTATCGCCAAGCGATGGAAACCGGGGAAACCCGCTACGGCACAGACCTGCTTTCGGTTCCGGCACAGGGTCGGGACGGGAGCCAGCTCTCTTGCGCTTTTTCCATCGTCATGCTTAAGGACGAACAAGGCAAACCGAATGGGGTTGCCTCCATCATGCGCGATGTGACCGCTACGTTTGAAAAAGAAAAAGCCCTGAAGAAACGGATCGCCGAACTTGAAGACGTTCAGGGCGATGGGGCGTGAGTCTCGGGGCTGTCGCCAAATGTTCCAAGCTTCTAAAATCCGGGTCTCCCGGTACTCCTTGAGGGCAACGGGGTCGTTATGTTTTGGGTCGTGAGCCCCTTAGACCAGGGTTACCCGGCCCAACTTGGCCCTGGACAGCAATTCTTCAACCAGCTCCTTGTGGCCGTCCAGTTCGCTGAAGTAAGGTCGCTTGAATTCATCCCACTTCTCCGGGGCATGGCCAAACCACTTGAGTAGTTCTGTGCTCGGCGTCGGCAACGAAGAAAACCAGAGCATTTAGGGCTTGCTTCTGGGTGGACAACGCGGTTCTTTGGTCCTTTGCCAGGTAGTTTAGGAATTGAACGATTTCCTCTTCACCCATCTCCTGGGGATGTTTCTTGTCGTGAAAAAAGATATATCTACGAATCCAGGAAACATACGCCTGCTCAGTCCTCAAGCTGTAATTGTGGCGGTGGATATTCTGACGAACAGAATCGAGAGGCCTGGGCTTTTTCATTGCTACCTCCTGTGTAAGAAGGAAGGGGGAAGAATTAACCCTATTTTGCACCAGGAGTGTGACATTAAACGTCACAAAGCGAAAAATGCCTTCAATTCATTGAAACACATTAAGGAAAATGATAAAAAGATGAAAGTTTGAAAAAGGGAAAGCTCAGATCAAGCAACCACAAAGCGAAAAAGCAAAACGATCAGTTCGCCAGAAGAGCAGGCGACAGAGAGGCTTTTGTGCCCTTAATTCTTGACTTCAAAGGGTGGAATCAGGCGGGGGTTGACGATTTGATATGTAGGGCGGAATAGCTCTAGGTTTCTAGATTTACGTGTTTTTTAAATTCCGACATCGCAAAATTCCGTGATGTATCACGGAAAATATTCTTTATACTCCCGGTTATATGAAAAAGTACTCATGTGTCACGATTACATTGTAAAAAATAGGACGGCTTTCCTGGACCTTGTCTTAAGCAATTGTCCAGCAGACAGCATTTTCGAAGTTGAGGGGAGATTGTCAGGTAAATTTAGAAATTATCTGAAAGAATTTAAAGCAAATAATTCATGCTCATATTTTGTAAATTCAAATAGCATAGAGACTCTTAAGAAAATATTTATTTGTTGTGACAATGAGGTATCAGATCAATTAGTGGGGGCTCGTTTATACAAGGAAAGAATAGTTGTTTTTGAATCTTTCCACCTCTATGATTATGGTAGCTCTAATAAATGTAGTCAAATAGCCACTATATTTGATGAAATTTCTTCAGAAATAATAGGAAAACTGACTAAAGAAAAAACAATTGAAATATGTGAATAAAATTTCATATAACCCATCATTCGAGCGGATGGATTAGACAGTTGTGGTTCCCGTAAGGCTCGGTGGGGTGCGAAGGCCAGTGCGCCACCGCTCAATTCAATCCGTTAGCTTTTTGAAATGATCAAGGTCTTAAAAGGACCATTTTTCAATGGGTGCGAGACTTTATGTTGGAGTTAGTTTTATCCTTATCGGTATTCTCATCGTAAATTCAGAAGATGGTTTTACCTGGCGAGGTGCTACAGTCGACCCATGGGTTGGTTTTTTTGTGTCCTTTTTTGGATTGATCGTTCTCTGCTCAACAATAAAAGAACTGATCAATAAAAACAAAAAATGATTAACAAATAACCAAATTGCCCGAACAAATTAAAATACTGTTCCTTAAAATAAAAACCCACAATTCAACAAATCAAAATAAAAAAGCTAACGAATAAGGATAGATTGCGCGAGGAACGAGCCGCGATCTTATCCTGTGGTTGAACAAGCCCGGCCAACATTTATAAAGCAAATATATCCTCTGGAA
>CALZIZ010000081.1:14105-15272 GCA_945787465.1 uncultured Desulfuromonadales bacterium
GGGTTAACGCCGAAGCGAGCCTCTATTTGGATGTCATCCGGACATCCATGCCGGTCGTCGGAACGCTGAAATGGTCATTTTCGCTCTGCATTTTGGGCACTTGAAGACCGGCCTTTGCCGCTTGCAGTGTGCGCCGATGGCCACCCGCAAAACAAGCTGAACCAGGGACAGGAGCGCTTTTGCGTTGCCGTGAAGGAAGCCGTAATCCCTGACGCGGCGAAATCCCCTGGGGAGCACGTGCTGAAGGACGTGCCATAAAAAATCCTCCGCCTTCATGGTGCGGTATCGTGTTTCGCCTGTGTCGCTTTCGATATACCTGAAGGTCACATGTCCATCGCGACAGGAGATGATGTTCTTCTCGCTGATGACACCGCGATAGAGATAGCGCGAGAGGTATTTCAGGGCCGGCAGGCCCTGGCCCACATGGGCGCAGTCAACGACCCATTTTTCAGGAAGTCCCTTGGGGATCGAGAGTCCCGCCTTGTTTAGCGCATCCAGGAGACGGGCGCGAAAGACCTTGGCCAGGGCGAATTCGTTGAACAGGTATTTCCCTCTCGTCCTTTTCCATTGGCGGCGGCGCTTATCAATCCCTCCGCCGGGAACGATGACATGGAGGTGGGGATGATAGTCGAGCTGGCGGTTTTGGGTGTGCAGTATTGCAGTCATACCGATATCCGCCCCCAGATGTTTGGGATTCAGACCGAAATCTTTCAGGGTGCTGACGGCGCAGGCAAACATGGCCGAGTAGATCTCCCTTTGGGCGTGCCAGACCAGGGGGCGAAGCCCGTAGGGTAAGGTAAAGGTGGCCATGAAATACTCCACCGGAAGCAGCTTGGCCTGCTGGCGGTCCAACCACTGGCTCGCTTCGTAGTTCTGGCACTTGGGACAATTGCGGTGCCCGCAGGACATGGGGCGCCACTGAGCCTCTTCACATTCGGTGCACTGTACATAGAGTTCCCCTGAACTTGCAGTACGGCACCGCTGGATGGCGCTGATGACTTTGAGGTGACTGGGCAGCACCTTCTCGGCGTATTTAGAGATAAAAGCGTCGAAGTATTGATCAATGATAGAAGCCAGCTCCACCATCACAGCCTCCACAGATCGACATGGAGGGAATTGATCAGATTGTCGATGGTGGTCATGCTGTCTTTTTCTGTGACCTTGGTC
>CALZIZ010000082.1 GCA_945787465.1 uncultured Desulfuromonadales bacterium
CCTGGAGGTGCAAAGATGCACGGAGTTTTGCGTGTCCTTCCTGCCCTGTTTGTTTTTCTCGCCACATTTCCCTCGTTGGCCCTTGCCGAAGACGGCCTGAATACCGGTGATACTGCCTGGATGCTGGTCTCCTCGGCCATGGTCCTGCTCATGCTGCCCGGCCTGGCCCTGTTTTACGGTGGCATGGTTCGGTCCAAAAACGTGCTTTCGACAACCATGCACACCTTTGCCGCCATGGCCATCATCGGTGTGCAGTGGGTCGTGCTTGGCTATACCTTGACCTTCGGCGGTTCGGGAAAGTTCTTCGGTGGGTTTGAGAACCTTTTTCTCAGCGGCATTACCCCGGAGACCCTGACCGGGTCGATCCCGACCTATGTCTTTGTGATGTTTCAGGGCATGTTCGCCATCATCACCCCGGCGCTGATCTCGGGGGCGGTGGCCGAACGCATGAAGTTTTCCACCTACTGTGTGTTCATCCTTTTGTGGGCCACCCTGGTTTACGATCCGGTTGCTCACTGGGTCTGGGGTGAAGGTGGTTGGCTGATGGAGCACGGTGATCTCGATTTTGCCGGGGGGACTGTCGTTCACTTTTCTTCGGGTATTTCTGCCCTGGTTCTGGCCATCGTCCTCGGTAAGCGCAAGGGTTACCCCCAGGAGCGCATGACACCGCACAATCTGCCGATGACCCTGCTCGGTGCCGGTTTGCTCTGGTTCGGCTGGTTCGGCTTCAACGCCGGCAGCGCCCTGAGTTCAGGTTCAAGCGCAGCCCTCGCGTTTACCACAACTCAGACCGCGGCGGCCGCCGGAGCCCTGTCGTGGATGATCGCCGAATGGATCCACGCAGGCAAGCCGAGTGCCCTGGGTGCAGCGTCCGGGGTGGTTGCCGGCCTGGTGGTGATAACCCCTGCGGCTGGTTTTGTCACCCCGGGTTGGGCGCTTTTGATGGGGCTTTCCGCAGGGCCCGTCTGCTATGGTGGGGTGCTGCTCAAGCATAAACTCAAGTACGATGATTCTCTGGACGCCTTTGGCATTCACGGCCTTGGCGGCGCCTGGGGGGCCATCGCCACCGGAATTTTCGCCACCGTCGGTGCCAGCGGGCTTATCGCCGGCAACCCCTATCAGGTCTGGGTGCAGTTCATGGGGCTCTTGGCTACGGGCGTCTATGCCGTGGTGGTGACCCTGTTGCTGCTTTTCGTGCTCAAGGCCACCATGGGTTTGCGTGTCGAGGATGATGACGAGCGCAAGGGTCTCGACCAGTCCGCCCATTCGGAGAGCGGCTACACCTTTTAGTAGAAGGTAGAAGGTAGAAGGTAGAAGGTAGAAGGTAGAAGGTAGAAGGTAGAAGGTAGAAGGTAGAAGGTAGAAGGTAGAAGACGGCGCCCTTGCCAGGGCGCCGTTTTTGTGTAGGAGTAATACACTGAGTAAGTTTTTTGTGTATTTGTGCCGATTCGAGTTGGCTCATATTTTATTGTTTATGGTGGGGGAGTAGGTTTTGTTTTTGATTAAAAAATAAACGAAAACAGCCATTTAAGGTTTATGGCTAAAGTGTGACTCTCTTGTTTGCTCGTTTGGCACGCTTGTTGTATTAGAGTTATGGCTGGTTCGTCTGCCACTTGGAAACAGACTTAGCAATAAACTGACTGGAGGTGACTGCTTATGTGCCGCATTGGAGCCATAAAGAGTCTTAATTACGTACACCCGAGTCAGGCCCTGCTGCTGATGCAATCGCAGCAGAAGGGGCATGACAATTCGGGGTTCGCCATGGTTATGCATGACCTTGGCGGGATTTTCGAAGAATACAAGCATCTGCCCACCCTGTCGCTGGCCTGTACCGACGAGGGTGTGAAGATCGCCGAAGATATGCTGCACGCAGCCGGGTTCCACCGCGTCATGCAATGGGTTCCCGAGACCGATCCGCAGCCGGGCCTGGACATCAACGCCATGCCCAACTACGTCTTCCAGACCTACGATTACCCCAAGCATTGCAAGCATGCCGATCAGAAGGAAAAAGAAGACCTGCTGCTCGAAATGCGCCTGAATCTGCGTCGGGCCCTGGAGAAGGACGAGACCGGTTTCGTCTACTCCTTCTGGCCCGACGTGGTGACCCTCAAGGAGATCGGCGACCCGCGCGATATCGGCACCTACTTCAAGCTCTGGGAGCCGAACGACAAGTTCACCGCCAAGGTGATCACCGCCCAGTGCCGGCAGAACACCAACTACGATATCGTCCGTTATGCCGCCCACCCCTTTTTCATGCAGGGTTACACCGCGCTGGCCAACGGCGAGAATACCTTCTACCTGAAAAACGTCGAGTTTCAGCGCAAGCTGCACAGCGGGTACATCGGTTTCGAGTCCGACTCCCAGTGCTTTCTCTACAGCCTGCACTATGTCCACCGCGAGCTCGGCTGGCCGCTGCAGTACTACAAGCATGTGGTGACCCCGCTGCCCTTCGATCAGATCGGCCAGCGTGAAGACAAGGAACAGCTTCTGGCGATCCGCCAGTCGCTGGCGCACCTGGAGATCAACGGTCCCAATACCATTATCGGGGTGCTGCCCGATAACACCATGTTCACCTGCTGTGACGCCAAGAAGCTGCGTCCGGTGGTGGTGGGCCGCTGCGAAGACACGGTGGCCATAGCTTCGGAGGTGTGCGGTATTAACGAAATCCTCCCCGACCGCGACTGGGAAACCGACATTTACCCCAATGAGCGCGAGACGGTCGTGATCGATAACAACCTGGAGGTACAGCGATGGAAACAATGAAAGTCCAGGATGTGACACCCAACGATCTTCCCTGGAAGATCCGCTATGACGCCAGCCGCTGCACCCTGTGCGGCTCCTGCGTTTCGGCCTGCTCTTTTCGGGCTATCGAAGCGAAGGTCGAGCGGCGCCGGATGGTCTTTTCCGAAAGCGAACTGCCCGATCCCAAAACCCGTTTTTCCGCGGTGCCGGTGATCCGCCAGGCGCGCTCGATCAAGAACTATTGCCGCGGTTGCGGCATCTGCGAAAAGGTCTGTCCCAACGACGCCATCGGACCGCTGCGCAACATCGATACCCGTCACCCGATTGTCACCCGGTGCCTGGGTGGGGATTCGATCAAGCGCGGCGGGCGCAAGAACCTCGAGGGTGGCTCCCGCACCCTGGACAAGATCCGCGTCGGCCGCATCTCGCAGATGACCGACCCGAGCCTCGATGCCCAGCGTCACACCTTCGATCTGCTGGCCCCCTTCGGGCGCATCATGCCCCCGGGCAAGCTGCCCTTTAAAATCAGCGCTGACGGCAAGCTGGTTTCCGAAAGTCAGGCCCCGCCGGTGCGCTGGATCTACCCGATCATCATCGGTGACATGTCGATCGGCGCCCTTTCATGGCGGATGTGGGAGGCGGTCGCCATGGCGGTTGCCTATCTCAACGAGGAATGCGGCATTCCGGTGCGTATGTGCTCGGGCGAGGGTGGGGTGCCGGTGCGTCTGCTCAAGAGCCGCTACCTCAAGTACATGATCCTGCAGATCGCCTCGGGGCACTTCGGCTGGAACCGTATCGTCAAGGCCATGCCTCACATGATCGAGGATCCCGCCGGGATTCTGATCAAGATTGGCCAGGGCGCCAAGCCCGGCGACGGCGGCCTGCTCATGGCGCAGAAGGTTGCCGAGCACATCCAGGCGATCCGCGGTGTGCCCAAAGCCGACCTGCTCAGCCCGCCGAACCACCAGGGCCTCTACTCCATCGAGGAGAGCGTGCAGAAGATGTTTCTCTCCTTCAACGCGGCCTTCAAGTTCCGCGTTCCGGTGGCGATCAAGGTGGCTGCTTCTGCGACCAGCGTTTCGGTCTTCAACAACCTGGTGCGCGACCCTTACAACATCGTCGGCGGTTTCTTCCTCGACGGTATCGACGGCGGCACCGGCGCGGCCCACGAGGTTTCCCTCGACCATACCGGCCACCCCATCGTCAGCAAGCTGCGCGACTGCTACCTGGCTGCCGTTACCCAGGGCCGCCAGGGTCAGATTCCGCTCTGGGCCGCAGGGGGGCTTGGCAAGACCGGCGACCTGGCTGCCGATGCCTTCAAGATGATGGCCCTGGGCGCCAATGGCGTCTTCACCGGCAAGCTGATTCTGCAGATGGCCGGCTGCGTCGGTAACGATAACGGTCGCTGCAACGCCTGCAACACTGGTCTGTGCCCGGTCGGGATCACCACCCAGGAGTCGCCGCTGGTTCATCGACTCGATCCGGAAAGGGTGGCCCAGAACATCGTCAATTACTTCCTGGCGATGGATACCGAGTTGAAAAAGCTCATGGCTCCCATCGGCAACTCGTCGCTTCCGGTCGGCCGTTCCGACGCCCTGGTCGCCACCGACCGGTCCGTGGCCGAACGCCTCCAGATTCAGTACGTATGCTAATAATAGAGGCTAGGGATTAGGGACTAGGAGCTAGGAAGATGTAGCCCCAAGGCCCTAGCCCCTAGACCCTGCTTTAGAGGTTATGCCATGCCAGCTCAAATAATCGGCTTTGATGATAATAAGAAACGCATTTCCACCCAGAAGCTCCTGCAGCAGATTTACCAGGCGCTCGAGGCAGGGGAGACGGAATTCGAGGTTCTCTCCTCGGGCCATCATAACATCGGCGGCCCCCTGTGGACCGAAGACGGCACCCCGCTTAAGTTCAAGGTGAAAAATCCGGGCCAGCGGGTCGGCTCCTTCGGCCTCGACGGTACCGAAATCGTCGTTGAGGGCAGCGCCTGCGCCGACGCCGGTTGGCTCAACGCCGGCGCCACCCTGGTGATCAAGGGCGACGGCGGCGACACCACTGCTCACTGTGCCGCGGCCGGAAAGATCTACGTCGGCGGCCGCGTCGGCACCCGCTCGGGGTCGCTGATGAAGCACGACCCGGCCTACGATGCACCCGAGTTTTGGGTGCTCAAGAACACCGGCTCTTTCTCTTTCGAGTTTGTCGGCGGCGGCCTGGCCGTCGTCTGCGGCTACGGCTGCGAAAGTCTCGATTCGATCCTCGGCGATCGCGCCTGTGCCGGCATGGTCGGCGGCACTATCTACGTGCGGGGCCCGGTTCAGGGGCTTTCCGAAGATGTCTGGCTGCTCGAACTCGATGAGGCCGACCGCCAGTTCCTGACTGACGGCATGCCGACCTACCTGGAGAAGATCGAGCGTCCCCAGCTGCTCGAAGAACTCACCGACTTTACCCAGTGGAAGAAGATTGTCGCCAAGACCTACGAAGAGCGCCGGGTTCACAGCCGCATCACCATGCGTGAATTCCGCCTCGGCAAGTGGGTCGAGGGCGGCATCTTCGGCGATGTTGTTAAAGATAACTATGAAGCCGTTGCCGGGCTGGTCAACGCCGGTGAAAATCGGCTGAAGATTCCCCATTGGCAGGACAAGCGTTTCGGTGCCCCCTGCCAAGTGGCCTGTCCCTCGAATATCCCGACCCAGGATCGCATCAACCTGCTGCGCCAGGGCAAGGTCAAAGAGGCCCTGGAGCTGGTGCTGCAGTACTCGCCGTTTCCTGCCAGCGTCTGCGGCGAGGTCTGCCCTAACCTGTGCATGGACGCCTGCAGCCGTCGCTATGTCGACAAGCCCGTGGCCATGAAGGAGCTCGGGCGCCTCTCCCTTGAGGCCGCTTCGCCGCTGGTCAAGCCCGAGAGCGGCAAAAAGGTCGCGGTGATCGGCGGTGGCCCCGGCGGTCTCTCGGCGGCCTGGCAGGCCCGGCTCAGCGGCCACCAGGTGACCATCTACGAAGCCGACTCTGAGGTCGGCGGCAAACTGCGCCAGGTCATCCCCACCGAGCGTCTGCCCGAGAACTCGCTGCAGGGCGAAATCAAGCGCATCAAGGACCTGGGCATCGAGATCAAGGCCAATACCCCGGTCGATACCCAGCTCTTCGAGCAGATCCGCGAGCAAAGCGACGCCATCGTCGTTGCTTCGGGGGCCCACAACCCGGTGGTGATTCCTTTCCCCGGACACGAGCTGATGGTCAAGGGCCTCGACTTCCTCAAAGAGGTCAACGCCGGCAGCAACCCCAAGGTGGGCGAGAGGGTCGTGGTCATCGGTGCCGGTAACGCCGGCATGGACGTCTGCCTCGGCGCCTACGCCATGGGCGCGAAGAAGGTGACCGCCATCGATGTGCAGCGCCCGGCCGCCTTCAAAAACGAGATCGACCATGTCAAGGCTCTTGGCGGCGAGGTCCGCTGGCCGGTCTTTACCGAGAAGATCACCGAGCAGGGCCTGCTGACCAAGGACGGCGAACTGATCGAGGCCGACATGGTGATCATCTCCATCGGCGAGCGCCCCGATCTCTCCTTTGTGCCCCGCGAATGGCTGAGCGATCGCGGTATGATGGATGTTGACGCCTGCGGCCAGGTCAAAAAAGCCCCCGGTATCTTCGCCATCGGCGACACCATCCAGCCCGGCCTGCTGACCCACGCCATCGGCCACGGCCAGGAGGCCGCTGGGTACATCGACGACTTTTTGGCCGGCAAGGAGCTGGAGCCGATCGTCAAGCCCGAGATGATCAACCAGAGCTGCCTTTCCAAAGAGCTGTTCAAGCCGCGCAACCGCGGCAAGTTCTGCGTCACCGACGCCAAGGACGAGACGCTGCGCTGCATCTCCTGCGGCACCTGCCGCGACTGCTCGATGTGCCTCGAGGCCTGCCCCGAAGGAGCCATCCGCCGGGTCGAACACGCAGACGGAACCTTCGAGTATGTCTCCGACGATGATGCCTGCATCGGCTGCAGCCTCTGCGCCGGCATCTGCCCCTGCGGGGTCTGGGCCATGGAGCAGGTGGTTTAACTGCAGAAGACGGATAGAATGTCGTGAAAAAAAGCGGAGCCATGCGGCTCCGCTTTTTTTTTGAAACTAACTCACCAGGTAGGCCGCCCCCAAAGCCAATTGTTCAAAAACAAATACTGGATTCCCGCCTTCGCGGGAATGACGGATAAGGCAGTATCGTAGGGTGGGCTCGGCCCACCGGTTTTGGGCGGGGGGGATGCAAAAGATTAGTGTCTTTTTTTTGCGACAAAGTCAATCGTGTCTCCGGTAAACGGATTCTCAACCTCGGCCTGCCCAGAAGCGGGTGTTCTGCCCGTCGCGAGGTGCCTTTGCCGGTAATCTATGTCGCCTCAAAGCAACAGATCCGGCAGCAATGTTCGGTTCCCTCTCTTGTTATGCACCCCTGGACTAAAGTCCGCGCACCTCTTCTCTTAACACAACTTACTTCTGGCTGTTTTTATAAGTGGCCGAAATTCGACGAGTTAATGGTCTCGCTGGAATTTTTAGGTTGGTTTTGTCGCCGAGGAGCCTTGGGGGCTTGCGAACTTGGACATCTATTTGCACTACCTACCAAGTTGTTGATTCAGCGAAGAATTGCGAAATGATTCAGATTCAGCTGGGAGGTATGACAATGAGTTGCAACGATAATAGATACGAAAAATATATCAAGCCGGGGTGGTGGTTTCTTATCTTCTGGGCCCTTACGGTTCTGGCGGGCTGCGGCGGCGGGGGAAGCAGCAGTGGTTCGCCCTCGAGTCAGCCTGCAGGCCAGGATGGAGTGGGTATTGTGGTCGTCAAAGAGGGAACCTTTGTCGACAGCCCGGTCGAAGGGCTGACCTACAGCACCGAGACCCAGTCCGGCAACACCAGCGCCGAGGGGCGTTTCAGGTTTCTTGAAGGCGAAACGGTAGCCTTCTTTATCGAAGATCTGAGGCTGGGCGATGCCCCTGCTAAGGAGACCCTGACTCCGCTGGATATTGTCGACGGTGCCGGGACGATTACCCATCCGACGGTGACCAATATCGGCAGGATTCTCCAGTCTCTGGACCTCGACGGTAATCCGGATAACGGCATCACCCTGACTCCTGCGATTACCCGGGAGGTTGTGGGTCGGGATCTCGATTTTACCCTGAGCGCTGAAGATTTTGCTGCCAGCCAAGAAGTCCAGGGCCTCTTTGACGCTCTCAACGCGGGTGAGGTCTTTGAAGGCAGCGACCCCCGCACCCTGTGCTCAGCCGAGCAGGCCCAGGATCACCTGAGGGCCAGCCTGCAGGGAGACGACTTTGACGGCGACGGCTATACCCTCGACCAGGGCGATTGCGACGATCAGGCCGCGGCCACCCATCCCCGGGGGACGGAGATCTGTGGCGACGGCATCGACCAGGACTGCAGCGGCAGCGATCTGCCTTGCGCTTCAGGCCTGGAAAGGACCTGGTATCTCGATGAGGACGGCGACGGTTATGCCGAAGGGACGGTCTTCTCATCGGGGGAACGGCCCCCGGGGGCATTTTTTGCCAGCGACGAACTGCTCGGCGAGGGGGGGGACTGCAACGACGGCGAGGCAGATGTTCATCCCGGAGCTGCGGAAATCTGCGGCGATAATATCGACCAGGACTGCAACGGTGAGGACCTGCCCTGTCCCAGCGTCGACGAAAGAACCTGGTATCTCGATGCCGACGGCGACGGCTACTCAGAGGGCCGGGCGGTCAACGCCCAGAGCAGGCCGTCCATCCATTACTTCGAGGACTTTGAGCTGATCCTTACCTCGGGGGATTGCAATGACAGCGATGGAGACACTCATCCACAGGCCGCGGAAATCTGCGGTGACGGCATTGATCAGGATTGCAGCGGCAGCGATCCCAAGTGCCCGGTTTCCTGGTACCTCGATGGCGACGGGGACGGGTATTCGGACGGTACCGCGATCAAGGCTGTGGTTCGCCCCTCACTTGATTACTACGAGGCCTCACAATTAACTGCGACCGCAGGCGACTGCAATGAAAGCGATGCCTTGGTTCATCCCGGGGCCGAGGACCTCTGCGGAGATGGTATCGACCAGGACTGCAGCGGCGACGACCTGCCCTGTCCCCCCCCGGAGGAAATCACCTGGTACTTGGATGGTGACGGGGACGGCTATTCGGACGGAACCGCTGTCAATGCTCCCAGCAGGCCGAGCGCCCAATACTACGAGGCCCTTGGGCTGTCCGCCACCAACGGCGATTGCGATGACAACGACGCAGCCACCCATCCCGGGGCAAAGGAGATCTGCGGCGACGGCGTCGACCAAAACTGCACTGGTGGTGATCTTACCTGCCCGACTTCGTGGTATCTCGATGCTGACGGGGACGGCTATGCGAAGGGCACGCTGATCCTCGCCGAGAATCGTCCGTCGCCTGACCACTACCAAGCCTTCCAGGTAATTGCCACCAGCGGAGATTGCAACGACAGAGACGAGACAGTCCATCCTCAGGCCGAAGAGATTTGCGGGGACGGCATCGATCAGGACTGCAGTGGAAACGATCTTGCCTGTCCCCTCCCGGAGGAAGTCATCTGGTACCTCGATGCCGATGGGGACGGCTATTCGGACGGAACCGCGGTCAGCGCCGCTAACCGGCCGACCAGTTCCTACTTCGAGGCTCATGAGGTGCTTGTCACCACGGGCGACTGCAACGATAGCAATGGAGCCATCTACCCCGGGGCCGAGGAGATCTGCGGCGACGGTATTGATCAGGACTGCAGCGGCGGCGACCTTGACTGTCCGGTTTCCTGGTACCTCGATGTAGACCGGGACGGATATTCGGAGGGCACGGTGATCAAGGATTCGGTCCGCCCCTCCGTTGACTACTTCAAGTCCTCCGAGTTGAGTGAAACCAGCGGTGATTGCAACGACAGCGTTGGGACTATCCATCCCCAGGCGGTGGAGGTTTGCGGCGACGGCATCGACCAGGACTGCAACGGCAGTGACCTGGCCTGTCCGGTGGGGGAGAGCGAATTCGAATACAATCTGCGGGCGCTGGTCAATGACTACCGCCAGAACCATGGGCTGGGAACCCTCGAGTATGACCCCCACCTGCATGATCTGGCCGAGGAGCACAGCGCATATATGGATTCGGTCCAAGTCATGAGCCATGACGGCTTTAATGACCGGTACAACAGGTCGGGTTACGGCTCGGCGGTGGAAAATGTCGGTTGGAACTACAAGACCCCCGAGGCCCAGTTCGAGGGCTGGAGAAACTCCGATGGTCACAATAAAAACATGCTCAGTTCAAAGATCAGCCATGCCGGCATCTCCAAGGTCGGTCCTTATGTGACCTTCTTTGCCTGCGGCAACAAGTTGAGGTGACCTCAGGGTATTTCAGGGGCCTTAACATATCTGCGCTGGGGGTAAACAAATGTTTTCTCAAGCATTTACCGTCCGAATGGTTTATAATGCCGCGCAAAACCTTTCGGGAGATTTATGATATGTCCAGTTCCTTCGGTACCCTGTTTACGATAAGCACGTTCGGCGAATCCCATGGCATCGGTGTCGGTGCGGTGGTCGATGGCGTTCCGGCCGGCATGAGTCTGTCCGAGGCCGACATCCAGCCCCAGCTCGATCGCCGTCGCCCCGGGCAGAGCGATCTGACCACGCCTCGGCAGGAGGCCGACCAGGTGAGCATCCTCTCCGGGGTCGAACGGGGCCTGACCCTGGGCACGCCCATCGGCCTGCTGGTGCGCAACAAGGACCAGCGCCCGGGCGATTACGGCGAGATGAGCCAGATACCCCGCCCCTCCCACGCCGACTATACCTACCAGATGAAATACGGCATCCGCGCCAGCAGCGGCGGCGGCCGCTCCAGCGCCCGCGAAACCATCGCCCGGGTCGCCGCCGGGGCCATCGCCGAGAAGGTGCTGCGCGAGCAGTGGGGGGTGGAGATCGTCGCCTGGGTCAGCTCCATCGGTGACATCGATGCCCCCGAACTCGATTGCCAGGGCATCACCCGCGAGCAGGTCGATGCGACCCTCTCGCGCTGCCCCGACCCTGCTGCCGCCTCGCGGATGGAGGACCTGGTGCGCGAGGTGCGCGACGCCGCCGACTCCATCGGCGGGGTCATCACCTGCGTCTGCCGTAACGTGCCGGCGGGCTGGGGCGAGCCGGTCTTCGACCGCCTCGAGGCCAAGCTGGCCCAGGCGATGCTTTCGCTTCCGGCCACCAAAGGCTTCGAGATCGGTTCGGGCTTTGCGGGCAGCCGCATGCTCGGCTCGGTGCACAACGACCCCTTTGTGCAGAAGGGCGCGCGGCTAGGCACGCTGACCAACCATGCCGGCGGGGTGCTCGGCGGCATCTCCAGCGGCGAGCCGGTGCTGTTCCGGGTGCCCTTTAAGCCGGTGGCGACCATCGGCAAGACCCAGCAGACCGCTGATTTCGAGGGCAATCCCGTAGAGCTGGCCGCCAAAGGGCGCCATGATCCCTGCGTGGTTCCGCGGGCGGTGCCGATTGTTGAGACCACGGCAGCTTTGGTGCTGCTTGACCTGGCCCTGCGCCAGAAGATGCGGCAATAGAAGTTTTTTAACCATTCAGCAGAAGGCCAAAAGAACGGCTAAAAGCTTTAAATGCAAGACCGGCGGGTCGCGTCCCGCCAGACGCCTTCATTTTTGCAAGCCACCAAAAACGAAGCAAAAAGTGGCTTCCCCTGCGGGGGGCATTTCTTTCGCCTGGCCCTGCGGGGGGCATTTCTTTCGCCTGGCTCTGGAGTTCTGTTCTGGTGGTGTTGCCCATAGAGCATGGCGGCGCTCCGAGTCAACGAAAACCGAACTGCCCCATGCTCACAGGTTCGCAATGGGTTAGACGGTGAGGGTGGTGGGGCTTCGTGTTGCGGGGTTCGGGTGACTGCCGATCCTAAGATCTTAACGTCTTTGGGCTTCGTTTGTCTTTTCTGCTGTCGGCCCATGACGGAGATGCGAGGGCACAATCCAACCCATTGTGAGCTTGCGAGCATGGGGCCTTTCGCTTTCAGGTTGGCCGAAGCTCGAAAGGATTTCGCCAGCAGCGACGATCGAAGGGGATACCGAACCTACCGTTACAGAAATAAAAAAGGCGCTTTTTGCTTACTTTTTGTCGGCTCTTACAAAAAGTAAGGCGCCTGTCGGGGCGCGACCCGACGGTTTTACTTCGTTCCAAAACGATAAAGCGCTGAATAGTTGCAATCTTACTACACAAAAGGGGAGGCCTGCGGGCCTCCCCTTTTGTGTTGTTGCCGGTCCCCGGTATTCCTTCAGGCTAAGGAACATGAAAGGTATGCCAGGGGGACGCAAACCTTTGCTTCGGGCGATTCGCCAGAAACCTGCTGCTTCTTACCCGCAGCTTTAAGGTCCCGGGAACCGGGGTGGTGCAACTTTTGCAGAGCAAATAACGGTCGAAGAAGGATAATCCCTATGTTTTTCGTCGGAGTCTGCCATGCAATCTGTTTTAAGGCACCTGGTTGCCTCCCTGTTAGTGGTTTTGTTGTCCACCACCGCTATGGCTCAAGATCAGCTGGTGATCGAGGGGACCGGTGACAGCCAGCAGTTGTTGCGCCAATTGGCCAAGGCCTTTGAGGCGGTCCATCCCGGAACCAGGATTATCGTCCCCGACAGTATCGGCTCTTCTGGAGGTGTAAAGGCTCTGAGCAAGGGCAAATGCGACCTGGCCCGGGTTGCCCGGCCGCTGAAGGATAAGGAGAAGGCGCTTGCCCCAGACTTGTCTTATCGTCAATTTGCTTATTCGCCGGTGGTCTTTGTCGCCAATTTGCCAGAAAGATGCGTCGATAATTTGACCACCGAAGAGTTGGTGGGCATCTACTCCGGTGCCATCACCGACTGGTCTGCTCTTGGTACCTGCCGCCCCCACAAAATCTATGTGGCTAATCGAGAATCAGGGGACAGCTCCCGGTCGGTTCTGGAGAAAAACATCCCTGAGTTTAAAGCCATCCCCCAATTGGCCGGGAAGGTGGTTTATTCGACTCCGGAGACGGCGCAAATCATTGAAGATCATCCCTTCACCGTCGGTTACCTGCCCCAGGCAGCGGCCAGCCCCAACCTGCTGCAGTTCGCCTTCAACGGGGCAGACTCGAGCGATGAGAGCATTCTTGATAACTCCTATCGGCTTGTTTCTCCTTTCGGGCTGGTCTGGAAAGGCGAGCTTTCGGGCCTTGCTGCAAAATTTCTCGATTTTGTCATCAGCTCCCAAGGAAGCAGGGTCATTCGTTCTGCAGGGGGAGTCCCGTCGGCGGGGCAATGAATTTTCACGGTGTCAGGCTTCTAACTGAAGACATTCGATCCGGCAGCTTTAATGCGAGGCAGAATGCGCAGTTCCATCACTAATAAGTTCCTGATCGCCCAGTCCTTCGCGATTCTATTCAGCATCTTTTTGCTGGGGGGGACCAGCTTTTACCTGATAGGCAATGCCCTCAAGCAGGCCCAGAAAGAAAAGCTGGTGGTGTGGTTCTGGCCGAACAGCTTGCCAAGGGGATGGTACACGAGTTCGAGGTGTTGAGCAGCCTCATGGGGAGAGTCGAAACCCTCGATTACCACAATAACTACCGGGACCTGGCTCTTACCCAGCATTTTGCGAAATTTGAAAAAATCCTCCCGGCTCTGAGCTGGATCAATGAAGACGGTCTTGAAGAAGTCAAGGTCGTCCGCGGCCGGGTTTCCCACGATTACCTCAAGCTTGATACGAGCCCCTGGTTTCAAAAAGCCCTGGCTCACCCGAACCAGGTCCTTTTTCACGGGCCCGTGCCAGGCCCCGAACTCGAGGCCCCGGTGGTCGAGTTCATGACGGCGCGTTTCGATTATTTCGGGGACGATTTTATGGGCGTGCTCAGGGCCGCCGTTCCCCTCGATCATCTGACCCGGGATCTTGACCGGCAGCAGGTTGGGGACAGCGGCTTTGTCACCCTGATTGGTGCCGAGGGCCGGGTTCTCTTCAGTACCGGTATCGATGAAGGATCCAAGCCGATTCAAGGCACCCTGTTGGCCCCCGAAGGCGAGTATTTCGGCCGTGGCGAATTAGCCGGGATAGATGCTTTCAGCGCCTGGGCGCCCGTTGCCGAAACGGGGTGGACGGTTCTGGTGTCACTGCCTCACGGCGAGTTCATGGAAGCGGCGAACCGGATGAGGCATTCGGCCATGATCGTCGGGCTGGTCTCGTTGCTGCTGGGGGTTTGGATCGCCAACCGCCTGGCAAGGCCTATGGTCAAAAGCATACACAAGGTCGAGGAACACACCAGGGGGGTTGCTGAAGGGGACTTGGGTCAAAGGCTCGACATCCGAAGCGGCGACGAACTCGAATCCCTCGGCTCTTCTGTCAATCACATGACAGAAAGCATCGCCCGGGCCAATTCGGAGCTGAAGGTCGCCAAGGAGACGGCCGAGGGGGCCAGCCGTTCCAAGTCGATGTTTCTGGCCAACATGAGTCATGAGATCCGCACCCCGATGAACGGCGTGCTGGGCATGACCGAAATGCTCCTCGAGACCAACCTCGACCGAGAGCAGCAGAAGTTTGCCGAAACGGTGCGGACTTCGGGCGAGGCACTGCTGGCGATTATCAACGATATCCTCGATTTTTCCAAGATCGAGGCGGGCAAGCTCGAGCTGGAGACCATCGATTTCGACCTGCGCATGCTGGTTGAAGACGTGGCCCAGTTGCTTGCCACCCGAGCCCATGAAAAGGGCCTCGAACTTGCCGTGTTGATCCCCGAGGGGGTGCCTACGGCCCTGCGCGGCGACCCCAGCCGCCTGCGCCAGGTGCTGACCAACCTGATGGGTAACGCCATCAAGTTTACCGAACAGGGCGAAGTGGTGGTGCGGGTTGAGGCGGTGGAAAAGAGCGAGCAGATGGCGCGGTTGAATTTTTCGGTCAGCGACACCGGCATCGGCCTGACGGAAGAACAGCGCGGGCGTTTGTTCAAGGCCTTCTCCCAGGCCGATGGTTCGACCACCCGTAAATATGGGGGCACCGGTCTTGGCCTGGCCATCTCCAAAGAACTCGTGGAGATGATGGATGGCCGGATCGATTGCGACAGCGCCCCCGGCCAGGGTTCCCAGTTCTGGTTCGAGGTCAATCTGGGCATCAACCCCGACGCCAGTGCGTTGAGGGTGTCGCCGCGGCCTGAACTCAAAGGCCTGCAGGTACTGATCGTCGATGACAATGCCACCAACCGCAGCATACTTGAACACCAGACCGGAGCCTGGGGGATGCGGTTCGACAGCGTCGAAAGCGGTGCCAAGGGCCTGAAAATGCTCCGCGGCGCGGCGGCTGGAGGTGAGCCCTACGACCTGGTTATCCTTGATATGCACATGCCGGAGATGGACGGTCTAGAGGTGGCCAAAGCGGTTTCAGCTGATGGGCGAATCTGCAAAGCAAGGATGGTCATGCTGACGTCGGTGGGGCTGCGTGGCGACGCCCAGGCCGCGCGCCAGGCCGGTATCAGGGCTTACCTGACCAAGCCGGTTCGCCAGGGCGACCTGTACAGCTGCCTGACGGGGGTTATGGGCGAAACCGAAGCAGAGGACAGCTCCCAGATGCTGACCCGGCACAGCCTGGCCGAAGCCCTTGTGCGGCAGAAGATCGGGGCGCGGGTTCTGGTCGCAGAGGACAATCCCGTCAACCAGCAGGTGGCCCTGGGGATGCTGAGCAAGCTGGGGTGCCAGGTCGATATTGTGGCCGACGGACGGCAGGCCATTGAGGCCGTCTCTGCAAGCCTCTATGATCTGGTCTTCATGGACTGCCAGATGCCCGAACTCGACGGATACGAAGCGACGGCCGCAATCCGCGGCACCGAAAGGAATAACGGGGTGGAACAGGCCATCCCGATCATTGCCCTGACCGCTAACGCTCTGCAGGGGGACCGGGAGAAGTGCCTGGCTGCCGGGATGGACGATTACCTGAGCAAACCGTTCAAGCTCGATCAGCTTCTGGAGCGGCTTGAGCGCTGGCTGCCCGATAGAAGGTTGGCGCCGGGCGCCGGTCCAGCAGTCGGCACTTCGCCCCCGGCCCCTGCAGCTGACAATGGCGCTTTGCAGGTTGCTGTTGCAGTTGAAGTGGCTGGGCTGGATCAGAAGGCCCTGGACAACATCCGGGCACTGCAGGTTGCGGGCGCACCGGATATGTTGACGCAGATTATCCGGATTTACCTCGACGATGCCCCCAAGCTTCTTCAGGCCATCGATCAGGCCCTTGCCGATGGCGATGCGCACGCGGCGCAGAAGGCGGCCCACAGTCTCAAGTCGAGCAGCGCCAATTTGGGGGCCATGCAGCTTTCTGGTCTCTGCAAAGACGTCGAAATGAGCGGCCGGGAGAATGCTTTGGATCGGGCTCCCCGGCTCCTCGAGCAGATCGAGGCAGAGCTGGCCAAGGTGGTCAGTGCCCTGGAAGTAGAGATTGGAGCCTGAATATGGCAAGTGCCGAGGACGGAAAAAAACTGGTTTTGGTCGTCGACGACGATGTCTCCATGCGCATGCTGATGCGCGCCTCGCTGCAGCAGGCCGGTTACGAGGTGGCTGAGGCGGAGAACGGCTTGCTGGCGCTCGAGCAGTTCGAGGCCCTGCGGCCCGATGCGGTGCTGCTCGATGTGATGATGCCGGAGATGGATGGGTTTGAGGCCTGTCTGGAGCTTCGTAAACTGCCTGGTGGCGAGCGTGTCCCGGTGCTTATGGTCACCGGGCTCGATGACGTAGAATCGATTCATCGTGCATTTGAAGCCGGTGCCACCGACTTTATCACCAAGCCGATCACCTGGGCGATGCTCGGTTACCGGGTTCGCTACATGCTGCGGGCCAGCCAGGCATTTCTCGATCTGCATCGCAGCAAGGCCCAACTCGCCGAAGCCCAGCAGCTTGCCAAACTGGGCAACTGGGAGCTCGACACCGAGAGCCAATCGTTTATCGGTTCGCCGGAATTCTACCGGCTGCTGGGGTTTGAGAGTGCCCGGGAAACCCTGAGCATTGAGGGCTTTTGCCGAGTCCTTCACCCTTCGGACCAGGAGGCTCTCTCTATGGTCCTGCAGCAGACCAAAGATACCGACAGCTGTTTCAGCCTCGATCTGCGGTTGGTTCAGGACCGGGACAAGGGTCGGGTCATTCACCTGAGGGGCAAAGGGGGCTTAGAGAAGGCGGGCCGGATAAAACTGCTGCGGGGCTTTATCCAGGACGTCACCGACTTGAGAAGGGCCGAGGAGCAGATCCGTTATCTGGCATTTTATGACGGCTTGACCGGCTTGGCAAACCGGGAGCTGTTCAAGGATAGACTGAACAAGGCCCTTGCCGCCGGGGTGCGCCAGCACCGGGTGATGGCGTTGCTGTTTCTCGATCTGGACCGTTTTAAGCGCATTAACGATACCCTTGGCCATCATATCGGCGACCAGCTGCTCAAGAGCATGGCAGATCGTCTCAACCACTGTGTGCGCGAAACCGATTCCGTGGCCCGGTTCGGCGAGGACGACCATGTCGCCTGTGTTTCGCGCCTTGGCGGCGATGAATTCACCGTGCTGCTGACTGACCTGGCCAGCCCTGAGGATGCGACGATCGTCGCCCGGAGGATTATCGAATCGATCCCCCGGCCCCTCAACCTGCAAGGCCACGAGGTGTACGTCACCACCAGCATCGGCATCAGTGTCTTTCCGTTTGACGGTCAGGATGCCGATACCCTGATCAAGCATGCCGACACCGCCATGTACGAGGCCAAAAGCAAGGGGCGCAATAACTTTCAGTTTTTCAAGAACTCTCTGAATGCGACCACCGCCGGGCGGCTGGAGCTTGAAAACGACCTGCGCAAGGCCCTGGAGCGTGACGAGTTCCTGTTGCACTACCAGCCCCAGGTCGATATGCAGACCGGCCGGATCATCGGAGCTGAAGCCCTGGTGCGCTGGCTTAACCCGTCGCGGGGCATGGTCTCGCCTGGGGAATTCATCCCCCTGGCCGAAGACTCGGGCCTGATCATCCCCTTGACCGAGTGGGTGATACAAGAGGCCTGTAAACAGAACAAGGCCTGGCAGCAGGCAGGATTGCCGCCTCTGCGCGTGGCGGTCAACCTCTCGGGTCAGCAATTTGCCCAGCAAAAAGTCGCCGAAGCTGCCCGGCGGGCTTTGGCTGTCAGCGGGCTGGACGCCAAGTACCTGGAGGTCGAGCTGACCGAGAGCGCCCTGATGGAGAACAAGGATGTCGCAAGAACGATCCTTGAGCGGCTCAAAGCCTTGAACCTGACCATCGCCATAGACGATTTCGGTACCGGTTATTCATCGCTGTCGTACCTGAAGACCTTTCCCATAGATACCCTGAAAATCGATCGCTCTTTTGTCCGCGACATCACCACCGACCCTAACGACGCCGCCATCACCCGGGCGATTGTCGCCATGGCGCAGAGCCTCGAACTCGAGGTGATCGCCGAGGGGGTCGAAACCGAGGAGCAACTGCGGTTTCTCAAGGACCTCGGTTGCAACGAGTATCAGGGGTTTCTCTTCAGCCGGCCCCTGCCGGCGGACGAATTTACCGATCTGCTTCAAAGCAGGTCGCAGGCGGTCTCCTGAATATATTCCCGCGGGCTCATTCGGGCGATTCGATTAACGCCTGCCCGCAGCTCAGATCGGTAACGGCGGTGCAGAAATCGTTCACCTGCTCCCGGGGCAGCTGCAGCCGGTATTCGACGTCCATTTCGTAATTCTCCTCCAGAATTCTCACCTCGAAGTCCTCCAGAAGCCGTTTTAAGCCGGCAACCAGCGCATAATCGATAATCACCAACAGTTCTGCCCAGTCGACCCGCTCGGCCCGCGGCAGCTCTTTGAGTCCGTCCTGTACGGCGGCTGTGTAGGCCTTGACCAGGCCTCCCTTGCCGAGCTTGATGCCGCCGAAGTAGCGGGTCACAACCACGGTGATGTCGCCGATCTCCCCGTGCGTCAGGCTGGTCAGCATCGGCCGGCCGGCGGTGCCGTGGGGTTCGCCGTCGTCGCTCAGGCCGATGGTCGAGGTGCTTCCGGGCGGGCCGATAAGGTAGGCCCAGCAGTTGTGGTTGGCGTCGGCAAACTCGGCTTTGATCGAAGCGACAAAGGCCTGGGCCTGCTCGGCGGTTTCTGTGTGGGCGATGGTCGTGATGAAGCGGCTGCGTTCGATCTCGATCTCGCAGCGCCAGTTCTGGGCGGGGATGGGGTAGCGGGTGGGATTCATAAATAAATCAGTGAAAAGCATCAGCCAGAGAGGCCACAGAGCAAAACACCTTAAGAATAAAACTCAAAGGCTGCAAAGGAAGGTAGGTTGGGTCAAGGAGCGAAGCGACGGACCCAACAAGTCAATTTGTATGCCCTCTGGATGACTCCATTGTTGGGTTTCGTCCCTCAACCCAACCTACCTCGCTTTCAATAGCGTCAAGCTTTTCTCTGTGTTCTCTGTGCCCTCTGTGGCAGAGGCTTTTTCAGGTTTTAATAATCGAAGTCGACCGCCACCAAGCTCGAGGCGATGGCCTTGACCTTGGCGATGACCGCCTGGTGGTCGGGATGGACCTGGTAGCGGCCCATGGCATCGAGGTCGTCGAAGGA
>CALZIZ010000083.1 GCA_945787465.1 uncultured Desulfuromonadales bacterium
GATTTTATCAATGTTATTCAGGCGGTTCATTCTCTTCTTTTGAACTTCTTCAAATCTCTGCAAGTTTTTTTGGTACTTTTCTTCTAAGCGTTCCATTTTCTTTTTTAACTTTTCTTCCAATTTCTTTTTCTTGGCTTCCGTATCTTTATTGAATTTATCTTCAAAACGCTGCGCTTCTTTTTTCGCCTTTTTTTCTATTTCTTTTTTGGCTTTACTCATTAAAAGAAATCTCCTTTTGAATTTGGAATGAGTTTCAAACGATATTTTCTTTCAATTAATTCCTTAATAACTTTACCGTGAGGATGGCTTGCATTTTTTTCATCTTGCCAGTATTTATGGGCAATTTCTCTAGGCCTATCCAAATTTCGGCAGGGGCGCTATGTATGTGGCCTACTGCTTGTTCCCCTCAGCGTCGTACTTTACTAGAATCGCGTCTAGCCCCCCTGTATTCGGATTGCCATCAAGACTGCCTCTCGTATCTCCCCCAATGTAGGTTTTTCCCACCGCATCCAAAGCCACCCCGAAGGCGGAGTCAAAAACGACCGTGCCGAACTGGCGAATCCACTGTTGGTTTCCGGATGCGTCGTACTTGACAAGGAAGGCTCTGCCCAAAGTAGCCGGGTCATTATCAATGTCTCCTGAAGAATGCCCATGCCCGACAACGTAGGCATTTCCCGCCGCGTCCAAAGCCACCCCGTAGGCAATTTCAGTACCGGCCGGGCCAAACTGTCGGACCCACAGTTGGTTCCCAGATGTGTCGTACTTGGCCAGAACCCCTCCCAAAGTATCCGGATCGCCGTCAATGTCTCCGGAAGATTCTCCGGCAACGTAGGCATTTCCCGCCGCGTCCACGGCCACCTCGTATGCGACATCAAAAACAGCCGTGCCAAACTGCTGGATCCACAACTGGTTGCCGGATGTGTCGTACTTGGCCAACAAAATATCTCTAGAATCGCTAGTTCCGTCTTCTCCTGAAAAATACCCAGCAACGTAGGCATTTCCCGCTGCGTCCACCGCCACTCCGTTGGCGGTGTCAAAAACGATTGGGCCAAACTGATTGATCCACAGTTGGTCACCCGAGGCGTTGTACTTGGCCAAGAAGGCTCCTCCTAAAGAATCCGGATCGGCGCCAATGGGGCCTGAAGAATGCCCGGCAACGTAGGCATTTCCTACTGCGTCAACCGCTACCCCGTTGGCGGAGTCTGAAACGACCGGACCAAACTGCCGGATCCACTGCTGGTTACCGGAGGTGTCGTACTTGGCCAGGAAAGCCCCTCCTAAAGTATCCGAATCGTCGTCAATGTCTCCTGAAGAATCTCCGGCAACGTAGGCATTTCCCACCGCGTCCACTGCTACCCCGTTGGCGTCATCAAAAACAACCGCTCCAAACTGCCGGACCCACTGCTGGTTACCGGATATGTCGTACTTGACCAGGAAGGCTCCTAAAGTATCCGGATCATCGTCAATGTCGCCTAAAGATCTCCCGGCAACGTAGGCATCTCCCGTCGTGTCCACCGCCACCTCAAAGACAACGTCAGTATCGGTCGTACCAAACTGCAGAGTCCATGCGGAGCTAAAATCCCAAACAAAATTAGAGGCTAATGAGTTTTCACCTGAAGAATCTATGACATCTGAACTTACTGTTGCTGTATACTCCGTGAACCGCTCAAGGAGTTGTTCAGGGGTAAATGTGGCGGTTTGGGTTTCCTGGTCATATGCAACGGTGCCATTAACCGGAACCAGTGCTCCATCCTGCGATCTCTCCCAGACCTGAAAAGTGTCAGAACTTATGATGCTGACATCTATAGCTGTGCTGAAGGTGGCAGTGATAACGGCATCACGGGCTACCCCTACCGCATTATCCTCGGGGCCCGATGAATCAACACTCAGCGAGTTTTCCATATTTATCGGCACGGAGATCGGCTGACCGGTCAGGTTGACAGTCTTTTGCCCTGTAAAAATCCTTGATCCCGCCTGATTCAACGCATCTACAACAAACAGCCGTTGCGGCCCATTGGGCACCTCGAGGCTGATGGTGACAGAAGACCGCCCTGCCACTTGTTCGGACTTTTCCAAAGGCGTCTCAATACCCTCTCCAGAAACCGTTACTTTGACCGTTTCAACGGCTGGAGGAATATCGGCCATGGCCTTGGTAATTTGAATCTTGTCGAGCCAATTCAAAAACGTTGCAATAAAGGTAGGCTCTCTGGTTCTGATCGATGCGGTGTTGTCTCCATCGAGGGTAATGGTGACTTGCGACGTGCCCGATGTGCCATCACCTCCACCACAGGCCATCATGAAGAAGAGCGATGTCAAGCAAACAATAACAGTCAACGCTTTTTTCATCTTCACACCCCTGTCTTTGTTGTGTGATTACAGGCAGCTCATTGAGGAAAATCCAACTCAATACCGACCTCGGTCGTCGGAAAATCCAATCCGATACCCACTTCAGTTGTTGGAAAACCCAGTTCAATACCGACTTCGGTCGTTGGAATGATGGGTTGCTCTTCCCCCGGAACTTCGGTCTCCAAGGTTAAATCCGTGTTCACCGGCAAATGCTCAACGAGTGGCGTCACAGGATCGGGCAAGGTTGGCATCAATACATCTGCCATGATTTGCGTCTCTGCAAATGAGGTGATTGGCTCGGGCTTGCCAGGAGGCTCACCCATGGGGACCTGGGTCATCTGCCCGACAGTCAATACCTGGGTACCTAAGACGGCCTTATCCCGATTCTCCACCCGGGCTTGCCCTTCAACAACAGTTATGCTGGATATGCCTGTGGCACTGTCGTACCAGACAACCAGGACCGTCCCTTCGGCGGTCGCCATGGCAGTTGGTGTAACGACCTTGAAATTTGCATTGCCCACCACCAGCCTCAATTTCCCGTCGAGAAGCTCACATACGGCACTCGCGCGCTTTTCTTTCGTGCTATACCTGTATTCCCTGACAAACAAACGACTCATGGGGCCTAGGGTCAGCAGGCTCTCGTCAACGAACTTGATCTTGGCCCTCGACAACTGCTGGGTATAAACATTGTCATCATCCAACAAATCCATATATTTCTCGGCCTTGGAGGTTGCCTGGGCACGCACGTAAAAGACGTTCCGTTTGACATCGATCATTTGCCCCGCCTCCTCTGCTTGCGACCAAGTCAAAACCGGGGCACCGAAAAGAGCCATCATTAACACACATAGAGAGTTCAGCAGTCTCATAGCCTTACCTCAAAATGAAGTCCGGCGATGTTTCTGTGGTAGTCTGCATCGCTGATATTCGAGTTGTTGTTGATGAACAGTTCAGAGAGCCTGATGCTCATTCGCTGGGTGGGAATCCACATGAGCGTGGCCGAGTATTCCTGCATCTGGTCATGGCGCTCTCTGCCAAAGCCTGGAAATTCATCCTGGTAGTTTCGGTCGTGGTAGGAGGCCGCGAGAAACAGGTGTAATCTGCCAAAGGATGAACCCAGCTTCAAAACCCCTTTATGTCCCCTGTACCCCCAAAACTTCTCATCCGCCGAAACATAGTCAAAGACGTAACCGATACTGAGGCCCGTTACTTTTGCAATTTTGAATTTCTCGGAAATGCCGACAGTATCTTTGTCGCCGCTTCTCTGAGTGTTAAAGGAAAAGATATCGGTGTTAAAGAATCTTCTGAATTCATGGGCGTAATAAAATTCGGTGGCCCAATTGGGGGTATGCAGCCAGGTCGCGGTGGGCCCGACCAGGTGTGTGTTTCCGTAAAGCTCGTGGTCTTCGCCTACGCGGGTGTGGGCAAAGTGATATTTAAGCGCCGCTTGCAGTTGCTTGCCGGGGCGCCACTCTCCCACCAGCGTGGCTTTATGCTGCTGGACATTAAAGTCCGTCAGAGTGTCATGAACACTTTGATAAAAGGAATATCCGATTTTTCCGGCCAGCTGCTCGGTATCAAGAAAGAACAAATGCCCATCGAGATTGAACAGCCCCCGCCAGTTTTCTTCTTGTCTGCCCCCGACAAGAGGATCATCAGGTTCGAGAATGACGTTGGAGTCATATTCAAGCCCTGCTATAAACCCTAAAGAATACGGCTTCTTTTCAGTAAACCCACGAAAAGTGATGACTTCCAGATATTTACTGGCGGCGATTACAAGTTCTTTTTGGGGTGCATTTTCGATGACCTGTTGAAAATACCCCTCGGCCTCTTGGAGTTCATTGCGATGGTAATAAAGGACCCCCAACTCAAAAAGGGCCCTCGGGGTTTCGGGCGCAAGGCGGAGCGATTCACTAAGGGCCAGTTCGGCCTCGGCGGGTTTTCCTGCCCGCGAATAAGCAATTCCGAGAAGCAGGGTGGCATGGGGGTCGGAAGGTTTGAGCTGAATCGCCTGGGTGAGCAGATCGATAGCCTCGAGATAGTGGCCCTGATCAATCTCCAGGGCTCCATTGGTCACAGCGATCTCATATTCTTTTTCGAGGGCGAACGCTGCACCGCTAAAAGCACATGAAAATAAGAGAAAAACAGCTAGAGCAGCTCTAAGCATTTGCCCGGGCCTCCACCAAAGCACAGTCCTCTACCTAAATCCCCCCATTCGTTGGCTTATTTTCATGGTATCATATCAATTAGACGACACAAGCGATCCTCCAGCAGGCGGGGAAGTTTAAAAGAGGTCTCCTGGCCACTAAATATTGCTGTTGGCTATTGACTTCATTAAAGAAGAGACGCAAATGTGCATAAAGGCCTTAATCTTGATTTTATTTTCAGCTTTAATTCTTACTTTTTATTTATTCAGAGTTCCAGTGGCAGAAGCTGAAAATTACTGTACAACTAATGAATTTTTTCGAGATTTAGTTGAATTCTATGAAATTGAAAAAAAACCTGCCCAAGAACTATTAAACATTTTGGCAGAAAAAAGGCCGTTTATTAAGAAGTGTGACAATGAACTGGAAGAACAGGTAAACAAGTTCCTGAAACTAAAAAAACACATTTTAAAAATCTCTTCGGAAAGCATATTAATTCTGAAAGCCAAGGAAAGGCTTTCAGAGGGAAAGTTCAAAGAGGCTGAGAAACACCTAATTCAATCGTTCAACGAAAACTTAACAGGGCCCGGAAGCAATAAAAGGCAAGCCGCTTTTGAAGCTTATGCCCTCGGGGCCCTGAAAGAGCTCAACTTTGAGTACAACGAGGCTTGCCGGTACTTTGAAAAAGCCGTTGAGTTGGCCCCTCTAAACCTTCATTTTCTCAATTCCTTTGCAAAAGCCCTCTACAGGGTGGGAGATTACAAAAAGGCCATTCCCTGTTATGAAAAGGCATTATTAATCACTCAAGACACTTATGGCGCTATTCATCCGAAAGTCGCGAATTGCCTTAACTATCTGGCTGCTTCCTGGGAAAATTCAGGAGACTATCGAAAGGCCATTTTTTTGTATAAACAGGCTCTGGAAATAGAAATCAACCTGAATGGCGACCAGACCATTTTTGTCGCTGATTACTGGGAAAAAATCGGTGATTCCTGGCGTGCATTGGGAAACTACGAGGAGGCCATCTCACTGTACAGACGAGCCCAAAGCTTGTACGAAAAGCTGTTGGGACCAGGCAAGTCGCCGAGAAAAGCTGGGGTGCTTAACAAGTTGGGTTTGGCGTGGCAATCCAAGGGCGAGTTCTGGAAGGCAATCTCATTATACGGGCAGGCGCTGGATATCAATGGCGAACAGCATCCAGCGGCTGCAGACATCCTGAACAATCTGGGCAGCGCCTGGCTTTACTACGGAGACAAAGATAAAGCCCTTTCGTTTTTCAAAAGAGCTCTGGAACTCGACCAAAGATTCTATCCCGAACAGGACCCCAAGGTAGCCATCCACCTGAACAACCTGGGTAGTGCCTTTCAATTTCTGGGTAAATACAGCGATGCCATTTCTCAATATGAGAAGGCCTTGAACATTGAACAAAAATTTTACGAAAAAGACCACCCCTTCATAGCGATTGACCTGACCAATCTCGGTTTTGCGTGGCAATGTTATGGAGATGAAAACAGGGCTATTTCTTACTATGAAACCGCTGAAAGAATTTTTCAAAACAAGCTAGGAGATGATCATCACTATACTCTGAAATTAAATCACCTTTTAACGGATATTAAATCGGGACAGGGGAAAGATCCCTGCAGCGTCCGACCGATTAAGTGAGATCATAGAAACTTAGAAAGTTTACGAAATCCTTCCGGCGTATTAAATTTTTACTCTGCATTACTGCATTGTTCCGGCATCGGGAAGTCGCAGGTTTTCTGGTACGGAAGGTTCCCAAAATACTGCTTCCATTCGTCGCAACTGAGGTTTCTCCCGGCGATATTACAGGCACGGTTGATCAACTCGTCCAAATCCAGGTTCCATAAGCGGATGATTCCATCCCAACTGCCTGCCGCCAGCCGATTCCCATCTAAGGTAAAGGCGACCTGCTTGACGACGCTGCCATCTCCGCTCAGCACTAACGGCTCTGCCCCAGCAGCGGCCAAATCCCAGATGCGCACTGTGCCGTCCCAACTTCCGGTGGCCAGTTTTTTTCCATCGGGGGCAAAAACCACGCTCCCCACATAGCCCGCATGGCCAAGCAAGAGCATCGGGTTGGCTTTGGGGTCGGTCAGTGTCCAGACACGCGCTTTACCATCCCAACTGCCCGTGGCCAAGCGCTCACCTTCCTGGTCGAAGGCCAGGCTCAGGACTCTCCCCTCATGCCCACCCAATACGACCGGCGCAGAAGACGGTTCGGCAACATTCCACAGTCGGACCGTCTCGTCACTGCTGCCAGAGGCCAGCCATTGGCCCGAAGGGTCAAAGGCAACGACCTGTACCTGTCCGTCATGTCCCCTCAGTACCCGCGGATCACCTCCCGGGTCTGCCAGGTCCCACAGCCCCACCGTCCCATCCCAGCTGCCCGTCGCAAGCCATCGCCCGCCAGGATCAATGGCTATGGCCTCCACATCCTCTTCATGTCCTTGAAGTACCAGGGATTCACTCTCTGGTTGAGTTAAAAACCACAGACGGGCGGTATTGTCCCGGCTGCCGGTGGCCAACCATCTGCCTTGCGGATCAAACAAAAGGCTGACCACTTCACCCTTATGTCCCTTAAGCAACAGAGGCTCACTTGAACCCTTGTCCAGGTTCCAAAGATACACATTCCCCTCGCTACCGCCACTGGCCAATCGCCCGCTGCGTGAGTCAAAAGCCATGCTCACCACTTTTCCCTGGTGTCCCCGCAGCACCCGGGGATTTGACCTTGGCTCCGCCAGATCCCACAGTCTCACCATTCCGTCCCAACTGCCGCTGGCCAGCCATTTTCCCTTAGGGTCCATGACCACTGTCGTCACCCGGTCCTCATGCCCCCGCAAGAGCCAGGGGTCTTTTACCGGGTCAGGCAGGGACCACACCCGGGCGGTGTGGTCGTTGCTGCCCGTGGCGAGCAATTGTCCATTTGGGTCAAAAGCCAGGCTCACCACGTCTTTTTCGTGGCCCCGCAGCACCAGGGTTGGCGCCGTGAGGTCCTCCAGCCTCCACAACCGCACGGTTTTATCCCGGCCGGCGGTGGCCAGCCACCGACCCTGTGGCCCCACGGCCACACTCGTCACCTCCCCTTCATGCCCGCGAAGCACCTTTGGGGCGGCCCTCGGCTTGGCCAGATTCCAAAGCCTCACAGTCTGGTCCTGGCTGCCTGCGGCCAACCACCTGCCTTTGGGGTCGAAATCCAGGCCCACCACTGAGCCCTCGTGCCCTCGCAACACCAAGGGGGCAGCCTTCGGGTTGCTCAAATCCCAAAGCAGTATGGTCCTGTCTTTGCTGCCCGTGGCCAACCATTGCCCGGAGGGGTCGAAGTCAATGCTTAAAACCGACTTCTCATGTCCGACCAGGACTAAGGGCTCCACCTGCGGATTGTCCATGCTCCACAGCCGCACGGTTTTGTCAATATGACCTGAGGCAAGCCATCTGCCATTGGGGCTGAAGGTGAGACCTTTCACGGACGCCCCATGCCCAGGCCAGGCAATAGGGCTCTCGTGAAGTCTGTCCAGACGCCAAAGCATCACCATCCCATCGAGGCCCCCTGTGGCAAACCATTGACCCGCGGGGTCAAAGGCTACACTCAAAACGTCCCCTTTATGCCCACGCAAGACTCGAGGCGCAGCTTTGGGATCTTTCAGACTCCAGAGAATCGCGGTCCCGTCTCTGCTGCCGGTCCCCAACCATTGCCCCCCCGGATCGAAGGCCGTCGTCCAGACAACGCCTGTATGACCGCGCAGAACCCGAGGTTCAGCCTTTGGATCGTCCAAACGCCACAGGCGAACGGTTTTGTCACTACTGGCTGTGGCCAGCCAGTGACCGTCTGGGTCAAAAGCCAGGCTCACCACCTCACGGGAGTGGCCTGAGAGTGGCCTTCCCCCGACGAACGAAAGCAAATTTCGAAGTGTGTTTTCCGCAACAGGGGTCGTTGTTCCATCTCCCTGCAAGGCGGTCATCAAACTCCCGATTGCCAGCAAAAGACTGCGCGGCGGCCAGGCCTCCAAGTGAATCTCGGCCTGGGTGGCCAGTTGCCGGGAGAAAGCATTATTTTTTTCTTTATCGGCAATACTCTTTTCAAAAAAGAACAGCCCTGCCAGAATCGAAGAAAATATGGCGGCGCCAATTGAAGCAATAATTACTCTCCGGCGGCGGTGTCTTCTCACCGACCGCCAGTGGTCTCTGACCCGCTTGCTTTCTTCAATAAATGCCTTTTCGTCGGGAGCAAGTTCATCGGCCCGATCATTGAGCCATTTTATCGCCTCGGAAAGGAGCGCCCCCCGAAGCAGGGCGTCCTCATTCGACTCTCTCTTCTTCCACCCCTTCAGATTAACCCTGAGCCTTTCGAGCCAGAGAAGGAATTCCCGGTTTTCATCCAACCATTTCTTAAGCGGCTCCCAAGAGCTGAACAGTGCCTCGTGTGCTACTTCGAGAACCTTGTCGTCCCCCTCACCGCGCGACACAAGCAAACGAGCCCTGACAAGCCGTTCCAACACCTCCTGGACCGAAACCGGCAGATCCCGCCAATAGGCGATCTGCCGGACAAAATGCCCCTCCTTGTTGATCCGGACCATTTTAAGAAAGGCCTTGCGCAGGTCGGCTTGCCTTTGCCCTGAAAGAGGCTCACCGGCGAATACTGCCTCGGCGGCCTTGGCCACAGATCCGGCCAAACCGCCAAGCCGGTCGCGGTACTCCTCAAGCGTCAGCAGTCCATCGTCACTGTAGCGCTCGTACAGCTCACGCAACGTAAAAGCCAGAAGCGGCAGGGCGTCCTTGGTTTCGGTATCGTCCACCATAACTCTGGACAGCCCTGACTCGAGCTTGATCGCAGCCTTTTCAGCGGGGCCCTCGATGACTTTTTCAAATTGATCACGGCCCATGGGGCCAAAATGGATACTTTGGAATGCCAGTTCGCGCAGGGCGGGATGTTGTTGAAAATCACCGAGAAAATCGGAGCGCAGGGTGCACACTGCAAGCAGGGGGCTGCTGGGGTTGCTTAAGGATTTTTGCAGTAATAAAAGAAAGCTGTTGGCTTCATCGCTGCGAGAAGAGTGAAGCAGCTCCTCGGTCTGGTCTATGACCAGTAGCACTCTTGCTTCGCGCCGGTTGGCTGCAAGCTGCAAATCCCGGGCAAGGTCGTTAAGCGGATCGCCGCTCCCCGAGGCACTTAGGGCGGTGTCATTTAGCTGTTTTCTGATCTTTTCCCAGCTGGTTGTTTCCCCTTTGTCCTTTAAAAAAGCGTTGAAGGCTTCAGCCAACACAATGGCCAGTTCGCGCAGTGGATGCTCCTGGGGGCGAAACGGTGGCACCACAAGCCATTGATCCTCGTTCATGCGTAACAGCGGCAGCAATCCGGCACGCACCAGAGAAGACTTGCCGCTCCCCGAGGCTCCAAGCACCACCAGCATGCGGGCACCGCCGAATTGCCGAAGCCTGTTAAGGGCCTCCAGGCCTTCCCGGATCTCATTATCCCGGCCGAAAAAGACGGCCGCATCTTCCTCCTGGAAAGCCAGCATTCCAGGATAAGGGGGACGGTTTGGATCCCAATCGAAGGTGCTGGCAGGGTCGAGGCCGGCCGTCTTTAAGCCGCGCCAGAGCCTTTTATAGGCATCCTCTTTGTCACCTGTCAGGTCAGCCACCTGGTTGGCCGTAAGCACCGTATCAATGGAGCAAGGGCCCACTTTGATAGGGAAAATTTGTTTCCCCAGCGACTTTGCGTGGGTGATCTCTGCAAAGCACCACTTCGAAGACATGGAGTGCTCGCTGCACAGCACAATGACAGCTTGGCAGGACCGGAGCTGACTGTAGAGCTCCTGCTCCCAGTTGCGCCCCAAGGGAATTCCATCTTCAGGGTTGAAATCCAGGAACACCGATCTGTGCCCCTGCTCTTCGAGCCGCGCTTTCAGTTCGGTGGTAACCGCATTATCCTTACTGCTGTGGCTGATAAAGATAGCGCTCATTCAACAAGCCTCGGTGCCAATGACGAACTGCGCGCCCTGTCTCATTTGGGCCTAACGATAAAGAGTTTTTGCGGCGCGAAGCCGCCGCCAAAAGTCCAGGTGGACTGAACCGCCGTGCAGCACCGTCCTATGGAAATTCAAATCGCCTTCATTAGGTTTGGCTATAGATGGTATCGGTTTTGGAGAGCGATTTCAATAAAGGACTGCCCCGGAGGATGATTTTTTTTGATTTTCTTGTTTGATTCTTGAGGGTTGTCGATTGATTGCTTTCGAAATTCATGGGTTTTAAGCCAAGCTGGACGCAGCGGTGCGACAACGTCCATTCCATCCTTTGAAACGGCGCCTGATTGGTCTTGGGGGTTTGAATTTTTTCGTGGTCTTGGGTGATCATGGCGGGGCCCTTGGGTGCCGTGGCAGGCGCAAGACAATCACCAACGGGCCTGTTTCGCACCTTGGGCAAAGGCAGGCATGGTCCTCGGCAGCATCGGGACCATCGCTTTTTGATTCATCTTGTTTTTCTTCCGCTTCTGCCGGCCTGGCCAGAAGCAGTTGCAACTGCCTAAGCACCCTGCGATTGATCGGGCTGAGCAGTCCGTAATAGCGCACCTTGTTGAACCGTTTGGGCAGCACGTGCTGCAGAAACCGGCGGATGAATTCTTCAGCCGGCAGAGTGATCGGCACCCATAGCCTGGTGCGTGAATCCTTGGTCTCGAAGGTGATTTGGTCGTTATGGATGGCTTTGATCCGGCGGTTGGTGATCGCCACCCGGTGAACGTAGCGTGCCAGGTAGCTTAAAACCTTTTGCGAGCCCTGGATGGCCGGTTTGCAGTAGACCACCCACTTGCCCTGCCACAGCGATTGAGGAAAGTGCTCGTGAGGCAGGGCCTTGTGCGCAAACTCCATGAATTTGGCGCGAAAGATCACCGAGAGCGCTTCGGCCGGCACCAGGTATTTCTGGCGAGCGTCGAGCCAGCGGCCGTCTTTTGACAGCGGCCGTCTTTTGACACCCCGCCTGCCGGCACCAGCTAATGGACATGGGGATGGTAGGCCATGCCCTTGCCCCAGGTGTGCAGCACAGCCAGAATGCCGATCTCCCCTCCGACATAGCGCGGGTCGGCCACAAGGGCCATCAGGGCCTGGGCGGCGGTTTTGATCAAGGCGTTGTACAGGGCTTTTTGGTTGCGGCGCACCGCTTCGCGCAGCGCCTCGGGCAAGGTGAAGACCACATGGAAGTAAGCCACCGGCAGCAGCTCGGCCTGGCGGCTTTGCAACCAGCGTTCGGTATCGGTTGTGTGGCACTTGGGGCAGCTGCGATTGCGGCAGGAGTGGTCGGCGTAGTGCTGGTAGCCGCAGCGCTCGCACTGAGCCACATGCCCGCCGAAGACTTCGGTGCGGCAGGCGGCGATATCGGCCATGGCGCGGCGGTGACTGGGCAGGATCTGCTCCGCGAAACGCTCCAGGTACTGGGGGCCGAAGGTGCGAAACACCTCGGCAAGCTCAGCCATGGTACGGACTTGCCCGGCTACAGGTCGGCCATCAGTTCATTGAGGCAGCGATTGAGATCTCTGAGGATCTTTTCGGTCAGGTGGGTGTAGATCGAGGTCGTTGCGGGGCAGGTGTGGCCGAGAAGCTGCTGGATGACCCGCAAATCGACCCCGCGCTCGAGCAAATGGGTTGCGTAGGAGTGCCGCAGGCTGTGCACCGTGGCTTTTTTCTGAATCCCGCTTTGGCGCAGCGCGTCCTTAAACGCCCGCTGCAGAGCGCTGGGGCTGATCGCGCCTTCGAGGGTGCGGCCTGGAAACAGCCAGCCGGTGGGCCGTTTGAGCTGCCAGTAGCTGCGCAGCAACTCAAGGGTTTTGACCGGCAGCGGCACGCCGCGGTCCTTGCCGCCTTTGCCGCCGCGCACCCAGATCAGCATCCGGGCGCTGTCGATATCTTGAACCTTCATATGGATCGCTTCGGACAGACGCAGCCCACAGCAGTAGATCCAAGTCAGGGCCATTTTGACCACCGCAGTGCGCAGCGACTCGAGCACCAGGTGAACCTCCGAGAGTGAGAGCACCACCGGCAGCTTCTTGCCCTTGGGCGGTTTGACAAGGTCCTCGCAAAAAATGAAATCTGCTTATGCACTTGGCTCCAGTAAACGCATGGGAGCCCCCTATTACTAGGGGAGACCGTTTTAGGCCACCTCTCCCTTGAGGGAGAGGGAACGGTTGCAAAGGACAAGGGTCTTTAGCAACCGTTGGCATCTTTTGCACGGACGTAGAAGTCTTTTTGTTGAGCGATACTCAACTTGAGTAAAGTGCATAAACAGAAAATGAAAATCTGGAAGGATTTGCTTAGAAAAACGAAAAGTGCCGGATGCTACGCCCCCATCAAGTCGCCATTAAGGTCCAAGGGTCATAAATGGCGAGAAGCCCACTCATCGCCCCCCCAAAGCCCGCCGATATTGCCCAGGCGTCACCCTGGAATATTTCTTAAATATGCGATTAAAATGGGACTGGTTGGTAAATCCGCAGGAGATGGCAACATCGAGAAGGGAGAGTTGACCTTCTTTGAGCATCCTGCTGGCATTGGAGACCCGCAGGGTGTTCACATAATCGACGAAGGACATGTTGGTC
>CALZIZ010000084.1 GCA_945787465.1 uncultured Desulfuromonadales bacterium
GGTGATGATCCTGGCGTTGACGGGGACCTCTTGGCTCCCCCCGACCCGGCGCACCTTCTGCTCCTGGATGACGCGCAGCATCTTGGCCTGCAGGCTCAGCGGCATCTCGCCGATTTCGTCGAGAAAAACGGTGCCGTCCTGGGCGATCTCGAACAGGCCGGGCTTACCTTCTTTTTTGGCCCCGGAAAAGGCTCCCCCCACGTAGCCGAAGAGCTCGCTTTCGAGCAATGCCTCGGGAAGGGCCGCGCAGTTGATCGGTACAAAGGGCCCGTTTCGGGCACTTTCGGCATGGATGGCGCTGGCGAAAAGCTCCTTGCCGGTACCGCTTTCACCGCGGATCGAGACAATCCCTTCGGTGGGGGCGATCTTCTGGGCAAATTCGATAGCCTCGCCGATCGCCGGGCTCTGACCGACCATGTCACTGAAGCTGACCTGGGGCGAGTGGGCCACCGCGCTGGCCAACGCCCTGATCTCCTTCATATCCTTCATCACCTCGATCGCTCCGACGATGCGGCCCTGGGAATCGGCGATGACCTTGCCGGTGGCCAGAAACTGAAATCGCCCCTTCGCGCCGATGATGTTGCGTTTGGCATTGGTGTAGGTCCGCCCTTCGAGGCACACCAGGATGCGCCTATCGGCAAGCTCCAGATCATCGATATTGCAGCCGGTCACCTGACGGTCGCCAAAATCGAGGATTTTTTTTGCGACCCGGTTGATGATCGCCACCTCCCCCCCCTCGTCGATGGCGAGGATGCCGTCGCTGATGCTGTCGAGCACCACCTGGAACCTTTTCTCCCGTCGCTCCTGGGGCATGGTGCCTATGGATCTGGCAGCGAGCAGGTTGGGAAGGGTTCTGAGTTTGTCGAAAATCTCCTCGCTGCCGGGGCTTTGCGCACCTCTTTCGGTCTCGAGGTAAACATCGGACTCGCCGTCGGACTCGCCGCCCTTTTTTTCCACTTCCATGGAGACGATGTTGAGGTCGCATGCCGCCAGGACTTTGGCCACATCGGCCATCATGCCCACCCGGTCGACCACCTGGAGTTTCATCTTGAGATTGGTCTTCATCTTTTGGCCTCGAAACGAAAAAAACGTAACCATTCAAAACACTTGCGAAGCAAACCCGTCGGGACTCGCCCCGACAGCCGACTTACTTTTTGAAAGCCGCCAAAAAGTAGGCAAAAAGCGGCTTCCCCTGCGGGGGGCATTTCTGTCGCCTGAATTGTGCCTCTGACCGCCATGGCTGCTGATGACACCGGCAATGCTTCGTGGCGACTCCCTTTACGCGAGGCATTCAGCAAGCAGATGGCCTGATGTGGTTTATCGGTCTGGCAGCGCCGGTGTTTGCAACAGCCGCGCAGACTGATTGCGCACCACTGCCGGCTCGCAAGCGGGCCCTACGAAGCAGTGCAGCTTTTCAATTGCAGCGACGGTTCTCGACCCCTGCGGCCATCGCGCACCCCATGCGGCGCAGCCAAAGTTTCTTTTGGTTACTTTTCTTTGCGCCCAAAGAAAAGTAACCCGGCTGTCGGGCCGGGACCCGACGAAGGTGCCCGGGAATCAAGTCATGGGCCCCAGGCAGACAGGGCCTCTTCGGCAGTTTGTTCGCGCAGCGGCGCTCTTGATTGGGGGGGGGCACCATCGAGCCAGGCCGGATAAGCGACCTCGGCTGCGCGATCGGCTCCGCCCAAACTGCTCACCAACCTCCGTTCGCGCACATGGTCCAACTCCAGGACCTCGGCATAGTTGAGGATGGGTTCGAAGCAGCAGTCCGCCCCCTCGAGCTGCCCCTGCCACTCGGCTAGGTCCCTGGAGGCCAGCAGCGCCTGCACCTCGCCGATCAACTCCTGCTGCGGCAGGGCCTCGCTCTGCCGGGGGATCCAGTCACAGCGGCCGACCCCTTCGCAGAAGGTGCGCCAGAATTTTTCCTCGAGCGCCGCCAGGGCGACAAAACGCCCGTCTGCCGTGCGGTAGACCTGGTAGCAGGCTGCGCCGCCGGTCAACAGGTCGCGGCCCCGCTCGATCTCCTGCCCCTGCCGGCAGGCCGCGGTCAGGCCCATCGATTGCCAGGAGAGGGCCGCCTCGAACAGGCTCAGGTCGATGTGCGCCCCCTTGCCGATACGCTCCCTTCGCAGCAGGGCCCCGAGGATGGAGGTCACCGCCTGCATGGCCCCTGCATGGTCTGCCACCGGCGGAAAGGTGATGGCCGGCGTTTCCCCGGTGCCCGAGACGCTCAGGCCGCCGGTCAGGGCCAGGTAGGTCAGATCATGCCCGGCCCGCAGGCGGTATGGGCCGGTCTGACCAAAGCCGGAGAGGGCGCAGTGAACCAGGCGCGGGTTCAGTTGCTCGATACGGCTGCGGTCAAAGCTGAGACGATCCATAACCCCGGGGCGATAGGATTCAACCAGCACATCGGCGCAGCTGAGCAGATCCTCAAAAGCGCTGCGGCCCCCGGCGGTTTTCAGGTCGATGCGAACCACCGTCTTTGCCGCGTTGATCTGTTTGTAGAAAGGCGAAATGCCGTCTTGATCGAGAAGCATAAAGCTGCGCATCGGATCGCCCGCAGGCGGCTCGACTTTGATCACCTCTGCCCCCAGATCAGCCAGCATCTGGGTCGCGAAGGGCCCCGGGATATACTGGCTCATATCGAGAACCCGCCGTCCCTGCAAACAATCGGTCAACATAGCACCAATTCCTAGAGCCAGCGCTTGCGGCGCTTGTAGGACTTGAGGTTCTTAAACGACTTACGATCCTGGTCGCCGCCGCCACCGAGGTAGAACTCCTTCATGTCCTCGTTGTTGAGCAGCTCCTCCTGGGTGCCGTCCATGGCGATTTTGCCCGATTCCATGACGTAACCGTAGGAGGCCGCATTCAAGGCCATCTTGGCGTTCTGCTCCACCAGCAGCATGGTGATGCCCTGCTCGCGGTTGATGGAGCGGATGATGTTGAACACCTCCTTGACCAGCAGGGGCGAAAGGCCCATGGAGGGCTCATCGAGCAGGATCATTTTGGGCCGGGCCATCACCGCGCGGCCGATGGCGAGCATCTGCTGCTCGCCTCCGGAGAGGTAACCGGCCATGCCGGTGCGCTCCTTGAGGCGCGGAAAGTAGTGAAAGACCTTCTCGATATCGTCCTTGACCCCGCGGTCCTTGCGGGTATAGGCGCCGAGGCGCAGGTTTTCGATAACCGTCATATCCTCGATGATGCGGCGGCCTTCCATGACCTGGAAGATCCCCTTGCGCACGATCTCTTCGGGGGGGCGGTTGCTGATGTTCTCGCCCATGAAAGTGACGTTGCCCCGGGTGACCTTGCCGTCCTCGGTCTTGAGCAACCCCGAAATCGCCTTGAGGGTGGTGGACTTGCCGGCACCGTTGGGCCCGAGCAGGGTGACGATCTCCCCTTCGGGAACCTCCAGACTGACCCCGCGCAGCACCAGGATGACCTCGTTGTAGACCACTTCGATATTATTAATGGACAGAATCGACTCTTTGGGGGCCATATCTTTAGCGGGTTCGCTCATCTCGCCGTACCTCCGGGAAAGTCAGAACTTCGGTGACGGGTGACGCGTGACGAGTAACAGGTCGAAAAGCCAGGGAGGTTTTCCCACCCGTCACCCGTCACCCGTCACGCGTTACAGCCTTTTACCAACCCAACCAGTCATCGCGCCGCGGTACTTCCTCGGTCGCCATCTTGGTCATGGTGAACTTGCCATCCTTGAACTCGCTGGTGTAGACGCTCACCTCGGTGGTGCCGCGATGATCGTCGGCAGTCCAGGTCGAAGGTGTGCAGACCCCTTCCATACCTGCGGGCACATGGTCCTTGAAGCTCTCCATGGCGGCCTTGATGTTGGGACCGGTCAGTTTGCCCTTCTTGGCGGCCTCGGCCATGGCGTCACGCATGAACATGGCGGTGCAGACGCCGCGCATGTAATGCAGCGGACGGGACTCTTCGCCCTTGGGGTCGGAGATCTTGGAGATTTCCTTCATGGTCTTCATCCCGGGCACGTCCGAGTTCCAGGGCGCGGCCCCGACTACCCAGGCGACGCCGTTACCGGGCTCGCCGGTAGCCTTGATGCTGTTCTCATCCCAGCCCCAGATGTTGGAGAGGAACTGGGTCGAAACACCGACGGTGGAGCAGGACTTGAGCAGCGAGATGTTGGAGCCCGAGGTGTTGCCCAGATACGCGTAGTCGGCCCCGGAACTCTTCAGCGACAGGCACTGGGCCTTGGCGTCGGCGGGCTTGAGGGAATAGACGATGGCGGGCAGGACCTCGAAGCCGAGTTCTTCGGCATAGGCGGCGCAGGCGGCCTTGGGAGCGTTGGGATAGGGGTGGTTGTCGCCCATGTGGATGAATTGGGGCTTGCCTTCTTTGCCCTTGGCCTTCCAGTCTTCGGCGGCCCATTGCACCAGGCCGCGGCAGGAGTCAGAGTAAGAGGGCCCGTAGAAGAAGTTATACGGAGCCGGGGCCTTGGCATGGGTGCCCTTGCCCTTGGGGTCGGTCAGGTGCCCCGAGTAGGAGGCGGACATGAAAAAGATCTCGTCCTTGGCGATAAACTTGACCAGGGCCTCGGTGTCGGCGGTGCCCCAGCCCTGGATTGCCACCGGCTTGTTGCGGGACATCCACTTTTTGTAGGTCGCCACCGCCCGCGGAGCGTTGTAGGAGTAGTCAACGGTTTGAAACTCGATGGTTTTGCCGTCGATGCCGCCGTTGGCGTTGATGTAATTAAGCGCATCGGCAACACCCTTGCCGTAGGGAACCCCGACGTCAGAGGTCGGCCCGGTAAAGACGGCCAGATGCCCTACGGGAATCGTATCCTTGGCCAGGGCCAGCCCGCTAAAACTCACGATAGCCGCTGCCACTGCCAGACCAATCAAACTCTTGCGCATTGTCCAACCTCCTTGTTCCTGGTTTTTACCTGCATCCATGGGTTCTGACCGGGCAATATCTTATCCCGCACCGAACCCACAGATCCAGGTAGTAAGAAAACGAATAACTACATTTTCCATCATGCCACCCCGAGAACGTTCGGGGAAAAATGCCTTGTTTTTGTAGGAGCGAATTTATTCGCGAAGCCTTTTAGCGTTGCGGTCATTCGCGGCTGAAGCCGCTCCTACAGGTTGGTAGGTTGGGTCAAGGAGCAACGCGACGGACCCAACAATGTCACGGGTTAGCCCACCAGTTTGTTGGGTTTCGTTCCTCAACCCAACCTACAGTCAGCGCGGTTTGTCCGACCCAGCATCACTTAATAAGAAAACGGATAGAGCTTCCAGTAGGCCTTGATCTGCCGCCAGCGGTGGGCAAGACCGTCGGGCTCGAAAATCAGAAACAGGATGATCGCCAGGCCGATGGCCATCTCCTTGAAATAGGCCAGGCCCTCGGCGATACCCGGGGCGGTGGTGCTGGCAAAACCGACCACAGTCTCCATCACCTCGGGCAGCAGCACCATGAAAGCGGTGCCCATCAGGCTGCCCATGACCGAACCGAGGCCGCCGATGATGATCATGGCCAGAAACTGGATCGACATGAGGATGGTGAAGCCCTCGGCGGAGACGAAACCGAGATAGTGGCCGAAGAGGGCGCCGCCGATTCCGGCGTAGAAAGATGACACGCCGAAGGACAGGATGCGGTACTTGGTCAGGTTGATGCCCATGATCTCGGCCGAGAGGTAGTGGTCACGCACCGCGATAAAGGCCCGGCCGTCACGGCTGCGCATCAGGTTGGCCCCGGCAAGAAACATGATCACCACGTAGGCAAGTACCACGTAGAAGTAGCTCTGGTCGGTGTCCATCACGTAGCCGAAGATGCTGAACGGTTCGGCCATCGAGCCGTAGGAGCCGCCGGTGAACCAGTCGGCCCGGGCGAAGAAGTCCTCGAGAATGAACTGGGAGGCCAGCGTGGCGATGGCGAGATAAAGGCCCTTGATGCGACCGGCGGGTATGCCGACGATCAGGCCCACGGCCATGGTCAGGGCCCCGGCCAGGGGGATGGCGAAAAAGACCGGGATGCCGAAATTGTTGTTGATCCAGGCCGAGGCGAAGGCGCCGAAACCGAAGAACGCCGCATGCCCCAGGGAGATCTGTCCGGTAAACCCAACCACGATGTTCAGCCCCAGGGCGGCAATGCCCAGGTAGCCGATCTGGATCAGCAGGTTGAGAATATAGGCGTCGAGCACCGCCGGCGCCGCCAGCAGCAGCAACACCGTGGCAATGGCGAAGTTGCGCGACATGGGCGTCGGAAAGATGGTGGTATCGACCTTGTAGTTGGTGCGGTATTCACCGCAGCGCATCATGGAATGTCCGCCTGCCATGGTCAGATCCTTTCAATATCCTTGGTGCCGAAGAAACCGTAGGGCTTGATCATCAGGATAAGCACCAGCGCATAGAAAGGGGCGATGGTGTACATGTTGCCGATGTGCAGCCACTGGGCGTCGAAGAACTCAGCCAGATTTTCCAGCACCCCGATGACCAGGCCACCGACGATGGCGCCGATGATCGAGTCGAGGCCGCCGAGAATGACCGCGGGAAAGACCTTGATGCCGAAAAATGACAGCGCCGAGGAAACCCCGTTGACCATGCCGACCACCACCCCGGCCATAGCCGAGACCAGGGCCGAGATAGCCCAGGCCATGGCGAAAACCTGCTTGACCGAGACCCCCAGGCTCTGGGCGACCTGCTGGTCAAAGGCGGTGGCGCGCATTGCCAGGCCGGTTTTGGAATACTTGAAGAAGTAGTAGAACCCGACCATGATCACCAGCGACAGGACCAGGCTCATCAGGTAGGCCGACTGGATCTGCAGGCCCAGGATGTTGACGCTCTGGGTCTCGAAGACCTGCGGATAAGACCGGGCGAAACCGCCGAACATCCAGCCCATCAGCGACTGGAAGAACATCGACAGCCCGATGGTGACCATGATCACCGAGATGATCGGCTCGCCGATCATCGGCCGCAGCACCACGACCTGCAACAGGATGCCGAAGATCAGCATGAAGACCAACGTGATGGGAAAGCCGATATAGAAGGGAAGGTTGAACTTTACCAGCAGCGCCCAGCAGGTCCAGGCGCCGATAAGCAGAAACTCCCCCTGGGCGAAGTTCACCACCCGGGTTGATTTGTAGATAAGCACGAAGCACATGGCCACCACCCCGTACAGGGTGCCGATTATGAGCCCGTTGACCAGCAGCTGAACAAAGAGTTCCATAGGTCTTTCTCCCCCGGTAGAAGTTGCCGTTACTGGGCGACCTGCAGCACAGGCTCTACGGCCTGGGCAGAACCGCCTTCGGGCTGCAGGTCGACCACCCGCAGGTCGGTCTGGACCCGCGACTTGGCCCCGTCCTGAAAGGTGATCACCGTGTCGATGTGGACTTTTTCATGCCCGGCGTAGACGGCGTCGATGATCTCGCCGTACTTTTCGGCGATCACCCCGCGGCGCACCTTGCGGGTTCGGGTCAGCTCACCGTCGTCGGCATCGAGCTGCTTGTAGAGCAGCAGAAATTTGCGGACGCGCTGAAACTCGGGCTGGGTGGCGTTGACGATCTCCACTTCTTTCTGAATCATGTCGTAGATGGTGCGCTGGGCCGAGAGGTTGATGTAGTTGGTAAAGCTGATGTCGCGCTGCTCGGCCCACTTGGCGACGATATCGAAGCGGATGCAGATAATCGCGCTCAGGTAGGGCTTTTCGTGGCCCAGGATGACCGCCTCGGCGATAAACGGCGAGAACTTGAGCTTGTTCTCGATGAACTGGGGCGAGAAGCGGAACCCGCTGGCGGTGGTGGCGATGTCGCTGATCCGGTCGATCACCACCAGGTGGCCGTTTTCCTTCTTGAAAAATCCTGCGTCGCCGGTCTTCATCCAGCCGTCTTCCAGCGTCTCTTCGGTCGCTTTTTCGTTCTTGTAGTAACCGAGGAACATGCCGGCGGTGCGGGCGGTAATTTCGCCGACGCCGTTTTCATCGGGGTTTACGATGCGCACCTCGGCGTTGCCGAAGGGCACCCCGACGCTGTCGAAGTCAACGTCGTCGGCCTTGTGAATGGTATAGGCCCCGGCCATTTCGGTCTGGCCGTAGAGCTGGCGTAGCGGCACCCCCATGGCGAGAAAGAACTTGAAGGTATCGGGGCCCAGGGCCGCCCCGCCGGTGGCCGCCGAGCGCAGGTTGGTAAAGCCGAGGCGGTCTTTGAGGGCGCGAAACAGCATCCAGTAGGCCAACTTCGACTGGCCGCCTTGCTGCTTGATCGAAGCCTTCCAGGCCAGCTTCATGCCGATGTGATACATCTTCTGTTTGAAATAGGAGGCGTCCATCATGCGCGATTTAACATCGGCGGCCACCGATTCCCAGACCCGCGGCGCCAGCAGCACGAAGGTCGGGCCGACCTCGCGCAGATCGCTCATCAGCGTCTCGGTCTCCTCGACGAAGTTGACGGTGATGCGGCTGATCAGCGCCTGGGCCACCGCGTAAACCTGCTCCATGATCCAGGGCAGGGGCAGCACCGAAACGTAGTTGTCGGAGGGGTACTTGGGGTCTTCGGCCAGGTAGGCGACGCAGTGCTCGAGCATCGGCCCGGCCTGCAGCATGGCCAGCTTGGGGTTGGAGGTGGTCCCCGAAGTGGGGCAGAGAATCGCCACGTCCTCACCGCTGCCGGCATTGAGGAGTTCGGTGTAGAGCTCGGGCTGGTTCTGGTCCAGCTCCTCGCCGAGGCGCATCAGCTCCTCCTGGCCCATCAGCCTCGGGTCGTCGTACTTGCGCATCCCCCGCGGGTCGCAGTAGACAATGTGCTTGACGCAGGGGCACTGCTCGGTGATCTCGAGCACCTTGTCGACCTGCTCCTCGTCTTCGGCGATGATCACCTTGGCCCCGGCGTAATTAATCAGGTAGGCGACCTCCTCGTTGAGCGAATCCTGGTAGATGCCGAAAATCATCGCCCCCAGGGCGTGGGAGGCGAGCTCGCCGCAGACCCACTCGGGGCGGTTGTCGCCGATGATCCCCACCGACTCGCCCCGGCCGATACCCAGGGAATGCATCCCCAGGGCCATCTGCTTGACGGTGCGGTTGTAGTCGGCCCAGGAATACTCGTTCCAGATCCCGAACTCCTTTTCCCGCATGGCCACCTCGTCAGGCCATTGGGCCGCGTTATAGGCCAGTATCTTGGGAAAGGTGTCGTACTTCTTGATGTCGGCGTACTCGGTTCGCGCATCTGCCATCATGCCACCTCTTCGCTTTGCGCCTGAGCCTCGGACTCGGCGTCATCGTCGGTGTCCTCGCCCAGGTAGGCCTTCTTGACGTGGTCGTTAGCCATGACCTCCTCGGGCAGCCCCTCTGCGATCTTCTTGCCGAAGTCGAGCACCATGACCCGGTTGGAGATATCCATTACCACCCCCATGTCGTGCTCGATCATCACCACCGTCATGCCCCACTCTTCGTTGAGGTCGATGATGTAGCGGGCCATGTCCTCTTTCTCTTCCAGGTTCATCCCGGCCATCGGCTCATCGAGCAGAATCAGGTCAGGCCGCAGCGCCACCGCCCGGGCCAGCTCGACGCGCTTGCGCAGCCCGTAGGAGAGGGTGCCGGCCACCGACTTGCGGATGTGGGCGATTTCGAGAAAATCGATGATGTCCTCCACCGCCCGGCGATGGGCCAGCTCTTCTTTGCGCGCCGGCGAAAACCAGTAGAGGGGTCCGGTGATGAAATTGTTCTTCAGCAGGTGGTGGCGGCCGACCATGATGTTGTCGAGCACGGTCATGTGGCTGAACAGTGCCAGGTTCTGAAAGGTGCGGCCGATACCGAGCACGCACCGCTCGTTGGGGCGCATGCCCATGACCTCGTTGCCCTTGAACTTGATCGACCCCTGGTTGGGCTGGTAGCGCCCGGAAATACTGTTCAACATAGAGGTCTTGCCGGCGCCGTTGGGGCCGATGATGGAAAAGACCTCCCCCTGGCGGACCTTGAAGCTCACATCGGTCAGGGCCTTGACCCCGCCGAAGGCCAGGGAGATGTTGCTGACCTCGAGCAGATAAGAAGTTTCCGTCATGGGAACATTGCTCCTCAAAGCTGTGCGTCTGTCCTGTTGGTGTTGCGACAGGTATGCAAACGCAGGTTTGCGTTTGGAAAACCCTTAGCTGACTAGCTTTTCAAACTTAACTATACCTTAATGCAAAGCGGGTACCAAACAATGTTTTACAAAAACATATCGGGACAAAAAAATTCCAAGCCACTGTTATCACTTGCAAAGACCAATCAAGGGGGGATCACCAAAACACCCATGAGTCGGGGCTAACTTTAGATTCGCGTTAACACCGTGACCCTAACCAATGGAAAAAATCGGAGACAGAGACCCTAAAAGGCCCAAATACGGGCCTTGCCTACGTTGGTGACAGGTTATCCGGATGTTTACAACGGCTGGCCTTGAATTATTCGGGTAGGTTGGGTTAAGGAGCGCAGCGACGAACCCAACAACTGCCCCCGACACAACCTGCCTTGCCCAACCCATCGCCATAACAGAACCGCCATTCCCGCGGGGTTTTAGGCGGGAATCCAGTCTTCAAGGGCCCCAAAACCATGGATCGCCGACAACAGCACTCGGGGATGACGCTCAGGCTTTACGGGATAAATAGCGCATTTGCCTTCTCAGCGTCCTCTGCGGTGAATCGTCTGCTTAGTTTTTTCGTCCCTAATGAATACAGAAAAGCCGGGGGTCATGGGCCCCCGGCTCGTGAAGATGGATCAGAACAGAGAAACGGAACTACTGAAGCTGGTATTTCTGCAGCTTCTTGTAGAGGCCGGGGCGGGAGATGCCCAGCAGATTGGCCGCGTTGAGCTTGTTGCCGTCGACGCGCTCGAGGGACTGCTCGATGAGCTGCTTCTCGATCTCCTCCATGATGTCCTGCAATGGCCTTCGGCCCAGTTGGGCCGCCCAGTTGCCGCCGCAGGCCGCATCGGCCGGTGCCGAGGCCGTGGAGCCGAGGGCGCGGACGACCCGCTTCGGCAGGTCTTCGAGGCGAATTCTGGGGCCTTCGACCAGGTTGAAGGCACTTTCGATGGCATTTCGCAGTTCGCGGATATTGCCCGGGAAATCGTAGGCCCGCAGCGCATCCCAGGCCTGCGGCTCGAGGTCCTCCACCTGCAGGTCGAACTCGCCATTGAAATAGCCGATGAAATGCCGCGCCAGCAGCAGCAGGTCTTCGCCGCGCTCGCGCAGCGGCGGGATCTCAAGGCAGACGATGTTGAGCCGGTAGTAGAGGTCGGCGCGGAACCGCCCCTCGGCGACCATCTGCTCGAGATCGGCGTTGGTGGCCGCAACCACCCGCATATCGATCTGCTTGACCCCGCTGGCGCCCAGGGGGGTCAGCTCTTTTTCCTGCAGCACCCGCAGCAGCTTGGCCTGCATCGGCAGGGACATGTCGCTGATTTCGTCGAGAAAGATGGTGCCGCCATGGGCCTGTTCGAACTTGCCGATCTGGCCGCCCTTGCGGGCATCGGTAAAGGCCCCTTCGACGTAGCCGAAGAGTTCGGACTCGAGCAGGTGCTCGGGGATGGCCGCACAGTTGACCCGCACCAAGGCCCCTTCGCGGCGAGAACTTGCCGCGTGGATAGCGTGGGCGAAGAGTTCCTTGCCGGTACCGCTTTCGCCGCTGAGCAGCACGTTGGAGCCCCGCCCGGCGATGCGCTCAAGCTTCTGCTTAAGGCGCACGATTGTCGGGCAGCGGGCAATGATCTGGTCGGCATCGTACCTGTGCGAAGAACGCCGGGGAGTGGTTGCCGGCGCCTTGCCCTTGGCGGAGATTGCCTGCAGCTTGCCGGCAATGCGGGTAACCTCGCTCACATCGCTGAACAGAATCTTGCCGAAAGCCCCGACGATCCGGCCCTCCCGCACCAGGGGCCAGCGACTGACCACGACCTGGCGGCCGTTAAGCAGATGAGGCTCGCCGATTTCGGCCCGCCCCGAGTCGATCACCGTCGGCAGCCGGGACAGGGATGAATTGGGGTAGGACTGGTGAACGTGACGGCCGATCATCTCATTGGGTTGCAGCCCCAGGGCGTCGGCGAAGGCCTGGTTGACCATGGTGATAATCCCATGGCGGTCGACCAGGATAATCCCGTCGTTGGTCAGATCGGTGATGGGGTCGATGGAGCGGATGACGTCCTCGAGTTCCGGCGCCTCGCCCTGGATTTTTTCGGTTTCGCAGACGATCAGCACACCGCCGGCGGGACGACCGTCTTCGGTGACGGGCTCAAAATTGCCCAGCAGCTCCCGATCCTCAAACCGCAGGGGCTGGGAACGAAAACAGAACCCCTTGAGCATCAATGAACCGAGATGGGCCAGGCGCAGCACCTTGTTCAGCCTCTTGCCCAGCAACTCTGCCGGCGCCTTGCCGATTAACGCCAGGCAGCTCTCATTGCTTGAGAGGATATTGAGATCACGGTCCAGGGTTATTCTCCAACAAGTGCCCTTTGCTGACCATGAGCCCTGATCACACCCAAAATCCGCAGCCCTCTGTGTTGAACCCATCAGCCTACCTCGCCTTTCTCGTCAACCGGATCAAAACCATTAACCTGGCTTTAAGTTTTTAAGGATCTTAATAATACACTGTTTTAATCTTTTTGCAAACAATTGTTTCATTTTACCAAACAGGCGCTTATTTCCAAGCCAGGGGGAGTTGCCTGTACGCCTTGGTGCCTGTAAACAAAGGCGTCCCTGTAAACCGTCGCAACAATCGCAGCAACGACAGTCCCTGCCGCGATCCTCTGTATCCCTGGCCCATCTGCTGTCTACCCATGTTGACAGTCCCAAGCCATT
>CALZIZ010000085.1 GCA_945787465.1 uncultured Desulfuromonadales bacterium
CATCTCACCCTGGAAGTCACCGATGACGGCAAGGGGCTGCCCGACTCCGGGACCTCCCCAGGGATGGGCTTGCAGATCATGGGCTATCGCGCCCGGATGATCGGCGCAGATCTTGAGGTCACGAGCCATCAGGAACAAGGAACCAGCGTGCGACTGCGGCTGAGCTATGAAGGAGATGCCTGAGATGTCAGAATCGACCACAACCGGCGGCAAAACCCAGATCAGGGTCTTTCTGGTAGAGGATCACCCGGTTTTCCGGCTGGGGCTGCGTGAACTGATCGAGCAGGAACTCGACCTGCACGTCTGCGGTGAAGCGGAAAACGTCGGCAGCGCCTGGGACAAGATCTGTCGCAGCAAGCCCGACCTGGTGGTTGTCGACATCTCGCTGGTTGGGCGCAGCGGGCTGGAGCTGGTCAAGCAGCTCAAGGATGAAGTCCCCGAACTGCCGACCCTGGTGCTGTCGATGCACGAGGAATCGCTCTATGCCGAACGGGCCCTGCAGGCCGGAGCGCGCGGCTACATCATGAAGCACGAAACCGCCGACCTGATCGTCGACGCGATCCGCAAGGTACGCTCCGGCGAGGTTTATCTGAGTGCCAAGATGACCGGCGAAATCCTCTATAAAATGGTCGGCGGCACAGCTAAGGGACCGCTGCCGCAGCAGTGCCTGACCAACCGGGAACTGGAGGTCTTCGAAATGGTCGGCCGCGGCCTGACCACCCGGGAAATCTCCGATCGGCTCTGCCTCAGCGCCAAAACCGTCGGCACCTACCGCGAGCGCATCAAGGAAAAGCTGAAACTGCGCAACGCCTCCGAACTGACCCACCGCGCCGTGCAATGGGTCGAGCAGTCGGCCGCCCGGGGTGAAGACGGCTGAAATCAAATAAGAAATTTACTCCGCCGCTGCGATATCCCTCCTTCTGCTGAAAATCTACCCTACCGATCTCTGCCTGTTCACCTTCAGGCATGCTCTCCCTGTACGGCAAAATGCCCTCCATCCATCTGAAGATCCTGCCGAAAAATCAAAACCCCAGCTCTCCATCGCCCCTTCTTTGTAGGTAAAATACCTACCCCCGGGCAGTCATTTCCCTACAACGGAAAAGGGTTCCGCCCGATTGGCCTACAAACAAAGCCTCTATATGATTTCACCATAAAGAGCGAATTCAAAACGCCATTCCAAAAATACACATCCAGCAGTTATCTGCAGGAAATGGCAGAACCTGACCAGGCTCTCCGGGCTGAGTTGCCGACAAATAAAAATGGAGTTTTGCCGATCATGGACCTTGATGGCCGCCGAAACCCTGGGCGAAGGTTGGCCCGGGCCGCGGGATATTGCGGGAATATCGGTTGACGGATCGGCGCCTCATGCAAACTTCTCACCCCAGAGGGCGCGGAGGACGCCGAGGATAATCGGAGAATATGGTGGACCAAAAGATGGTAATCCCAACAGTTTCTCAGGTCTTTCTCAGCGAACTCTGCGCTCTCTGCGGTAACAAACTTCTAACGGGAGGTTCCAATGAAAATTCTCGTCTGCGTGAAACAAGTACCGGACATGGAGTCCAAATTTAAAGTCAATGCCGAGGGGACCTGGTATGACACCAGCGATCTGGCCTGGCGGATGAATGAATATGACGAGTACGCCGTCGAGCAGGCGGTGCAGCTCAAGGATCAGCTTGGCGAGGCCGATCTGACGGTGCTCTGCATCGGCCCCGACCGGGTCAAGGAGACGATGAAGAAGGCCCTGGCCATGGGCTGCAACCGCGGGGTGCACATCGCCGATGAGGCCAGCCATCAGATGGACCCCTTCGCCATCGCCTCGCTGATCGCCAATTTCGCAAAGGACAAGGGCTTCGACCTGGTCTTCACCGGCATGCAATCCCAGGATCGCGGCAGCGCCCAGGTCGGCGCGATGGTCGCCGAGCTGCTCGGGATGGCGAGCCTGACCACCCTGGTCGACTTCTCCTACGCCGACGGCACGGTCAGCGGCAAACGGGAGCTTGAGGGAGGCACCAGGGCCAGGGTCAGCTGCAGCACTCCGGCCCTGGTCACCTGCCAGCTCGGTCTGAACACCCCCCGTTACCCGACCCTGCCGAATATCATGAAGGCAAAAAAGAAGGAGCTGCTCTCGATCCCGGCAAGCGACCTGAATCCCGAAGCTGCGCGCCTGCAGACCCTGAGCATGGCGCCGCCGGAGAAAAAAGGCAGCGGCCTGGTTCTCGAGGGTGAGCCGCTCGAACTGGCCGATCAGCTGATCAAGCTGCTCAGAGAGAAAACCACGGTTCTGGCCTAATCAAAGCCCCAGGCTTCAGGGCAAACAAGGCTGTTGATGCCTGACCATCCGAAGGAGAGTCACGATGAAAGCATTACTGATTGCGGAATATAGGGACGGAAAGGTGCTCGGCAGCTGCAGTGAACTGGTTCACTTTGCCCAGACCCTGGGCGCCGAAAGCGCCATGGTGCTGATCGGCAGCGAGTCCGCCCTGCCGGCCTACAGCGGCACCCTCTACCTGGCCGATGTCGCCGTGGCCGGAGAATTCAACCCCAGCGTCCACAAGCAATTAATCCTTGACGTGGTGGCCAAGGAACAGCCGCAGATGGTGGTGCTGCCCCACTCCTCATACGGCTGGGACCTGGCCCCGCGCCTCGCCATCGCCCTGAATGCCGCCCAGGTTTCCGAGGTGGTGGAGGTCAAAGACGGGCAGCTGGTCGTTGGGGCCTGCAACGCCAAGTTGCGCCGGCAGGTCAAACCGAATACCGCGATCAGCGTCGTCACCCTGCAGGCAGGGGCCTTCACCCCGAGCGCCGAACCCTCCGGCACGCCCGAGATGGTCAAGCTCGAAGCGTCGAGCACCGGCGATATCGAGTTTCAGGGGTACGAAACAGCCGAGGCGGGAGGTGTCGACCTGTCCAAGGCCGAGGTGATCGTCAGTGCCGGCCGCGGCATCGGCAAGCCGGAAAACCTGGGGATGATCGAAGCTCTGGCCAAGGCCCTCAAAGGGGAATACGGAGCCAGTCGGCCGGTGGTCGATGCCGAATGGGCCGATCACAGCCGTCAGGTCGGCACCACCGGGCAGACCGTTTCGCCGAAACTCTATGTCGCGTGCGGTATCTCCGGGGCGATCCAGCACCTGGCCGGAATGAAGAAATCGGAGTTCGTCATCGCCATCAACACCGACAAGGAGGCGCCCATCGGCGAGGTGGCCGACGTGCTGGCGGTGGCCGACCTGAAACAGCTCTTACCCGTGCTGACCGAGAAGCTGTCGGCCTGACAAAACGTACGTGCCTGGGAGGCAACGATGATCAAGCAGATTGGAGTATTAGGGGCCGGACAGATGGGCAGCGGCATCGCCCAGGTCTTTGCCCAGCAGGGTTTTACGGTGGTGCTCTTCGATATCGCATGGAGGCCGCGGCGGTCGCGGGCATTCTGGAGCGTATCCGCACCACCGGGCAGATGGGGGAGCTGTGCGATTGCGACCTGGCTATCGAGGCGGCCAGCGAGCGTGAGTCGCTCAAATACGAAATCTTTCGCCAGCTCGACCAGCTGATCAAGCCTGAGGCGATTCTCGCCTCGAATACCTCGTCCATCCCCATCACCCGCATCGCCGCGGTGACCGGGCGCCCCGAGCGGGTGATCGGCATGCACTTCATGAACCCGGTGCCGGTGATGAAGCTTGTCGAGGTGATCCGCGGCATCGCCACCAGCGATGAAACCTTCGAGGCGATCTCCAGCCTGGTCTCCACCCTGGGCAAGGAGATGGCGGTCTCGGCCGATTATCCGGCCTTTATTGTCAACCGCATCCTCATCCCGATGATCAACGAGGCGGCCTTCGTCCTCCACGAGGGGGTGGCCAGCGCCGAAGATATCGACAAGGGGATGAAGCTTGGCACCAACCAGCCGATGGGGCCGCTGACCCTGGCCGACTTCATCGGTCTCGATACCTGCCTGGCGATCATGGAGGTGCTCTACAACGGTTTCAGGGATTCCAAGTACCGCCCCTGCCCGCTGCTGATCAAGATGGTCGAGGCCGGTTACCTCGGCCGCAAGAGCGGTCGCGGCTTCTACAACTACGGTTGAGGGTCCGGCCCCTGATAGGCGGCAGGCTTACAGGCTCATTTACGGATGATCAGAGTTTAAAAACGATAACTACAGTAACCAGGATAAAGGAGACCAGCGATGATTTTTCAACTGACCGAAGAACACAACCTGATGCGGCAGATGGTGCGGGAATTCGCCGAGGCCGAGATCGCCCCCGGCGTCTCCGAGCGCGACGAGGCGGAGCGCTTCGACCGCGCCCTGATGTACGACAAGCTCGGCGAGTTGGGCCTGACGGGGATCGTCTTTCCCGAGGCGTACGGCGGCGCCGAGGCCGACTACATCAGCTACGCCATCGCCGTCGAGGAGCTCTCGCGGGTCTGCGCCTCCACCGGGGTGACTCTCTCGGCTCACCTGTCGCTGGGCGCCAACCCGATCTACCTCTTCGGCACCGAGGAGCAGAAGCAGAAGTTCCTCAAACCCCTCGCCGAAGGGAGCAAGCTCGGCGCCTTCGGCCTCACCGAGAACTCGGCCGGCTCCGATGCCGGGGGGACCAAGACCACCGCCGTGCGCGACGGCAATGAGTGGGTGATCAACGGCAGCAAGGTCTTTATCACCAACGGCGGCGACGCCGAAACCTATATCGTTCTGGCCCGCACCGACAGGGAGGCCAAGAAGCATCATGGCATCAGCGCCTTCATCGTCGAAAAAGACACCCCCGGCTTTACTTTCGGCAAGAAGGAGCAGAAGCTCGGCATCCGCTCCTCGCCGACCATGGAGCTGGTCTTCGAGAACTGCCGCATTCCCGCCGAAAACCTCCTCGGCGAGGAGGGCAAGGGGTTCAAGGTGGCGATGAAGACCCTCGACGGCGGTCGCATCGGCATCGCCGCCCAGGCCCTGGGAGGCGATCAGCTCCTTCCAGGCGATCCAGTTCAAGCTCGCCGACATGGCCACCGAGATCGAGGCGGCGCGGCTGCTCGTCTACCAGGCGGCCTACCGCGCCAGCGCCGGACTGCCCTACGGTCAGCAGTCGGCGATGGCCAAGCTCTACGCCTCCGATGTGGCCATGAAGGTGACCACCGAGGCGGTGCAGGTCTATGGAGGCTACGGCTACACCCGCGAGTTCCCGGTGGAGCGGATGATGCGCGACGCCAAGATCACCCAGATCTACGAGGGGACCAACGAAGTGCAGCGGGTCGTCATCGGCGCCGCCATCACCAGTTAACATCATCCAGACCATTCCGAAGGAGTCCGATATGTCCAAGTGGCAGAGCATGTACCATGAAAAACGGGTCAGCGCGGCAGCGGCTGCAGCAGCCATCGAGTCCGGCGATCACATCTGGTTTCCCGTCGGCGTCGGCGAGCCCCACGCCTTTTTGAAGGCGCTGGTCGAGCGCAAGGCCGAACTGCGCGATGTCACCACCCACCAGATCCTGGCGGTGCGCCCCTGGTACTTCGAGCAGGAGACCGCCCCTCACATCAAGCACAACTCCTGGTTTACCAGCGGCGCTTCGCGAAAAGCGGTGCAGGGGGGCTGGGCCGACTTCACCCCCAATTATTTCCACGAAATCCCCAAGATGATCCGCGATTACTGGCCTTCGGACGCCATCGGCGCGGTGGTCTCTCCCATGGACGAGCACGGCTATTTCAGCATGAGCCTCGGCGTCGACTACACCTGGGAAGCGCTTAAAAAGGCCCGCAAGGTGATCCTCGAGGTCAACCCCCAGGCGCCGCGCTGCTTCGGCACCTGCCAGGTGCACATCTCCCAGGTTACTCACATCGTCGAGTGCAGCGAGCCGCTCCCCGATCTGCCGATTCCCGCGCTGACCGAAGAGGACAAGACCATCGGCGGCTTTGTCGCCGAAATGATCGAGGACGGCTCGACCCTGCAGATCGGCTTCGGCGGCGTCCCCAATGCCGTCTGCCAGGCGCTTAAGAGCAAGCGGGATCTGGGCATCCACACCGAAATGGTCACCGAGGGGATCATGGAGCTGGCCGAATGCGGCGCGGTGAACAATTCGAAAAAGACCATCAATCGCGGCAAGCTCATCGGCACCTTCGCCTGGGGAACCGGGCGCCTCTACCAATTTATGAACAACAACCCGATGATCGAAATGCACCCGGTCGACTATACCAACGACCCCTACGTTATCGGTCAGCACGACAACATGGTGGCGATCAACGCGACCATCGAGGTCGACCTGCTCGGCCAGTGCTGCTCCGAATCGATGGGCCCCAAGCAGTGGAGCGCCACCGGCGGCCAGGCCGACTTTTTCAAGGGGGCTAACCGCTCGAAGGGGGGCAAGGGGTTCGTGACCACGCCCTCCACCGCCAAGGGGGGGACGATCTCCCGCATCGTCCCCACCCTGCAGCCGGGCGCGGTGGTGACCACCAGCAAGAACGATGTCGATCACGTGGTCACCGAGTTCGGCGTCGCCAAGTTGCGCGGTAAGACCGCAAGGCAGAGGGCCCAGGCGCTGATCGAGGTCGCCCACCCCGATTTTCGCGGTGAACTGCGCCAGGCCGCCAAGCAGATGAACCTGCTCTGATCGCCCCATGGGCCCTGGTTCGATTCGGGGGATCTTAAACGGTCCCCGGAATCGAACCCTGATCAATAAGGGCGATCGTAAAGAAAACTGGACAAAAAAATGACGACGCAGAGATATCTTCTACTGGCAAAGGAGTGAAATAATGCAGGTTTACAAGCGCGAAGAAGGCAAGGAGCAACCGTATTGGCCCCTGGGACCGTTCAAGGTCCGGTTGCCGTTCGTCCACTACCGCTGGGAGATGGTTGAGTTCGTCCAGGCGCTGATCATGTTCGTGGTCAGCCTGGCGATGATCCCCCTGCTTGAAAAATACCTGGGGCTGCCCTATGACGTGGCCCTGGCCTACGTTTTTGTCTGCGGAATCGGCTTCATGCTGCCGGCGCTGCTCGGGGTCTCCCATGTCCCCGGCTGGATCACCCCGGCGATCCCGGTGGTGCTGATCTATCTGGGCAAATTCGAACCGGGCCCCAATGCGATCAAGGCTCTGGTCGCCCTGCAGCTGGAGGTTTTCGCCATCTTCTTTATCCTGGGGGTGACCGGGCTCGGCAGCCGCATCGTGAAGATGATCCCCAATTCCCTTAAAGCCGGGATTCTGATTGGCGCCGGGGTGGCCGCATTGATCGGCGAGTTCAAGGCCACCGGGCGGGTGACCAAGACCCCGATCGCGCTGACCATCGGCGGGGTGCTCTGCGTCTACATGCTGTTCTCGGTCTCCTTCAAGTCGCTGGCCCAGAAAAATCCCCTGGCCAGGATGCTCGCCAAGTACGGCATGGTGCCGTCAATGGTCATTGCCATGCTGGTCGGCTGGCTGGTTTCCGAATACCCCACCCCCGACATCCAGTTCGGCTTCACCCAGCCCGCCTTTGGCGAGATGCTGAACTACCTGCCGATCACCCTCGGCATGCCGGAACTCAACCTGTTTCTGGCCGCCATCCCAACCGCAGTGATCGCTTACATTATTGCCTTCGGCGATATCGTCGTCGGTGGTGCCCTGATCACCCGCGCCAACGCCGACCGCCCCGATGAGAAGATTGATTACAGCACCGACCGCCTGCACCTGGTCACCGCCCTGCGCAACCTGCTGCATTCCTTCTTTGCCCCCTACCCAGGGCTGGCAGGGCCGATCTGGACCGCTGTCACAGCCACTACCGCCGAGCGTTTCCGCTCTGATCGCACCTCGATGGAATCGATCTTCAGCGGCGCCGGCACCTTCTGGGTCGCCGGATTCCTGGCCCTGTTCATCCTGCCGCTGGTCACCCTGTTCAAGCCGTTTCTGGCCATCGGCCTCTCCCTGACCCTGCTGATTACCGGCTATCTGTGCATCAGCATCGGCATGGAGCAGGCCGAAGACAGCACCCAGCGCGGGGTGGCCGGAGTTGTCGCCATCGTGCTGGCGACCTACGGCGCAGCCTGGGGCCTGGGGGCCGGAGTCGTCCTGTATCTGCTGGTGGAGAAAAAGAGTCTGTTTAAAAAAGAACCGGTCCTTTGTCCTCAGGGGCTGCAGCCCGAAGGCTCTGAAGCCAGCTGAAAGCGGATGGAGCTGTTTTTTCCGAGGCATTGAGATGAGCATCGCTCATTTCTTTGGCGTGGCCGGCCGTTCTCGGTCCGGCCACGCCATTTTTTGTGAATCTGCCTTTATCGGGCCCTGCCAGGCTCAGGCATCAGGTGGGCGCTCTTATGGTGTGGCATGCCCGAACCGCAAGGCGTTGAATTAGGGGAATGTCATGATATAAGGACAGTAATGTCGTGAATGGCGGGCGGTGAGGGGGAGAGAGGGTGCGAATATGAGGCCTATGCTGCAATCCTCCCCATGGCGGAAATTCAGGCCGAAAAACGGTTTCTCACCGGTTTTCGGCGTTTTTTGTTTTCATGCCCTTGGTGCAATGATGCTTTGCGTGTTGCTCATGGGCTGTGCCGCAGCAACCCCGCAAAGTCATCCGCACATTGTGGTCGATAAAGACGGGTATCCTCTCGGCGACGACGGTAAGCGTATGCGCAAGGAGGCATACGAGGGGCAGATTGGCACGATTCTCGACCAGGTCGATACCTATGTGAAAAACACCCAGGCGCAAGGGAAGGTGGCCAGGCTGGTGGTCTTCGTCCATGGCGGTCTCACCGGCACCGACGAAGGGCTGCAATATATCGAGGAGATGGTCGACCCTGCAAGCGGGCAGCTCAAGGGCACCGACCTCTATCCGGTCTTTATCAACTGGGACTCCTCCCTGTGGAGCTCGCTCTGGGACGACCTGTTCATGGTGCGGCTGGGAAACCGCCACCCGGTGATCGGGGTGCTGACCTCGCCCTTTATGAGAGCTGATCGGCAACGGCGCGCTGACCATCGTTTCGCTGCCGACCACCCTGGCTTCGCTGCCGCTGATCGGCGGCTACGGCAAGGGGGCCTGGGAGATGATGCGCCGCCGCATCGACCAGATGTTTGCCCACCAGAGACGACCCCTGAAACACTTTTTTCTGGAAAAAGACAAGAACCCCGGGGCCCTGAGGCAGTTCTTCGAGCAGGTAGAAGAATATGTTCAAGAAATGGCGATTGACAGTGATCGGCTGGAGGTGACCCTGGTCGGTCACAGCATGGGGGCGATTGTCGTCAATCGCCTGTTGAGGGATTTTTCATCCCTTAAGTTCGATCGGGTGATCTACATGGGCGCTGCGGCGAGCATCGATGATTTTATCACCACCATCCCGCCCTATCTGGGCCGCTTCGAAGAGAGCCGTTTTTTCAGCTTCAGCCTCAGCAACAGCGATGAAGCCGGTGAGTTCAACTGGTTTCTGCCCCGGGGCAGCCTGCTGGTGTGGATCGACAATATCTACGAACCAGGCCTCTCGGCCACCGGCAAGCGGGTCGGGTTTTTCAGAAACCGCGACGCTATGAAGGTCCGCCCGTATACTGAGGACCTCCATGAAAGGGCTATCTGCAACCGCCTGCATTTCGTCAAGTTTCCCGGCCTGCAGGGCGATCCCCTCAAGCATGGGCAGTTCAACGATAACGGGTACCTTCAGCGCATCCTGAAGATTGCCGACTCCGCCTCACAGGGGCAGATCGAGGTCGACTGCGAGGGTTGCGTGGTGCCGGTGCCCTGCCTTGAGGTGGAATGATGTTGGTGACTGCAACTTCCGAATTGCTGCTTTGACCTGCGCCCTGTGCCACCTCAATGTCACCCCCGGTGGATACCAACTTTCCACCGGTTCGGCCCTTCTGCCCATCGGGCCGCTGCAGGTGGATGGGGTTCCTAATGCCGGGGTCTCCCGGCAGCCAGCGCCTTTGCCGTTCGGTCGGCCAGCCGGTTGGAAAAGAGATCCATCACGACCTGCCGCACCGCCGGTTCGGTATCGAACAGCCGGGTAAAAACCGGCGCGGGCTCAACCAGGGCATCGGTGGCCTGGTCGACCACCGCTTCGGCGGGATAACAGTTTCCGCCGATGATGATGCCGGAATAAATCCCATCTAAATCCTCCGTGATACGCACCCTGGAAATCTTGGTTATCCTGACACATAGGGCAGCTGGGTTTGTAGCCGGTCATGGATTGTCGGGCAGCCGCCTAGTTTCATCCATCGTTTTTGGATGGAAACTAGTTTCATAAGTTAACAATCTCCCCCCCGATAACCGGTACGCGAAAACCAATGTTCCACTTGCCCCTGATTGTCACTTTTGGACAAGCTCTGCCTGGAGTGAGGTTCTCGCTGGGGGGGACGTGTGGGAATGTCTCTGAAGGGAGACAGTTTTTCCCGTCCGTTTTTTCCGCCTGTTGCGGGGATGAGAATTCTATGACATTAAAAGGTTTCTTATTGAAGTTCGGTCATTTTCTTCATGAGGATCAAGCTTGTTTGGGGTGTCCCTTGAACTATATTCTTTAGTGATAAAGCCTGGTTTGCTGGTCTGTGACAGTTTTGGGCCGGCCATAAGAGGATGACTGTTGCCAAAGGGAGACACTTTCGGCGTTTCTTCTGGTTGAAAGAGTGATTGATTGACTTTTACATGGTTAATAAATAATAGGAAATTTTTTTTGGTATTGTAATTGCTCTTAAGGCAATGGCCAGATGTTTTTGAAATGAATTTTCTCGCCAACATGGAGGGGTCCAAAACAAATGAATAAATCTAAGTACTCCTAGTTTTCCTAAGTCTTAATCTCAGAATAGTTGTGAGTTTGTGTTCAGGCATATTTTTTGTTTGAACAGCAGGATAGGTACGTCCATTTTCAGCAACAAGAATATTTAGTGTCGGGTATGTTCAACCTATAAATCTTATTGACTCTATCACTAGACAATATGGCAACCAGGAGGTGCAGAATGTTTTCAATTTTTCAGAGCGGTGGCTTGTTCATGTACGTCATTCTGACCGTTTCAATCGTTGCTTTTGCTCTGTTTTGCGAGCGGGCAAGCTTCCTTTACTTTCGTATGAAACTCAATGCGGATAAGGCGTTTTTAAATATTTTGGCTTCTTTGGAAAACCTCAATTACCGTGGGGCGCTCGAAGAGTGCTCCAAGATCGAGAAGCACCCCCTCGGGCGCATACTCAAAGCGGGGTTGTTGAAATCGGACAAGCGCGATAAAGAGATCGAACTGGCCATGGAAGAGAAAATCCTCGGGGAAATTCCGCTGATTAAAGCTCGGGTCAACTATCTGGCGATGTTTGCCAACATCTCCACCCTGCTCGGACTGCTCGGCACCATCGTCGGTCTGATTGCCGCCTTCAAAGGGGTCAGCGGGGCCACCGAGGTGGCCAAACAGGAGATTCTGGCGGGCGGCATCTCCGTGGCCATGCTGACCACCGCCTTTGGACTGGTGGTCGCCATCCCCTGCCTTGTCGGCTACTACATTCTCAACAACCGGGGCGAATACTGGATCGAGAAATTCGATGAGAAAGCCCTGAGCCTGCTGAATACCCTTTCTGCCCTGAAGCGGGAAAAGGAGATGCAATGTCAAGGCTGAAAAGGTCCCGGTCCAAGGCCGAGCCTGATGTTGATATCGATATGGTGCCGGTGATGAACATGTTCTTGGTGCTGATCCCGTTTCTGCTGATGTCGGCCAGTTTTCTTCACCTCAAGGCGGTCAACACCTCGGTTCCGGTTCGGGCCGAAACGCTGAGCGAGGCGCCGGCCGAGAAGGACCCGAAGATCACGGTGATTGTGCGGCTGCAGGAAACCGGCATCCGCGTCTCGGCCCTTTCCGATGCGCTCGATGAGGCCCAGTTGAAGCTGCTCGCGGCAACCATCGGCAAGGACGGAGGGGACGTATATCCCTTTGAGCGGATGATCGTCCACCTTGAGGAGATCAAAAACCGCTATCCCTCCAGCGACACGATGATCGTGATTCCGGAGCAGAGCGTCCTTTACGAGACCATCATCGAAACCATGGATGCAGCCCGTACCTCCAAGAACCATCCGCTCTTTCCGAACGTGGTGCTGTCCGGGCAGGTGGGGTGAGCCATGGCACTGGGACAGATTGGAAAACGCAGCAGAAAAAACGCCGTCACGCCGAAGCTGCAGATTACGGCGATGATGGACATGTTCACCATCATCATGATCTTCCTGCTGGTCTCCTTTTCCGAGAAGCCAGAGACCATGCAGCTTGACAAAAGCCTGGAGCTGCCGAAGTCCGCTGCCAGGATGAATTACACCGATAATATCAAACTGGTGATGACCCAGAGCAGTCTGCAGATCGAGGATGAACTGGTCGCCAGTCTGCAGGGGGAGGATATCGTCGGCCTGAATCCTGAGAAACTGGCCGAATCCCACCTGTACCGGAGATTAAAACAATATCGTAAAGAGGCGGACCGCGCCGAGGGGCTGGAGGAGGCCAAAACCCACCTGCTGTTTCTATGCGACCGGCGGCACTCCTTCAAAACCATCAACAACGTCATCAAGACGGCGGCCATGGCCGGTTATCCCAATCTGCAATTTGCGGTTCTGGAACGATGAGCCGGCGAAAGGATGTCTTGGCTATGAGAAGTCGACTCAAACTCCCGGCAGTTGCCCTGATCGCCCAGTTGCTCTGGTCCGGCTTGGCCTGGAGCGCTGGACCGGAGCCCGCACCTGGCCGAGAGCAAGCTGGCGAGGACAAGCTTCAGAGCCGTATCGATTTCGGCAACGCGTACATCATGGGGCAGACCATCAAATCCGGGGCGGTCTACCTGCTCAACCGCAAGAAGAGCGAAATTCAGAGCATGCTTGAGGTTCGCAAGGATTATCGCAGAGAGATCCGGGAAGATTCCGAAGTTGTAGACCCCAGCCTGGATTAACCGCTGCCGCGAGAGGCGAGCCGCAGGCTCGCTCAAAGCAGCTGACATCCAGGTTCTGCCATCGAGGCGATGACCATGAATCGATTGAAAGCAACGAATAAAACAAGGCCCGGCCCCGAGGCCGTTCAAGGTGCACCAGCAACTTCGCCGAGCGGTTATGTTGCACAGCTCTTCGTGTTTGAAGGGGAGGATTACCTCGGGTGGGACTGTTTCGACCAGGATTCGGTCGCGGTCGGCAAGGATAAATATGCGGATCTGTGCCTGGAGGACTCCCGCATTGCCGACACCCAGGCACTCTTCCAGTTCAGGGAGAACCGGGTCGTTCTGATTGATCCGACCCAAAGCGGCCTGGTCCGGGTCAATGACCATCCGATCGGAACTTGCCTGCTGGGCCCCCTGGATGTGGTGACCATCGGTCGCTTCACCGTCAAAGCCCGGCTCAAACCGATCCAGCGCCCGCCAACTCAGGTGCAACCGGCGATCCAGGATACAAAAAGCCCGGCTCCGGCGGCCGAAGAGGAAGAGGGCAAGGTAAAGGCCGGGCTCCTTCCACCCGAAAAACCATTGACGCCTCCTGAAACCACTGGAGGACCGGGACCGGCAGCTACGCCCGTTTTGGAAAAAAATAACCCGCCGGTCCTGTCGCCGACTCCGCAACGCCAGCCGCCGCTGAAATCCCGCAAGACCGCTATGGGGGCGGCTGTCGCCAAGGGTCAAAAGTCGAAGCAAGAGCCGGCTTCATCTCAGGTTTCTACGGACCGGCAACCCCTCAAAGATGCCGAAACCAGTGAGATTCTCAAGGCTCTGGAACCTCTGAACGAGCAGCGGGCCGAAACGTCTACCAAGGCCGAACGAGCTTCGATGGGCGCCAACGTTCGGGAAAACCCGATCGTTGAGGCAAAACAGAACCTGTCACCCGCTCCTGAAACCCCGCCGGTCAAGGAGACTCCGGAGTTGGAGATGTCGCCGGAGGCGGCAGAGGATTCGGAGACAACCGAAGCCAAGGAGTGCCAGGAGGACGAACAGGCACCTTTAGCCAGCGTCAATCCGGATGTGCGCCCTGTGCCGGGTGTGCTCGACCTGGAGGACGACGAGGAGGACGATCCCGAAGACATCGAGGCCTCCTTCTCGCTCAAGGACAAGGTTTTTGCGGATCAAGCCGGTTCCCTGCCGAAGAAATCCCAGCAGAGCGTCCTGGAGGTGGTTCGGCTCCGGAATGATCGGGTTCTCGACGTCCGCTTTCTCGGCCCGCAGGAAAAATACCGGGTCAAAGGTCCCCGAGGCAGTCGCAGTATTGCCGAGAACAGCGGCGCCAAAGGGAGTTATGTCTATTTTGATCGCGACCGATTCATCGGCAAGATCGTCGAAAACCAGGCTTGCCTGAGCGGCGAGCAGCTCTGCGTTGAGCAAAACCGCATCCCTTTTCAGCCCCAGCCCGAAGATCCATAAGGCGCAACCGGCCAAGAGCAAGATTCCGCACCGGCTGCTGGCCTCGAGCCTGTTTCATCTGGTGGTGCTGCTGATCGCCGGACTGTTCGTCTCGCTGCCCTCGCCGCGTCAGCCCGCGCCTCCCGAATCGCGGTTCGTGCAGATTGACCCCCTGCAGCTCGAAGCCCTGACCGAAAAGCCGCCGCTGCCCAAGCCGCTTGCAAAACAACCGGTCAAGCCCGAGCCGGAAAAACCCAAGCCGGTTAAAACCGCCAAGAAACCCAAGGCCAAAAAACCGAAGGTGGCCAGCAAACCTAAACCAAAAAAGCGTCCAACTGTGGCCAAAGCCACGCCCAAGGCCTCGCCCAAGGCCGGCGGCGGACACCAGGGCAATGCCACCAATCGCAATATCAAGAAGGAAGGGATCCTCGGTGCGCTCGGCATTCCCGATGGGATCTCCTTTGGCGCCAAGGAGGCGATGGCAGCGGTGACCAACATCGACGCCGTGGCCTCCTCCCAGGCCAGCGAAGGCAAGCTTAAGGTCGGCGCAATTACCGGCAAGCTCGGCAGCTCGAAAATCGAAGTGCCGACCATGGGTCTGGTGAACACCAAGGGCTCCGCCCAACTCGTGGCCAGTGCCGGGATTAAAGGGGAAGGGACCGTTGCCGCCCTTGAAAAGGGCACCACCGGACAAAGGCAGGTCATGGCCAAGGTGACCGCCGACCTCAAGGCACCGGTTAATATTCAGGGCGGAATGAGCCGCGAGGAAGTGAAGCAGGTGATCGATCAGCACATGGATGAGGTCAGCTACTGTTACGAGACGGCCCTGATCGACAATCCTTCGTTGATGGGGAAGATGGCTTTCGAATGGAAAATCCTGGCGAGCGGGTCGGTCGGCGAAGTGCGGATCAAGTCCTCCTCGATTCGCTCGGATGCCCTTCACTCCTGCATCAAGCGGTCGATCAAAACATGGCAGTTCCCCGAACCGCGCGGAGCTGAAGTGATTGTTTCCTATCCGTTTATTTTTGACGTGGTCGGTTTCTAAGGGCTTGAAGCAGTGAGGAGTGAGGAGAAGACGACATGTAGATAGGGGTTTTCTCGCCTATCTCGTCGACTGGAAGTAATCGCGAGGTTGATGTTTAAAAGAGATATCCGTCCCAGATTACGGATTCACGAAGGAGTTAAAGGTTTATGAAATGCAAGTGCCTCATGGTGATCCTGTTTCTGCTGCTCGGGTGGGCCCCGGCCGGATTGGCGGCAGAGGCCGCCGGCGAAGAGGATGTGAGCGCCATCCAGAACCGGATTTTCGACCGCTATCACGAAATCGGGGTGCCGGTCGGGTTTATTCCCGATGACGATTTCTACTACGACTTTCCGGTCGGCGTGAGCTACACCTACAACTTCAACGAGAACTGGGCCTGGGAAGTGGCCCGGGGCCAATGGGTCATTAACGCCGAAAAAGACCTCAAGGACGACCTGGAAAGCGACTTTGGCATCACTCCGAGCGAGTTCGACAAGATCAAGTTCACGGTCCACTCCAATCTGATCCTCAAGCCCTCCTACGGCAAGGACGCGCTGTGGAACAAATACATCATCAACCATGAAACCTACCTGCTGGCCGGGGGCGGCATCGTCTATTACGAGCGGGAGACCAGCACCGGCGAAGAGAGCAGCGAAACCGCCCCTTCGCTCAGTTTGGGCGTCGGTCGTAAGTACTTTCTGAACGATAAGTTCTGCCTGAATCTGGAGGTTCGCGATCTGGTGAACTTCAAGGACGAAGGGGTGGAAAACAACGTCTACCTGGGGGTCGGCCTCGGTTTCCGTTTTGACCTGGGTCCGCGCAGGCCGATGCGTGAAACCTCCGTGGACCGCTTTAAGGGGTATATCGAGGAAAAATGATGGCCAGAATGAAAATCCTAATCAGCCTGCTTTTGCTGGTATGGCTCGCCTGGCCCCTGGGGATCTGTGAGGCCAGCCCTCCGGTTGCTGCTGCGAAGCTGGAAGAAGCGGCCCGGGATGAGAACTTTACCCGGGGCTACGAGCTGTTCGGTAAACAGAAATACGCCGCGTCCAGTGCCCGTTTATATCAATTCCTCCAGGAGCATTCGGCCGACGAGGAGGATTACGAATGGGCCCGGTTCTTCCTCGGTATCGGCCTCAACGAACTGGGCTTCTCCCACGCGGCGGTGGATAACCTCTCCCACCTGGTGACCAGAAAGCCCAACGCAAAAATCGTCGCCTACTCGCTGGAGGTGCTGGAGCAGATCGCCCGTACCCGACCCTTTGACTGGGAGCAGGTCATCCTCGATGTCCTCTGCGGCCAGGACTACGGGTTTGTCGATGCGCGCCTGCAGAACTTCATCCATTACTACCAGGGGATCTACGACTGGGAGCACGGCTACCACGACTGGGGCACCGAGCATCTGGAGGAGATCGAGCCGGGCAGTTTCTACTTCTTCAAATACCTCTACCAGAAAGCCCTCTACCAGCTTGATCAGAACCGCCTTCAAGAATCGACCGCGCTGCTCGAGGAGCTGTTGTCGGCCCCGGATGCGCCGGAGGAGCTTAAGGACGAGGCCCGCATCACCCTGGCGCGCATCCTCTATGAGCAGGAGCAGTTCGAGACCGCCTACCAGGTCTATCAGGAGCTGAAGAAGCCGAGCGTGCAGCAGGCCAGGTACCTGTTGGAGCGGGCCTGGAACCAGTACCGGCTGGGAAATCCCGAAAAGGCCATGGGGCTGCTCTACGCTTTTGAGGCCCCCCTTTTCTGGCGCCATTTCACCCCCGAGTATTTCATCCTCAAATCGTTCATCTACAAGGATGTCTGCCACTACCGCCAGGCGCTGGCCGTGGTTGAGGAATTCAAGGACCGCTACCAGCGGTCCCTGGAGGCGATTTACCGCCGCCGGGATATTGCCGAAAACCGGAGCCTGTTGCTGGTCATGATGGAAAAACGCAAAATCAAGCGGCTCTACGAGTTCCTGGAAACCCTGGAGGCCGAGCGGACAACCATCGCCAGGGTGCCCGACGAAGGGCTGCGGCAGCACCTGGCGAAAATCTACCGCCTGCAGATCGAGCAGACCTCCACGCAACTCAAAGAGTTGGTGGAATCCGAGTACGAGCGGCTGGCCTCCGATCTGTTGAGGTATGAAGAAGAGGCCCACCTGCTGGAATACGAAATCGGCCTCGACATGTACCAGCGGGCGTCGGACTACCATTACGACGGCAAACAGCAGACGGTGGACGGTGAGCCGAAAAAGAGCGTGGTGGTCTTCCCCTTCCAGGGAGAGTTCTGGAACGACGAACTGAAGGATTACCAGGTTAAGCTGGAAAACAAGTGCGAATCTCTAGAAGAGTGGGACATCTTTTTCCAATGATGAGACAGCGAATGTATAAGACCCTTCTGGTCCTGCCGTTGGGGATGCTGGTTGCCCTGCTTGTCCTGTCCACCGCCACTGCCGACGAAGCCAGGTATGAATACTCCGGCGTGCAGCAGGCCCAGGAGGCGAGCAGCTTTTTGCCGCGGCTGAAGAATGACAAAACCAAGATCGATCTGGCGATTGAAAACACCAAGACCCTGATTGATCGGTCCCGGCAGCGTCCCTACCTGCCGGAGCTCTATCTGCGCCTGGCCGAGCTCTACATCGAGAAATCGCGCATTGTCTACTTCATCCGCAGGGCCGAGATGCCCGAGGGGGTTAAAACTCTGGAGCATCTCGAAGCCAACACCCTGAAAAAGCAGGCCATCGAAATCTACCTGAGGGTTCTGAACGATTTCCCCAACTTCGCTTATCGGGACAAGGTCCATTTCTTCATAGCTCACGAATACCGGGAGCTAGGCCAGATCGAAGAGATGCTCCATCAGTACCAGACCATCATCAAAGAATACCCGAAAAGCGGCTATGTCTCCGAGGCCTACCTGCTGCTCGGTGATCACTTCTTCAACCTGCAGGAGCTGCAGCTTGCCAAACGGCATTACGAAGCCATTTTGCAGCATCAGGAAAGCCCGGCCCTGCCGGTGGCCCGCTACAAGCTGGCCTGGTGCTACATCAACGAGGCCGATTATAAGAAGGCCCTGGAGCTGTTCGAGGGGGCGGTCAAGGCGGCGGTGGCCGATGCGGATGTCGATATCGACAGCTACCGCAAAGTGGACATCAAGCTCGAAAGCCTCATCGACATGGCCTATTGCTACGTGGAGCAGCACAAGGAGGCCGATCCGGAAGAAGCCCTGAGCTATTTTGAAAGCTACAGCTGGTCCCGGCCGGTTTTCATGATCGCCCTGGAGAAGCTGGCCTCGCGCTATTTCGTCAAAAAGAAATGGGGGCATGCGGCCGAGATCTACCGCCGGCTCTCGACCCTGGAAAACGACCCGGAGACGCTGCTTGAATATGCCGGCAAGGTGTTTGAGTGCGTGCGGGCCATCGGCACCTTTGAACAGGCAGATAAGGATCTGTCCCTGATCGTCAAGGCCCTTGAAAAACAGAAGTATTCTGTGCACATAGGCGATGAGCAGAGGCAGAAAAACCTGGTGGAATACGAGCTGTTCGCCCGGGACATCGTTACCCATCTTCACCAGAAGGCGCTGGAGCGCCGATCGAAGAAGGATTCCCGAGTTGCAGCTGCGGCCTACAAGGCCTACCAGGAGTTCTTCGCCGACAGCGAAGTGCGCGACGAGATGGCCATGAACTATGCCGAGACCCTGTTCGCCGCGGAGCAGTATTTCGAGGCCGGCCGGCAGTTCGAGGCCCTTGCCGAAAGCAAGCTGCGCTCCGAGCGCGAACGCGAGGAGAATCTCTACAGCTCGGTGCTTTGCTACTACCTGGCGCTCAAGAACGACGAGGAACTGAGCGCTTACCACAAGGTCTTTGCCCGCGGTGGGCTGCGCACCCTGGGCAAGCAGTACTCCAGCGAATACCCGACTGCGGCCAAGGTGCCCAAGGTTCTGTTCAACGTGGCCTGGGTCGCCTATAACGAAGGAAAATATCAGGTCGCCATCGACGAATTCTCCCAGTTCGTCGAGCGCTATCCGAATACCACCGAGGCCAAGGCGGCGGTGCATCTGATCCTTGACGCCTACAACCTCCTGGAAGACTACGAGGGTCTGGTCGCCTATGGCCGAAAGGTCCAGGCCAACGGGGCCCTGGATCGCGGCCTCAGGGCGGAAGTGGCCGGCATCGTCAAGGCCTCCGAGTCCAAGGTGCTCACCCCGCTGACCCTGGCCGCGGTCGATAACTGGGAGCAGGGGCGCCGGGGGCTCATCGAGTTTGCCGAGAAGCATCAGTCATCGGACCTCGGCGAGCAGGCTCTACAGGCCGTAGTGGCTTCCAGTGCCGAGCTCAGGGACCTGAAGACCCTGTTCAGTACGGCCGGCGAACTGGTGCGTAACTACCCCCAATCGACCAATGTGGAGACGGCCCTGAACCTGGTCATCGACACCTCCATTCAGGTCTCCCAGTTCCGCCAACTGGCCTACTTTCTCGAGGAGTTCTCCCGCCGCCTGCCCCAGCATGCCAGCAGTGCCGACTTTCTCTACCAGGCGGCCCGGATCCGCGAAACCCTTGAACAGTATGACCGGGCCAACCAGAACTATGAGCAGCTGCTGGTAGGCGGGCCGTCCAAATACCGGAAAAATGGAGAGTTGGTTATGAGCATGGCGGCCAATGCCATGAAGCAGGCCGATCAGCGCGCCGCGCAGAAGATACTGAGTCAGAACCAATCGCTCCTCAAGGGGGCGGATCGGATCAAAGCCCAGGCGCAGCTCGCCCTGCTCAACCTTGAGGGCGGGGAATACCAAGCGGCCGAGCAGATCCGGAAAAAGGCCCGCCAGGCCTTTGACAACAAGCCCAAGCTGCGGGATTCGGCGGTGAAAGACGCCGTGGCCGAGATGGAATTCGAGTTCCTGTCGATCAAGCACCGCGAATACATGGCGCTGCAGCTCGGCGGCACCATCGACAACAACCTGGTCCGAAAAAAGGGCGATCTGCTCGGGGCCCTGCTCAAGGGCTACCACAAGATCATGAAAATGCAGAGCCCCAAATGGGCCTTGGCGGCCTGCTACCAAGCCGCCGAAGTCAACCAGGAATTCGGCCGGTTCCTTAGAGAAGCGCCCCTGCCGGAGCTTGCCGAAGAGCAGCAGCGCGAATACGCCGCCATCGTTGAGGACAAGGCCGCAGGCTACTACAGCAAGGGTGAGGAATACCTGAAAAACAGTCTCGAAATGGCCCGTAAATGGGAGATCTGCGATCCCGAGGCGGCCGACTATTTCCTTCAGGGCGCCCACAAGATTCGGCCGTCCGCCAAGAAAGCTCCGGTGCGGGTCGTTGCGATCGACGAGCAGTGGCTCAAAGACCAGAGCCTGCTCAGCCTGCACCGCAAAGCGCTGGATGACCCCAAGGATCTGCAGGGCCTGCAGGAGCTTGCCGCCGAGTACCTGAAAAGGGGCGATTACCGCCATGCGATCCTGATCGCCCAGCGGGCCCTGGAAGACCAGGAAAAGGGCTCGCCAGAAGTCACGGCATCTCTCTACAACACCCTGGGCGTGGCCTGCCTGTACTGCAACGACGATCAGCTCGCCAAGGATGCCTTTGAAAAGGCCCTTGCAAGCCAGGGTGATCACCGGGCGGCCAAGTTGAACCTGGCAGGGCTCTACGAATACTATGAACACGCGGAAAAGGCCCGGACCCTCTTCAAGGAGCTTGGCGAGCAGGTCCCTTTGCATGATGACGATGAGCTGATTCATCCCAGATCGAGGGAGTTCTACTATGCGTTCAACCAATTTGCCCGGAAATGACCAAAGGCGTCGGCTGCTGGCCGGCGCCCTGATTCTCGGACTCTGGCTGTTGCCCGGCTGCGGGGGCGGTGGCGGTGGCGGCGGCGGTAACGACGCTCCGAATCCGACCGTTCCCACCCCCAGCCCGGCCGCCTGGGAGCAGGCCGCTCTTCACCAGGTGACGACCGCAGGCCTGACCAATCCGGCCATGGAGGCGACGGTCGATAACCAGGGGCTAGCCCACATCCTGTTTTTCGAAGAAAGCGGATCGGACGCCCGGCCTTACGGCATTTCCTATCTCGAATGGGATCCCGCAGCGGCCGGCAGTGCGGCTGTCGAAGCGGTGGTTGAGGTGGATACCTGCAACGGCTTGGCTGCGGCTTCGGATGCGGGTGGCCAGCCGATCGTCCTCTATCAGGGCGGCCAGACCCGGGCCTGCGGGGCCGAGCAGCAGTCTGACGCCATGTTCAGCCTGCGCGACGGCGGCGGGTGGAGCGAGCACACCGCGGCCATCGGGGATAATCCGCGTAACCCGGTGTTTCAGGACGGCCTGGCCGGCTCCCAGGTGGATGCCGCGGTGGACGACCAGGGGCGTCTGCACATGGTCTACCAATTCTACTACGAGGGTTGCGATGCGATGAATTTTCGCTATCCCGACCTGCGCTACGTGCTCGTCGATCCGGCCAATCCGGGGGCTGTGGCCGTAGAGGAGACGGTCGAAGGGAACGACTACGAGGGGGCCAACACCCAGAACAGTGTCGGCAGCCCCGCTGCCCTGGTCCTCGACAGCTCCGGCCAGCCGGTGGTCTTTTACCAGGCCGAGTTTGCCGACGGCACCCAGGGGCTGCGCGTGGCCCGCAAGGTCGACGGCCAGTGGGTACGCGAGTGGCTCGCTCAGAACCTCGAGGTGGGGCACCTCAGCGCCACCCGCGCCGCGGACGGTACCATGGCGGTCGCCTACTACGTGAAGCCCCTCAATGACGGCTCCGGAGAGGGGGATTTTCTGGCCTTCGCCCGGCAGGGCGTCTCAGGCTGGGTCACCGAGAACGTGGATGATTCGTCGCACTGCGGAAATCACTGCAGCCTGGCCTTCGATTCCACGGGACAGCCGGTGATCGCCTACCATGACCAGGAAAGCGGCAGCGGGTACGCGCGCAAGGACCTGAAGCTGGCCCGCCGGGAGGGTGCTTCCTGGGCTAAGGAAGTGGTCGCCGCCAGCGGCGATATCGGCCATTTCAACCACCTGTGGTTCGACGACCAGGGAAGTACCCAGATTCTCACCTACTCGAACACCGACAAGACGATCTATCTGTTCCGTAAATAGTCAATTAAAAGACTATCGAAAGCATATCTCTCGCCCGCTCTTCTTATTCGCTAGAGCACGCAGAGATCGCAGAGAAAGCTGAAAAATCTGAGGACATCATTGGTCCAGGTCTGGAAGGCGGGGTTTTCTCTGTGTGCTCTGCGAGCTCTAGTGAGCGGAGCGAACGGGCGTGAGGGAGAAGTTGCCGTTTATTTTGTTCAAGTCAGCATTGAGCTTTTAAATCCAGGGGGGAGCAAGAGAGGGAAACAATGAGATACCGACAACGAATCGCCTTATTCCTGACGCTGGCCATGACCATGGTCGGTTTCAGCACCGGCGCCCGCTGCGCCGATTTCGACCCGAACGACTGGTTCGACGAATGCCCCGATGATCTGTGCGGGGCGCCGCCGGCCGGGGGCATCGGTGGGGGCGGCGGGGGCGGTGGTCCGATCATCGTCAGTTACGATCTGGGGCCGAAGTTTTCCCTTCAGGAGGATCTGGACGCCGACGGCATGGTCGATACCCGGGACTCCTGCCCCTTTACCCCCAACGACCAGAGCGAAAACCGCGACGGCGACGACCACGGCGATGCCTGCGACAACTGCCCCGATGTGGCCAACAACCTGCAGACCGATACCGACGGCGACGGCGCCGGCGATGCCTGCGACAATGACCTGGACGGCGACGGCATCGCTAATGCCCAGGACAACTGCGTGGCGATCAACGATGCCACCCAGGCCGACTACGACGGCGACGGCGCCGGCGATGTCTGCGACGAGGATGACGATAACGACGGCGCGCCCGACGTCATCGACAACTGCAGCAAGGTCTACAACCCCGGCCAGGAGAACAGCGACTTCTACATGATCGGCGATACCCTGGGCGATGCCTGCGACAACGATCTTGACAATGATGGCTTTCTGGAGGGCAGTGAGGACCTCTGCCCCAAGCTGCGCACCTACGAGAATAACGATGCTGATGCGGACGGCATCGGCGACGCCTGCGACAACTGCCCGCTGCTCGCCAACGCCGGCCAGGCCGATGCGGACCAGAACGGAATAGGAGACGGTTGCGATGCGCCCAATTAAGCTATGGCGTCTTTTCGCCCCCCTGCTGTTGCTGATCAGCTTCGGCTGTGACGGGCCGCCCCTGGAAAGGACCCAGGCCCGCAGCAAGCTCAGCTTGCAGGGGAGTTTTCTCACCGAGAGTCCGGACGAAATTCAGTTTCCGGTCAAGGTCCTGTTCGCCATCGACTGTTCGCTGAGCATGGGGGATGAAATCAACGGCCAGCTGGCCGGCTCCGACCCCTACTTTCTGCGCATCGAGGCGGTACGCGACTTCATCAACGAATACAACAGCAACGAGAACACCTCCTTCGAAATCATGCTCTGGAACAACGACGTCTTCTCCCGGACTCGCACCGCCGACGGCCAGGGTGGCTTCACCAAGGATCCGGCCGAGATCAACCGGGTGCTTGACGGGGCCTACAACGACACCCTGACCGACTACCTGGGGACCCTCGACACCGTTTACGCCGACATCGAGCGGGACATTCGCAACACCGCCGACGAGGAGAACCTGGTGCGCACCAAGTACGTGGTGGTCTTTCTGAGCGACGGCATGTCCAACGTCCAGGGCGGCCGGCAGGATGACCGGGACATCTGGAACGGCGTCTCCGACATCGCCGCCATGGTCGAAGATAAGGGGGTCGGCGGTTTTAATTTCCATAGCTTCCTGCTGCTCGGCATGTTTCCGCCTACTGATCAGGGGCAGCAGGCCCTGGGCCTGGCCGAAGCGACCCTGGAGGGGATGGCCGAGCGGGGCAACGGCCAATACCGCCGCTTCGAAAACGCCGAGAGCATCGATTTTATCAACATTGTCGACATGCGCCTCGCAGTCGAATACAAGGTCAAATACCTGCTGGCCTACAACTATAACGTGCGCCCCGGGGTGGAGCTTGTCTACCTCGACAGCGACGGCGACGGCCTGCCCGACGAGGAGGAGTGGGCCCGTGGTACCGATCCGGATGTCGCGGACAGCGATGCCGATGGTCTGGGGGACTTTTTCGAGATCAAGATGAGCTCGCCCGGGCACGAACTTGACCCTCTGGCGCCCGACAGCCCCTGTGATCTTATGCCCGACGGCAATTACCCGGACACCGACGACGACGGGCTGAACGACTGTGAGGAGTACGTGAAGGGGACCAACCGGCGCATCGTCGACACCGACCGAGACGGCATCCCGGACGGGATCGAATTTCTGGTCGGCACCAATCCGCTGGAGGTTCAGTACACCACCGATGCCGATTTCGACGGTGCCCAGGACTGGCTCGAGGTGCAGCAGCACACCAACGTCACTTCCAACGACCCCAAGATCCGCGAGCGTTACTGCTACCGGTACGACATCCTGGATCAGGGGCTGGTGCCGATCGAACAAGGCTCGAGCATGCCTTCGTACGTCCGCCAGTACGATTTCACCATCTCCAACATCGACATCATGGATACCGAAGGCTACGTGGCAGGGGATGTTACTTACCGGAATCCCGGGGATAACCACATCCGCTTTTTCATCGCCCAGGTGCCCGAGGATAACCCCGAGGCGCCGCCGATTTTCCGCATGGCTGACATCCTGGTGAATATGGATGACGAGGGTCGGACCGTTGTGCTGACTCCCAATGAATTCGAACTCATGCCCTGAAGAGGTGAAGAAATGAATATACGCTACGCACTGATACCCCTGGTGTGGCTGCTGCTGTTCGGCTGCGGCTCAGGGGGGTCCGACAACGAGGGCGGGGGAGTGCAGGAACTCTCCCTGGGCAAGGAAGTCTCCGGCACCATCGCTACCGCCGGCGAGGTCGACTGGTACCACTACCGGGCTGTTGAGGCGAACAACGTGCTGCAGGTCAATGCATCCTCCAATACCTTTCGTCCCGACGTGGAACTGCTGGTGACCGCCTACGAGCTCGATGGGGCGGGCAACAAGGTCCGCATCCAGGGCGATCACGCACCGGAAGGGAGCCAGTTGCCGGCAGACCTGCAGATGAACGTCTACATCGACCAGCCCAAGGATATCTACCTGGCGGTGCGGGACCTCATGGACGATGAGGCCTCGGAAAATGCCTACTATCTGTCGGTCGATTACCCGGGCGGCTCAGAGGGAGACGAGAATTTCGCCAACGCCAACCCGCTGACCGTCGATGACGCGGCGAGTTTTCATGAGGGCAGCATCGGTACGGTCGGCGACATCGATTGCTACACTTTTGACGCCGCGGCCGATGGCGTTTACGCGGTCACGGTTGACTATACCCCCTTTGCCGGCGGCACCGACGTCGATCCGACCATTGAGCGTGCTGATCGAGGATTTCGGCCGCAATGACGCCGACGAGTCGTCGACCTACCGGATTTCCGCTGGGTCGGTTCCGGTCGGTGAGGCCAATGGCAACGACAGCCAGGAGCAGGCCTCAAGCTTGCCCTATCAGGCAGCCGAGCAGACCTACCTGGAGAGCGGAGCGCTCGAATACAGCGGCGATCAGGACTGGTACCATCTCCCCCTGTCCGGGGTGACAACCAGCGGTCTCAAGGTCCTCGACATCCGCTTCGACGACACCGGAGCGAACCCGGACTTCCGCTACCAGATCAGCCTCACGGATGCGGCGGGTAACGTCCTGCTCTCCCACGACTATCTCGGCGGCTCCACCGCCTACCAAACCGAAATCCTGGCCGGCGACGGGGACCACTATCTGTTGATCCAACCCGCCGAAGGGCAACTTCTGACCGCGTCGGCCCCCTACACCCTGTCGGTCCGGGTGCTGGATGTGGACGACCCGGCCGAGGCGGCTCCGGGCAACGATGACATTAACACCGCTGAAGCCCTGAGCCCCGGTCCCGCCTGGACCAGCGCCAAGATCGCCTTCCGCGGTGACCATGACTGGTACTCCCTGGCCACCGACACCGCGGTGAACCGGGTTATGGAAGTTTTTCTCGATACCGATGGCCAGATGTCCCTGGCCGACTACGCGGTCAGCATCATGCTCGATGATCAGCTCCACAAGATCTACGACAGCAACGGCAGTGACGGTCCCACTGAACTCAAGACCAGCCTCTACCTGCCGGCTGCGAATCCTTCAGCTCCTGCGACCTATAGAGGCTTCGGAGCGTTCTGACACCACAGCCGCCACGGTGAGCCTGGAACACAACTCCCTGGTGCAGAAGGATTATGCGGCCAACACTGCGCTGCTCAACTTCAATGGCCCCAACCCCTCAACAGACATCACCCGCACCATGGCCGACGGGCTGACAACCATCGCTTTTCCCTGGATCGGCGGGTACATCGACTTTCAGGGCGACCAGGACTGGTTCGAACTCGATCTCGGGCCGCTCTACCAGGCCGGCGTTCCGGCCGACACCAAATGGTACTACGACATCGAGGTCGAGATGTACACGCCCGCCAGCTCGGTGGAGTACATCTGGAAATTCTACCGCGACCATAACGACAACCGGATCCTGGTCGATCGCCAGCGCGATTCCAACGGCTTCTTCGCCAGCGCCGGCGATTTCGAGGTAACCGCGCAGACGATCGGTCTTGTTACACCCTCTGGAACCGACGAGGCGTTCTGGGTCGGCGACGCCTGGGAGGGAAAATTTTATCTCAGCCTCAGCGACTTCAATAACGTGGTCGACACCCAGGCCCC
>CALZIZ010000086.1 GCA_945787465.1 uncultured Desulfuromonadales bacterium
GGGGCGGCGGTGCAGAGGGTCTTTCGGGACGGCGAGGATTGCTGCATAGAAGCCGAAATCGCGGGGCAGGCACGGCTGTTTCGGGGCCAGCGCATCATGCTGGCGGTGGGCACCGCGCCGGCCACCCAGGATATCGGCCTCGAGGAAGCCGGGGTGGAAGTTGACCAGGGAGGTTTTATCTCCACCGATGAGGAGTGCCGCACCACCGCCTCAGGCATCTGGGCCGCCGGCGATGTGACCGGCGCGCCGCTGATCGCCCCGGCCGGCGCCAAGGAGGGGGAGGTCGCGGTGGACAACATGCTCGACCCCGACCTGCACCGTCGCATCGATCACCGCAACACCCCGATGGCGGTCTTTGTCGATCCCGAGGTGGCGTGCGTGGGTCTGTCACCGGACCAGGCCCGGCACCAGGGCAAGGAGGTGGTGGAAACCTTCTTTGACCTGCACCATGTCGCCAAGGCTCATGTCATGGGGCACCGCAGGGGGGGCTTTCTGCTCTGCGCAGAAAAAGGTTCTGGCAGGGTGCTGGGGGTGCAGGTGCTCGCCCCGCGCGCCGCCGACATCATCCACGAGGCCACCCTGGCGGTGCGCTTCGGCCTGAGCGTCTACGACCTGGCCCAGACCGTTCATGTCTATCCCACCATCAGCGACGGCCTGCGCCTGGCCGCATTGGAGAACATTCGCCAGCAGGAAACTGCTTGAAGTCTGAACTCAGCAGTCTGAAAATCAGTGAGGAGGAGGGGAATGTTTTTTCGCCCTTTTGATCAGCTGCGGCTATGTCTTATTCAAATAGGCTGTCCGCCATAAAATCCACGAATACAAGAACTCTCGATAACTTGACGAACAGGAGGAAACAGCATGGCAGGTGATTTGCTCAAAGGCGACCTGGTGCGCCACGAAAAATACGGACTCGGTCGGGTCGAGGACACCTCGGGCTACGGGGAGAACCAGAACTGCTCGGTCTATTTTGCCCGCAGCGAAAAACAGGTCTATGTCGCCCGCGAGCACCTCGATGTGTTCAGCGATGCCGAGGCGGCCGCCTATGAAATGGTGCGCCTTGCGGTGCGGGAGCTGCGCGAGGAGGAGCTGCCCTCAGTGGAAATGGGCGAGCGCTGGGAGGGAGGGGAGCTGGTGCTCAAACCCGAGGACGAGGCGCTGCAGGCCAAGGAGGTGCCGATCGAGGCCTTCTTTCACAAAATCGTCATGGTCCGCGACCGTCTGCGGGTGCTCGAACAGCAGATCAACGGCCACAAAAAACTCTCCGAAGAGGATAAGGTCAACCTGCAGCAGTATATCACCCGCAGTTACGGTTCTCTGACCACCTTCAACGTGCTCTTCAAGGACAAGGAGGATTATTTTGTCGGCCAGAAGAGCAAGTGATTGAAGGCAGGAAAAAGAAGAAAGGAGAAAGGAGAAAGGAGAAAGGCGAGAGGCGAGAGGCGAGAGGCGAGAGGCGAGAGGCGAGAGTGACGAGTGACGAGTGACGAGTGACGAGTGACTAATCCCCCTGAATGGGGTCTTCTTTTGTAGGAGCGACTTCAGTCGCGAAGCCTTTGGTTTTGAATAACAAGGAGATATGCAGTGACAGAGTACGGTTTTATCGGCCTGGGGATTATGGGCAGTGCCATGGCGGCGAACCTGGTCAAGGCCGGGTTCGGGGTGACGGTCTGGAATCGCAGTGCGGACAAGTGCGCGCCGCTGGTGGCCCTTGGGGCCCGGCAGGCGACTTCGGCCAAGGAGGTGGTGGCAGGCTGTTCGATCACCTTTGCCATGCTCAGCGATCCGGCGGCTGCCGAAGCGGTCTGCTTCGCTCCTGACGGGGTGCTCGAAGGCCTTAAGGCCGGCAAGGCCTACGTCGACCTGTCGACGGTGGATGAGGCGTGCTCGCGGCGCATCAGCGACGCGGTGACCGAGCGGGGGGGACGGTTTCTCGAGGCGCCGGTCTCCGGCAGCAAAAAGCCCGCCGAGGACGGCACCCTGATCATTCTTGCCGCCGGCGATCGCGGTCTCTACGATGAGGTCAAGGCGGCCTTTGACTGCATGGGCAAGGCGAGCCACTTTCTCGGCGAGGTCGGCCAGGGGGCGCGCATGAAGCTGCTGGTCAACATGGTCATGGGGGGGATGATGGCGATTTTCAGCGAGGGGCTGGCTTTGGGCGAAAAGGGCGGCCTCGACCCCGGAGCGATCCTCGAGGTCCTCTCCCAGGGGGCGTTGGCCAACCCGATGTTCGCCCTCAAGGGACCGAACATGTTGGAAGAAAATTTCAGCACCCACTTTCCGCTCAAGCACATGCAGAAAGACCTGCGCCTGGCCATCGGCTTGGGGGACAGCCTGGCCCAGCCGCTTTGCAGCGCCTCCGCTGCCAACGAAACCTTCAAGCGGGCCCGGGCCATGGGCCTGGAGGATTTCGATTTTTCGGCGGTGATTCAGGCGATTCGGCAGAAAAGGGAGTAGATTTGAGAAGGGCAGAGCTGGAAAGGTTTGGGGCACCCCATAACCCATTGCACGGATTGGTACGATAACCCCTCGCCCCCTCCCCGAAGGACATGTACCGAGCAGCGTGATCCTCTCGCTGTAGTCGCCGACTTGACCAGGTACGGCGCAATCCTGGGCTTCGTCCGTGCAATGGGCTATGGGGTGCCCGCGTTTTGTCTTCAGGTCATGGTAATTGCCAAATGCAGGCCAATCTTCAAGGCCCCTCCTGCAGAGCTGTCCAATTGAATGGTGGAAAAGTTATAACTGTCCGAATTTAGGCGGAGGAAGGGCCTTTCTGGCAGGTCGTTGGAAGCGGGATGGGGCCGCGCCGGGGAGTGGCGTCTGCGATACGGTTTGGTGATTGCGCGGAGTTTTCACGGGATAAAGCGGAGCCCCGGGGGGCTGTTGATGATAGGGGCTCCGGTAAATCCCCGGTTGTCAATTGCCGCGGGGTTGGGTAACATGCCCCGGCACCGTTCTCAGGCCACAGGAGATAAACCGCATGGGCTACCGCAATCTGAGTGAATGTATCGTCGACCTCGAAGCGAGCGGCCAACTGCTGCGCATCGGCACCGAGGTCGACCCTTATCTTGAAGCCGGTGCGATTCAGCGCCGGGTCTACCAGGCACAGGGCCCCGCCCTGCTCTTTACCAACGTCAAGGGTTGCGGGTTTCCCATGCTGGGCAACCTCTTTGGAACCCTCGATCGAACCCGCTACATCTTTCGCGACACCCTCGATTCCATCCGGCGCCTGGTGGAGCTCAAGCTCAATCCCATGGCCCCTCTGAAGCAGCCCCTGGGCTACCTCGGGGCCCCGGTCAGCGCTTGGCACCTGCTGCCGAAGAAGGTCAAGTCAGGGCCCATCCTGGGCCACAGTACCAGTGTTGACCAGCTGCCCCAGCTGGTGTCCTGGCCCGATGACGGCGGCGCCTTTATCACCCTGCCCCAGGTCTATTCCGAAAGTACCCTGCGGCCGGGGCTGCGGCATTCGAACCTCGGCATGTACCGGGTGCAGATCTCCGGCGGCCAGTATGACCCCGGCGGCGAGGTGGGGATCCATTACCAGATTCACCGGGGGATCGGCGTGCACCATGCCGAAGCCCTGGAGCAGGGCCGGCCCTTTCGGGTCAGTGTTTTCGTCGGCGGCCCGCCGAGCCTGACGGTGGCGGCGGTCATGCCCCTGCCCGAGGGGATGCCCGAACTCTCTTTTGCCGGCCTGCTGGCCGGCCATCGCATCCCCATGGTCTGTCCCGCCGGGCAGCTGCCGATGCCGGCCGAGGCCGATTTTGTCATCACCGGCATTATCGATCCGGACAAACAGTTGCCCGAAGGGCCCTTCGGCGACCACCTCGGCTACTACAGCCTGGCCCACGATTTTCCGGTGCTCAAGGTCGAGAAAATCTGGCACCGCGAGGGGGCGATCTGGCCCTTTACCAGCGTCGGCCGGCCGCCCCAGGAGGATACCAGCTTCGGCGCCTTTATCCACGAGCTGACCGGCGACCTGATCCCCTCGGTGCTGCCCGGGGTCAAGGCGGTGCACGCCGTCGATGCCGCCGGGGTGCACCCTCTGCTGCTGGCCATCGGCAGCGAGCGCTACGTTCCCTACGCCGAGCAGCGCAAGCCCCAGGAGCTGTTGACCATCGGCAACGCGATTCTCGGCCAGGGGCAGCTCTCACTGGCCAAGTATCTGTTCATCAGCGCCCAGGAGGATTGTCCCGGCCTCGACATCCACGATATCCCGGCTTTTTTGCGCCATGTTCTGGAGCGGGTCGACTGGGCCCGCGACCTGCACTTTCAGACCGCAACAACCATCGACACCCTCGATTATTCAGGGGGCGGTTTCAACGAAGGCTCCAAGGTGGTGGTGGCCGCCGCCGGTCCCCGGCGCCGTGCGCTGCCCGAGGAGGTCCCCGGCGACCTGCGCCTGCCCCCTGAATTTGGCAATCCGCGGCTGGCCCAGCCGGGGATCCTGGTGGTCCAGGGTCCGCCCTGCCAGGCAGGGCGCAACCAGGAGGATGCGCAGATGCTCGAGTTCTGCCGGTTCTTCGGCGAGGACGATCCGCTCAACCGCTTCCCCCTGGTGGTCGTTGTCGATGACAGCGAATTTGTCGCCCGCACCCTCAATAACTTTCTCTGGACGACCTTCACCCGCTCCAATCCGGCCAGTGACATTTACGGTATCGGCGCGTCCGTGCAGTGCAAACACTGGGGGTGCCGCGGAAGCCTGGTCATCGATGCCCGCAGCAAGGCACACCATGCCCCGGCGCTTATCGATGATCCGGCCGTGGAAAGACGCGTAGATGCCCTCGGCGCTGCAGGCGCCCCGCTGCACGGAATTATTTAGAAAACGAAACCAGAAAGGAATCCGATGGTCTGGAAATTCTTGGGAAAATATCGGGATTACGGTCTTTTGCTGCTGCGCCTGGGAGTCGGGGCGATGTTTCTGGCCCACGGGGCGCCCAAGCTGCTCGAAGGTCCGGGTAAATGGGAACACCTTGGTGGCGCCATGGGCTACCTGGGGGTCTATGCGATGCCGGTGGCCTGGGGGCTGGCCGCTGCCCTGAGCGAGTTTTTCGGTGGGTTGTGTCTGATTCTCGGCTGGTTTTTCCGTCCCGCCTGCCTGCTGCTGGGGCTGACCATGGCAGTGGCGGCGAACATGCACCTTGGCAAGGGGGAGGGGCTTTTGGCCGCCTCCCATGCTATTGAACTGGGACTTGTGTTTTTCAGCCTGCTGTTTGTCGGCCCGGGCCGCTTCAGCCTCGACCGCGGTTGATTCAGCCCGGTGACGAGGTCTGGCAGTCTTCGCGCCAGCAGCAGTCGAGCTCGGCGCACTCTAAGCGCCAGGGCGCCCCGAAACAGTCCGAATGACCTTCGGTGCGCTGGATGGTGCGGATCAAATCTGCCTTGCGGATCTTGTTGGCCTGTTTGATGCCCAGGGTCTTGGCCCGGGTACGAACTTCAGTAACAAGCATGCTTGCCTCCTGTGCTAAAAATTGCTGGTCATCCAGCAGTTGGCTATGGTTATTTTTTGAGGTAGAATCCTACACTAGTCTTTTGCTCTGTCAAGCGGTTTTGAGGGCGTTGGCAAGGGTGAACAAAAGAGAAATTCTCTATCATCTGGATCCGTGAGATCGGGGCGAAAAAAGAGTGTAAGTGCTTGGTCAGAATAAGTGTTTTAAAGAATCTGAGGCGCACCCATAGGTTCGTCGGTGATTTTTTAACCTTTAGGCAGGTCAATGACTTGCGCTATTGCCCGGTCCGACCTCAGGGACACAGGTATCAGTCACAGGTCAAAAATAAGTTGCAGAGGAATGGTCGGTACGCAGAGCCAAGGTTGCGGATTAGCCCAGGCCATCCATAGGTAATACCCCCCCCTGGTCGAGTTGACCGTGGAGGACGAGGACGCTTTTGCAACGGCCCGGCAACTGGCCACTGGAGAAGGGCTGTTTGCCGGCATGTCGAGCGGGGCGGCGGTTGCCGGAGCGCTGCAGGTCGTCCGGGGCGACCGTTACCTGAGCACTTCACTGTTTCGTTAGGTGTGTGCCTGCTGCCCACCCTGACCCGCGAGCATATTATGGCATTACCCGAACTTATCCGACGAACCGCTGAAAAGCTGTTGACCCGGTTCTGTGCCCAGAGGGTACCGAGCCTCGAACGGGGTCAGCTCGGTTTCAGCTTCAAGGTTCGCGAAGACAGCATTACCCTCTTCGAAGAACGGCTGGACCCTAGCGACCCGGTCCAGTTCTGCCTCTCGCCCGTAGCCCAGTTTCGCTTCAACCACGATCTGCAGCAATGGACCCTGCATTATCCCGGCTCCAACAATCGCTGGCATTTTTACCTGAATGTCGCCCCTTCCCTCGATCTGGGCAAACTGCTCCAACACCTCGAACAAGATCCCCTGAATCAGTTCTGGGACTGATCACTGCAAACCCGAAGCTGCGGCAGTTCCAACGAATGCCACTCGTCAAGCCGAGCCGCGGGCATGGGCCGCGCAAACAGGTACCCCTGCGCCTTGTTGCATTGCCAGTTGTTGAGGGTCGAGAGCTGCTGTGCGGTCTCGACCCCTTCGGCGGTCACCTGCAGACCGAGGGTTTCGGCCAGGGCGAAAATCGAAAAGGCGATGGCCATATCGTCGCTGTTTTCGGGGATACCCTGAATGAAACTGCGGTCAATTTTCAGCGAATGGACCGGAAAGCGCTTCAGGTAGGTCAAGGGCGAATATCCGGTGCCGAAATCGTCGATGGAGATATGCACTCCAAGGCCGGCAATCTTCTGCAGCACCTCGGCATTGAGCTCGGTGTCCTCCATGAGAATACTCTCGGTGATTTCAAGGTCCAGGGCCTCGCCTTCAAGACCGCTTTGCTGCAGGGCGTGAGCGACCTCCTCGGCAAAGTTCCGGTGCAGAAGCTGGCGGGCCGAGATATTCACCGCGATCCGCATCTCGGGAAAACCGGCGCTTCGCCAGGCCTTGGCCTGGGCACAGGCGGTGTGCAGCACCCAACGGCCCGCGGCATGGATCAAGCCTGTCTCTTCGAGCATCGGGACGAATTCCTCGGGGCCGAGCAGCCCCCGGGTGGGGTGGTTCCAGCGCAGCAGGGCTTCAGTTCCCAGCATCTTGCCGTTGGCCGGATGAATCTGGGGTTGATAGTAGAGTTCGAACTCGCTCCGCTCCAGGGCCCGGTAAAGAGAGCTTTCGAGGCGCAACCGTTCCCGGGCCCGGGCATTCATCTCGGGAGTGTAGAACTGGTAATTGTTGCGCCCTTCCTTGCTGGCCCTGGCCATGGCCAGCTCTGCACAGTTCAGCAGGCTGTCGGAATCCTTTCCGTCGCCCGGCGACAAGGCAATGCCGATGCTGGAGGTGATGAAGACATCCTGTTCGCCGATGGAAAAAGGCTTGCCAAGGCGTTCGAGGAGTTTGCGCAGAACCAGTGAAACCGGGGCCAGGCCCGGCATTTTATCGAGGACGATGGCGAATTTGTCACCGTTGAAACGTGCCAGGGTGTCGCTGTCGCGAAAACAGGGCCGTAAACGATTGGAAACCTCGTTGAGCAGTTGGTCACCGGCGGCATGGCCGAAGGAATCATTGATGTCCCGGAATCGGTTGATGTTGATCATCAGCAGCGCAATCATGCCCTGGGCCCGTTTAGCCTGGGTAAGGGCGTGCTCGAGCCGGTCGTGGAGCAGCAGGCGGTTGGCCAGGCCGGTGAGCGGGTCGAAATAGGTGATGTCATTGAAGCGCTGCTGGGCCTGTCTGCTGTCGGAGAGATTTTCCAGGGTCAGAATCATGCTCTCCTGGTCGCCGTTCTGGTCATGGATTTTGAAAAATGCCGCCAGGGCTGTGAGCTTCTGACCGTCGCGGCGCAGGCAGCGGATTTCGGTGCTCGGTCCTTTCGCCCCGGAAGGAACCATGTTGCGAAACAGCGCCTGGGTTGCCGGCACATCCTCGGCAGCCACAAACTCCAGCAAGTTTCGGCCTTCGATTTCTTCGGCCGGAAAGCCGAGCAGAATCTGCATCGCCGGATTGGTTTCCTGAATTCGGCCGCTGAAGTCCACGAGGGCGATGGGAATGGTCGTGGTCTGGAAAAACGGCTTGAAAAGCATGGCAAACTGCCCCTGTGTGGCTTTCATCCCGCTGCCCTCCGGGAGGGACGGCAGGGTGCCTGATATTCATAAATGATGTCTTCGACCCCCGGGGGACCGTAATTGGGCTCGACCAGGTTACAGCCCAGGGGCTGCAACCCCTTGGGGTTGCGTTCGAAGGCTCCCACCAGTTGGGGCTGGCGGTGGGGCCGGGCGGCTCCGCCTTGTTTTTCGCTCACCAGGGTCAGGGTCGGCCTGGGCGCGCGATCCTTCAGCAGTTCAAGGGCCTCATGCAGATTTTCGTGCCCTGCATCGAGAGCGTAAATAATGTGGCAGCAGGCGCCGGGTGCCCGGTTGAGTTCGGCTGCTGCCTGAGGGCCGTTTTTGACCCAGACCAGGGAGGTTTCCGATGGTTCCGCCAGTTTGCGTCCCATCGCCTCGAGGCTCGGATCGGATCCCACAACCAGTACCATCATGCGACCTGCTCCTTACTGGCCAGGCCATGGAGTTGGCCGCCCTGGTAGACCGCCCGGCGGGTGGCATCGTCGATGTCGATCCAGCAGGCCACCGACAGGACCTTGCCGACCCGTTGCGCTTTGCCGTCTCCCATCCGGTGCAGGGTCAGGCCCGCCCGCTGCAGGAGTCGCTCCACCGCGACGCTGGTGACGAAAACGTAATGTTTGATGCCGTTCTGGTCGGCAAAGTCGACCCCGGCTCGCAGCAGGTCGAAGGTGATCGAGCAGATGTTGGCCTGGGAGCGTGAGCGGGTGCGTGAAGGCAGCACCGCAAAGCGGCTGATTTCCCAAACCTCTTCGGCCTGGGGGGCGTGTGTGCCACGGAGCAGTTGAGGGAAGGTGTCCTTGAGCATATAGGGGCCGCTGGTCGGCAACAGGCGCCAGCAGCCCTCGACCTGTCGATAATCCCCCGAGATCATGTAAACCGGGTCAAGCTTGTCAAAATGGTCATGTTCGAGTCCCTCGTTGCTTGCCACTTCCCAGCCGAGGTTGTCATGAAAGACCTTGTGGCGAAACCGATACATGCTGCGAAACAGGTGCGGGTCGCACCCTGGGGCATTGGGGCGTGTTACAACAACTCTGTTCATAAACAAACTCCTCCCTGGCTGGGTAAATTCCTAGAACCAGGGAAAAGTAAACCACGAAGGGCGCAGTGAAGGTCACTGTCAGATCTGACAGGTTTTTTCGGGAAACCAGGCCGGGCAGAAGAAAAGGGTTAGGCGGAAGGCAGAAGGGAGAAGGGTCAGCCGATGACCGGGGTGATCAGGCCGAGGGAGACGGCCCTGGCTACGGCATGCTGGCGATTGGTCACGTTGAGTTTGCCCGCGGCATTCTGCAGGTGGAAGGTTGCGGTGCGTTCGGAGACGCCGAGAATCTGGGAGATTTCCCAGGCGGTTTTGCCTTCCGCGGTCCAGAGCAGACATTCTTTTTCACGCCGGGTGAGCTGGGCCCGTGCCGGGGTGATTTGCCGGACCTCGATAATTCTGCGGGCAGCCTCGTGCAGGTAATTTGTCAGCAGCTGCACGAAGGGCAGGGCATGCTCGAGGCGCTTTCGGCTTGCGCCGGAAGCCTCGCCGCAGGTCAGCGACAGCTGGGCGGTTTCACCCTGGTGGCCATGCACCGGCAGGCTGAGACCATCGCGAAGGCCGCAGTCCCATGCTTCCTGCATCAGTTTTTTGACCTGGGGGTTTTGGATCTTTTCCGGTTTCAGGCTGCTCCAGCGAAGGGGTACGGTCCGGCTGGCACAGTGGGCGACTGTGGGGTCGATTTTCAGGTAGTTGCTCTGTTTGTAGTGGCTCCACCATGCGGAGGGAAACCCGCTGATGATGAAGATCTGAGGCTTGACCAGGGAGACGGGGATTCGCGCCCCGTAAAGAAAATGGTCGAAGCCGAACTGCTCGCAAAGGTCGGAGCATACCTCATGTATCTCTTCGATGGATGAGGCGCTGCCGAAGGCCTCAATCAGTTCCATATGCCGTTGTGGATTCATTCCATGCATTCCGTTGGTGAGGGCGACGTCGATGTTGGGTTGCCTTTAATCTTAGGAGGTCAGCGGGTGTTTGAAAAGCCTAAACTGCCTATTTTTGCGAAATTTTATCCTTGTTGAGCTTTCTGCGACAACAAAACTGGTACTAAAGTTTTGGATTGGCAGCCCACCTTCTTCCATATCAGGAAAAATCCGAACGGCGCCATCCGTTGAGCCGGGTGGGACTCTGTTCGCTGGTATCTCACGCGAAACTTTTGGTTAGAATTCCCCCCCCCTTCTGGAGCTTTTCCCTTCGGGCACCGGTACCCCCAAGTCCTCCCCGGATATCCCTCGACCGTTCTGTTTCGCCTCTCCTCCTTGACAAGTAAGAAGATTAGGTTAATTTTATCCTTTAACGTAAATAGCTGCTCTGTTTGCGGCTCAAAATGTAAATCTTGTTTTTAGGGAGGTAGACATGCTGAAAAAGATCGGTCTTGCCACGGTATTCATGGCCCTGACACTGGGTGGCGCCTGGGCTGAAGATAGCCTGCAAAAGAGGGCCCAGGGGATGTTCCAGCCGCTGCCCCAGACGCCGCCGACCCTGGAGAAAAATCCCCTGACGCCGGAGATGATCGATCTGGGGCGAATGCTCTACTTCGACCCCCGGCTCTCGGCGTCGCACCTGATTAGTTGCCAGACCTGCCACAATGTAGGCTTGGCCGGCATCGACCTGCAGGAGACTTCGGTTGGCCACGGCTGGCAAAAAGGACCCCGGAATGCTCCGACGGTTTTAAATGCGGTGTTCAACCGGGCCCAGTTCTGGGACGGGCGGGCCGATGATCTTGCCGAACAGGCCAAGGGTCCGGTCCAGGCTTCGGTGGAGATGAACAACACCCCAGAGCGGGTGATCGAGACCTTGAACAGCATCCCGGGATATGTCGAGCAGTTCCGTAAAGCCTTCCCCGGCGAGAAGGCGCCCTTGAGCTTTGATGCCATGGCCAGGGCCATCGAGGCCTTCGAGGCGACACTGATTACTCCGGATGCGCCTTTCGACAAGTATCTTAAAGGGGATGCAGGCGTCCTCTCCAAGCAGCAGCTGCAGGGGCTGCAACTCTATATGGATAAGGGCTGCGGCGCCTGTCACAGCGGAGTCAATCTCGGCGGGCAGGGTTATTACCCCTTCGGCCTTGTGGAAAAACCTGGCGCCGAGGTCCTTCCGCCCGACGATCTGGGGCGTTTCAAGGTGACAAATACCGCCGCCGACCGCTACGTGTTTCGTGCACCGCCCCTGCGCAACATCACCCTGACCGCTCCCTATTTCCATTCGGGGAAGGTCTGGAGTCTTAAGGATGCGGTGGCCTTGATGGGATCGGCTCAACTGGGTATCATGTCGCCTTCCTGCGCACTCTGACCGGGGTTCAACCCAGGGTCGAGCATCCAGTGCTGCCGCCCGGAACCGACTCGACGCCTCGCGCGCTCCTGGCCACAGGTGCCGCACCTGCCGGGCACTGAGGAATAGACGCCGTCCTGGAAAAAGCCCCCGCTTATGGGGGCTTTTTTTGTTTAAGTAACTGCCTGCCCGGCTCATTGCACTGCTGCGGCAGCAACTCGGAGAAATGCTGTCTCCCTGCTGTCGTTCATTTTGGTTGACAAGGCCCCTGGATAATCCACAATGTCATAGAAACTGTCATGTCCGAGGCTGAGGTGGGAGTATGAGAATTGTATTGACCGGTTGGCTGTTGGCTTTGTTGCTGCTTGGCTCGGTCGCTGCCCAGGAAGGGGTTGCCCCTGAACCGGCCCCTGTTCCTGCCCCCAGGAGCTTTCCCGGGGTGTCCGAGGTGATCCCCAGGGCCTCGGCCCTGGCCGAGCGTACAATTTCGGCCGAAGCGCGGGTGCGGGCTCTG
>CALZIZ010000087.1 GCA_945787465.1 uncultured Desulfuromonadales bacterium
GTTCCATTACGGCGACCAGGTGATGACCATGAACCCGGGAGATTCGGTCTATTACGATTCTTCCGAGCCTCACGGCTACATCGCCAGCGAGGACGGTCCGGCCAGAGCCGTCGCAGTCATCTATTCAAAATCCTGACTTGACAAATAGAACATCTTTTCTACCCTTTTCCCTACAAGTCTGACTCTTTAAAAATCGGTGAGGGGTGAGGAGAAAAAGCGAAGAGCTTTGTTTTTTGTTTGTTTTAATTACGCCTCCCCCCTCACGCTTCACCCCTCACCTGCTGACATCTGCAAGGTTGCAGAATATCGGCAAGACACCAACATACTTTCGGATTCAGGGAATATTTTTGCAAGGAGGTTCTTTTCATGGCAAAGGTAGGAGTCGTTCTTTCCGGTTGCGGCGTTTACGACGGTGCCGAAATTCACGAAGCGGTCATCACCCTGCTCGCCCTTGACCGCGCCGGCGCTGAAGCCATCTGCATGGCGCCCGACACAGAGCAGATGCATGTGGTCAACCACCTGACGGGCGACGTCGCTGAAGGGCAGAGTCGCAACGTTCTGGTCGAATCGGCCCGCATCGCCCGAGGCAACATCAAGAACATCAAGGACGTAAAGGCCGCAGACATTGATGCCCTGATGTTCCCCGGCGGCTTCGGCGCTGCCAAGAACCTTTGCGACTTTGCTGTCAAAGGGGCCGATTGTTCGGTGAACCCCGAAGTCACGCGGCTGGTTAAAGAGGTGATGTCGGCAAAAAAACCCCTGGCCGCCGTCTGCATCGCCCCGGCCCTGATCTCAAAGGTGAAAGGTGCTCGGCAACGAGAAACTCGCCCACCAGTTGACCATCGGCACCGATGAAGGAACCGCCCAGGCCCTCGGCGCCATGGGCAGCGAACATGTCGCCTGCCCGGTCAACGATTTCGTGATCGACGAAAAAAACAAACTCATCTCCTCGCCGGCTTACATGCTGGCAGGCCGCATCAGCGAAGCAGCCGAAGGTATCGAAAAAACCGTCAAGGCGCTGCTGGAAATGATTTAAGGGCAAGGTGACGAGTGACGAGTGACGAGTGACGAGTGACGAGTGACGAGTGACGAGTGACGAGTGACGAGAAGAGTTTAGCAAAGGCGGACCATATCGGTCCGCCTTCTTTTTTGGGGTGACTTGTGTTGGGCGGGGGCTTGGCTACACTTTAGGGTGAATCTTGCGCCCCAACCTGACCAGGAGCACCGCAATGAACATCCCCCGTCATGACCTCAACGGCCTGATGCCCGCCGAACGCGATGCCTGCGCCATCATCAGCTATGTCAACAAGGCCGGCCGACCCACCCACGGTAACGTCCAGCGCACCATTGAAGCCTTGATAAAAATGGGGCACCGGGCCGGGGAGATCGACGGCTCGGGCGACGGCTGCGGCATTCTCACCGACCTGCCCCGGCAGATATGGCGCGAAATTCTTGAACAGGCCGACAAAAACCCTGAGCTGGTCGATGTGCCCGGGTTCGCAATCGGTCACCTGATGCTGCCCCGCCCCGTCCTCGAGAGCATCCCGGATCTGCAGGAGCAGTTACTTCGCCGCTTTGACGAGGCCGGCGCAGAGGTTCTGGTGGAGCGGCCGGGGCCGGTGCGCAGCGAAGTCCTCTCGGCGGCCGCCCGCAATGACGAACCCCTCTTCTGGCAGCTCGGCCTGCAGGTTTCAGACGCAGCAGCCGCACCGGGCCTGCTCTATCGCCTGCAGGTCGAAATCGAGCAGGACTATCCCGTTCACGTGGCCTCCCTCTCGGATACGGTCACAGCCTACAAACTGCACGGCGCCCCGGAACTGCTCCCCCGCTACTACCCCGAACTCAAACGCCGCGATTTTCTCTCCGCCATCACCATCGGCCACAGCCGCTATTCGACCAACACCCTGCCGACGGTGCTGCGCGCTCAGCCCTTCAGTCTGCTCGGCCATAACGGCGAGATCAACACCATTGCCCGGCTGCGCGAAGAGGCCCTGGCAATGGGCATCCCGCTGCCGCCCGGGGGCAGCGACTCCCAGGACCTGAACCGCACCCTCGAAGGGCTGATCCATCTCTACGGACTGTCGCTTTTCGAGGCCATGGAGATGGTCTTTCCGCCCATTTTCAGCGAAATGGACGCCATGGGCCAGGAACTGAAGGACATGTACACCCTGCTGCGGCGGATGTTCAAGGCCAGCGCCCAGGGGCCTGCCGGGCTCATCGCCCGGCATGGCGCCGAGTGCGTCTTCAGCGTCGACGCCATGGGCCTTCGCCCCCTTTGGGTCGGCGAAACCGAAAAGGAATACTTCGCCTCCTCCGAGGTGGGAGTGGTTCCCCACGAAGAGATTCTCACCGACCCCAAGCCTCTGGCTCCCGGAGAAAAACTCGGCCTGCGGATAAACGCCGAAAAACCGATCGAGGTCTTCGAATGCCACCAGCTGCGCGAGCTGGGCTTGCAGCGACTGCGCCGCCGCACCGACCTTGCCCGGCACCGAAAAAGCCTCAGCCGCGCTGCCGATCTCAAGGGCCAGAGCGGGCGCGAAACCGACCTGTTTGCGCGAAACGCCCGCTTCGAACGGCCCAACCTGATGGCGGCCCTTGCCTGGCGACGCAGCGACGAACAGAACCTGCGCGAGCTGGCCCGCAGCGGCCAGGAGCCCATCGCCTCCCTCGGCTACGACGGCCCGCTGGCCGCCCTGGCACTGGTACCCCAGAACCTCTCGGACTTTTTCAAGGAGCAGGTTGCGGTGGTCACCAACCCCGCCATCGACCGGGAGCGCGAAACCGAGCATTTTTCGACCCGCATCTACCTCGGCCCGCGGCCGGCTTTGAGGGGGGTGTCGCTGCCGGCGGTCGAGTTCGAGGTTCCGCTGCTCCTCGGCGGCCGCCGCCAGAAACCTGCGCCTGACGATGAACAGATCGCCGCAGCCGGTGGAATCTGCACCCTGGAGGCTCTGCTGGCCCACTTTGCACCCACCAGGCGACCGGCCTACAAGGTTCTCTCCTGCTCCCTGAACCGCGATGAAACCCTCAGCCAGGCCCTGGAGCGCCTGCGCGCCGAGGCGCTGGCGGCGGTGGGACGCGGCGCGAGGCTGCTGCTCGTCGATGACAGCGGCGCCTTTGGCCCCAACCGCAATTTCCTCGATCCCTACCTGGCAGTGGCCTCCCTGCATAAAACCCTGCGGGAGACGAGCGACGCCCGGGGCCAGAGCCTGCGCCGCAAAACAGCCCTGGTGCTTCGCAGCGGGGCCCTGCGCAACCTCCACGACCTGGTCTTCACCCTGGGCATGGGCGCCGACGCCCTGTGCCCCTACCTGATGTGGGAGATCGCCGACGAGGAGCCCGAGGGGCTGAAACAGGTTCTGGGCGCTCTGACCAAGGGGCTCGAAAAGGTGATCTCGACCATGGGCACCCACGAGATCGGCGGCTACGGCAAGTACTTTGCCGCCATCGGCCTGGCCCCCGAGCTTGCCGAGATCTTCGAGGCACCGAACTTCTGCGGTTCGGCCGAAAAGGGGCTGAACCTGCAGCGGCTCGAAAGCAGCTGCCGTGAGCGTAAATCCATCGCCCGCAGCAAGGAAACCCGCCCGGTCACCAGCCCGTTTCGGGTACTGCCACGGATCTGGAAGAAGGTCGGCGCGGTGGCCAAGATGGAAGAAAGCTACCCGGAGTTCTCCAAACTGATTCGCCAGATGGAGGATGAACACCCCCTGGTGCCACGCCACCTGACTGATTTTCGTTTTGCCGACCAGTTGCAGGTCGACCCCGAGGATGTCGACACCTCGGTGGGCGGTCACGACCTGCCCTTTCTCATCTCGGCGATGAGTTTCGGCTCCCAGGGCGAGACGCCGTTTCGCATTTACGCCGAGGCGGCCAAGCGCCTTAATATCATCTGCATGAACGGCGAGGGCGGAGAGATCGCCGACATGCTCGGCAGCTACCGGCACAACCGCGGTCAGCAGATCGCCTCCGGGCGCTTCGGGGTACATATGGAGCTGCTCAATTCGGCCGAGGTCCTCGAAATCAAGGTCGGCCAGGGGGCCAAGCCCGGCGAGGGAGGACATCTGCCCGGCTTCAAGGTGACCGAAAAAATCGCCGCCGCCCGCAACTCGGCACCGGGGGTGACGTTGATTTCGCCTTCGAACAACCATGACATCTATTCCATCGAGGATCTGGCCCAGATCATCGAAGAGCTGCGCACCGCAAACCCCCACGCGCGCATATCGATCAAAGTCCCCGCGGTGGCCGGCATCGGCACCATCGCCCTGGGCGTCGCCAAGGCCGGCGCCGACATTATCACCATAAGCGGCTACGAGGGCGGCACCGGCGCGGCCCGCAAGCACGCCATCAAGTTCGTCGGACTGCCGACGGACATCGGCGTCCGCGAAGCCCACAAGGCCCTGCTCGAAGCCGGGCTGCGGCAGAAGGTCGAGATCTGGGCCGACGGCGGCGTTCGCACCGGGCGCGACCTGGTCAAGCTGATGCTGCTCGGTGCCAACCGGGTCGGTTTCGGCACCCTGGCCATGATCATCATCGGCTGCACCACCTGCCGCGGCTGCAACCTGGGCACCTGCCATGTCGGCATCGCCACCCAGATCGAGACCGCAGAGCAGGCCGAGGCCCGCGGCCTTAAGCGCTTCGTCCCCCGGGTGCTCGAAAACGGCATCATTTACCAGACCACCTTCTTCAGGGCCCTGGGCCAGGAAGTCCGCGCCCTCACCGCCAAGCTCGGCTTCAGGCGCACCCAGGACCTGGTCGGCCGCAGCGAGCTGCTGACCCAGGTCCGCGGTCACGAACGACTCGATCTCGAAGGGCTGCTCGCCCCGGTGGCTGCCGAACCCGTTCTCCATCAGGAGCCCAAGGTCCGCATCATCCGCAAGCCGCTGAATTACCTGACTTCGTTGATTTCGGCACTGGTCACCGAGGCCTTCGACGGCGGCGAGGACCGGGTGCGTTACGATGACGACGATGCCTCAAGTTCGGACCGGGCGATCGGTACCTACCTGGCGGGTGCCATGACAAGGGCCTACCGCGAAGGCCGTTACGGCAACGAAAAAGAGGCCCTGCTGCACTTTCGCCGCGATTCGATCCCCGGCAACGGCCTTGCGGCCTTCAACATCCCCCGCATCAACATCCGCGTCGAAGGCGGCACCCAGGACGGGGTGGGCAAGTGCGCCCTGGGCGGCCGGATCACCATTCTCAAGGGGGAGAACCGCAACGGCATGCGGGTCGCCGGGTCGGTCGGCAAGGGGCTGGCCTACGGTGCCCAGGGGGGGCTGTTTCTGATCCAGGGCGATGCCGACAGCCGGGCCTGCATTCGGCTTTCAGGCGCCGACGTGGTTCTGGGCGGGCGCATCCGCACGCCTATCGACGACAGTCTCGGCAACCTTGCCGGGCGGGCCAACCTCAAGGGGTTCGGCTTTGAATACATGACCGCCGGGCGGGTCGTGGTGCTGGGCGACCCCGGCCCCTGGCTCTGTTCGGGGATGACCGGCGGCACGATCTACTGCCATCTCGACCGGCAGATGGGGATGACCTCCGAAGCCCTGCACCGCCGCCTCGCCCGCAGCGCCGGAGTGCAGATTCGCCCCCTCGAGGAGGAGGACCTGCCCCAGATCGAGGAACTGCTGCTCGAATACCATCGAGCCCTGCTGCATTCGCACCAGGAGGAGGAGGCCCGCTGGGTGCAGGAGGTGCTTGCAGAAGCGGACCGAAGATTTGTCAAAATCGCCCCCGAACGCCAGGTGATCAAACCGCTCACCGCAACGGAATAGCAGATCATTCACCACTGGGGGGCACACCGGCCTTGCCAGGGCCGAGAAATCGTCTACAATAAACGGAGCCTTCGAAGCCCTGTCTTTCGGCGGGGTTAGCAGGGCCAGCCATTTCCTGATTCCGTGAGGAGTGAGGCGTAAGGGGTGAGGAGAAAATGCCCAAGACTTTGGTTTTTCTTGGCAAACGACACCTCCCCCCTCACGCTTCACTCCTCACCTGCTAACATCTGCAAGGTTGCAGAATATCGGCAACGCGCAACCAAACTCAGATTCAGGCATCTGTAAACCCACATTGTAGAATGGAGGAACCAATGGACAAGTATCGCTGCACCATCTGTGACTACATTTACGACCCTGCCGAAGGTGATCCGGGTAACGGCATCGATCCTGGAACATCATTCGCCGACCTCCCCGATGACTGGGTCTGTCCCCTGTGCGGCGCCGACAAAAGCGTGTTCGAAAAAATCTGATCTGCCATCTATCCATTCTTGCGGCCGGCCGGCGTCCTGCGCTGTGCCGGCCAAAGGAGCAAAGCCATGGCCCGTACGGATATGTCGATGGCGATGTCTGCATCAGTTGCAACCTGTGTGTCGATTCTCTTCCCGAGGTCTTCCGCATGAACGATGCCGACGTGGCCGAAGTTTACGATCCGATAGGCGCTGGCGAGGACAAGATCCAGGAAATCATGGAGATCTGGCCGGTGGCCTGCATTCATTGGAAGGACTGAACCGCGGCGTGACTCAGAGCTGTTTTTCATCCCTGCATCCCGGCCCTATGAAATACCTGGAGGCCATGGCGTTGCAGGAAGAGTTGCTGGAACAGCGCAGGATTGGAAAGAAGGATCTGCTCATGCTCCTTGAACATGAGCCGACCGTGACCCTGGGACGTGGAGCCGACCCGGCAAACCTGCTGCTGAGCGAAGCAGAACTTACCCGCCGGGGCATCGCCTGCCACCAGGTCGGCCGCGGCGGGGACGTCACTTATCACGGCCCCGGGCAACTGGTTGCCTACCCGATTGTCGACCTGACGCCTCTGGGGCGAGACCTCCACCTTTACCTGCGCCGCCTCGAATCGGTGATCATCGATACCCTGGCCGCCTTCGGGCTCGAGGGCCGGCAGGTTTCGGGCAAAACCGGGGTCTGGGTCGGCAGTGAAAAACTTGCCTCGATCGGCATCGGGGTTCGCCACTGGGTGAGCTGGCATGGATTCGCCCTCAATGTCAGCGACCAGCAGTGCGGTTTTGCCACGATCATCCCCTGCGGGCTGAGCGGGGTGCGCATGACCTCCCTGGAGAGCCTGCTCGGCAAAACTGTTTCCATGAACGAGGTGGAGCAACAGGTGATCCGCTCTTTCGCCCTCATCTTTAACTCGCATTACGCAGGAGCATATGAACAAACCACGTCGCCAGAAACCAGATTGGCTTAAGGTCCGCTTCTCCGCCGGCCCCAATTACCGCCGAATCGACCGCTATCACCGCGAACAGGGATTGCACTCGGTCTGCCGCAGCGCCGCCTGCCCCAACCAGGGTGAGTGCTGGAGCCGGGGCACGGCAACCTTCATGATCCTGGGGGATGTCTGCACCCGCGGCTGCAGCTTCTGCAACGTGCAGGACGGCCATCCGCTGCCGGTCAACGCCGCAGAGGCCCAGCAGGTCGCCCGGGCGGTGGCCGAGCTCGAACTCAAGCATGCGGTGGTCACCTCGGTGACCCGCGACGACCTTGCCGACGGGGGAGCCGCCCAGTTTGCCGCCCTGACCCGGGCGATCCGCGAGCAGGCCCCGGACTGCCGCATCGAACTGCTCATCCCCGACCTTAATGGCAACTGGCCGGCACTGGAGACGATATTGCTGGCCGGCCCGGACATTCTCGGCCACAACATCGAGACCGTTCCCCGCCTCTACCCCCTGGTCCGCTATGGGGCCGACTACCGCCGCTCCCTCGAGCTGCTTGACAGGGCTCGCCGCCTGGCTCCGGCCATCCCCACCAAGTCGGGGCTCATGCTCGGCCTCGGCGAGCGCCGAGAGGAGGTCGAAACCGTCCTCGCCGATCTGCGCGAGGTCGGCTGCGCCCTGCTGACCATCGGCCAGTACCTGGCGCCGACCCGGCAACACCACCCGGTTGCCCGCTACGTTGCGCCCCAGGAGTTTGCCGCCTTGAGGGAAGCCGCCCTGAAGCTCGGCTTCGATCACGTCGAGGCCGGCCCCCTGGTGCGGTCGTCCTACCATGCAGAAGAACAGTTTCAGGAGTCACGAGATGCCCAAAAACGCTGACATTTACGATACCGTTATCCTCGGCTCCGGCCCCGCAGGACTGACCGCAGCCATCTATGCCGCCCGCAGCAACTGCTGCCCCCTGCTCATTCACGGCCAACAGCCCGGCGGGCAGTTGACCACCACCACCAGCATCGACAACTTTCCCGGATTCCCCGAGGGGATCGATGGGCCCGAGTTGATGCAGGCGATGGAAGACCAGGCGCGGCGCTTCTGTACCAACTTTATCGAAGGCGAGGTGACCCGGGTCGAACTTCAGGGTTCTCCCTTTAAGATATGGATGGATGATGACTGCTACCAGTGCCGCACCCTGATTATCGCCACCGGCGCCTCGCCCAGGATGCTCGGTCTTGATAACGAGTGGGACCTCTACGGCCGGGGGGTTTCAGTCTGCGCCACCTGCGACGGTTTTTTCTATAAGGAAAAGGAGATCGTGGTGGTCGGCGGCGGCGACACGGCCATGGAAGAGGCCTCCTTTTTGACCCGCTTTGCAAAAAAGGTCACCGTGGTCCACCGCCGCGACACCCTCCGGGCCTCGCCCCCGCTGGAAAAAAGGGCTCGGGAAAATCCCAAGATCAGCTTCCGCTGGGACACGGTGGTCAGCGCCATCCACGGCGACAAGACCCGCGGCGTTCACGGCGTAAACCTGAAAAATATCTCCAGCGGCAAAGAAGAGGAATTTCCCTGCGACGGGGTGTTCATCGCCATAGGCCACACCCCCAATACCAGTCTGTTCGAGGGGCAGCTGGACATGGATACCGAGGGCTACCTGCTCACCAAAAATCACACCGAGACCAAAATCGCCGGGGTCTTTGCCGCCGGGGACGTGCAGGATCCGCACTTCCGCCAGGCAATCACCGCCGCGGGCTGGGGCTGCATGGCAGCGCTCCAGGCCGAGCGTTACCTCGAAGACCTGAAGGACTGACCCCAGGAGAATAACCCCATGATTTCTCAGCGCATGAAACAGTTCATCGAAACAGTCAACCTGGCCTTTGTCGCCTCGGCCGATGGCGACGGCGAGCCCCATCTCGCAGCCGGTCAGGGGCTGAAGGTTCCGACGTCCGACACACTGGCCTTCGAGGCGTGGTTCTGCCAGAAAACCCTGGCCAACGTGGCCCAGAACCCCCAGGTCGCCATCGTGGTGATGAGTCGGGACAGCGATGCCGGCTACCAGTTGCGCGGATTTGTGCAAAAAATATCCGACGTCGCCATGCTCAACGGCTTCGCCCCCGAAATGGAAGAACCCGGGCTGCCCCAGGTGCAGTCACGTATGCTGGTCAAGGTCGAAAGCATCATGGAGTTTTCCCATAGGGTGCATACCGACAAACCGCTTTCCACCGAAGCCTGAGCCCCGTAAGGCTTCGTTCTCCTCACCTGGTCAGGGCAACCGCCATGCGTTTCGACCAGTTTCTTAAGATTGCCTGCCCGCCCCTGGGCCTGCAATGGCGCAAATACCGCCGGGCGGCCGCCCGCCACGGCGTCGACCGGCGCCTGCAGGAACTGGGGCTGGCCGATTACCCAGGTTACCTGGAATACCTGCAGCAAACCCCTGAAGAAGCAGCCGGCCTGGCCGAACACATGCGGGTGACGGTCAGTCGCTTTTTTCGCGAACGAGAACGCTGGGAGTTACTGGCCAGCCAGGTTCTGCCGCAGCTGCTAAACGAAAAGGCCGCAGGAGAAGCGCTGCGGGTTTGGAGCGCCGGTTGTTGCGGGGGCGAAGAACCCTACACCCTCGCCCTGCTGTTTCTCGCATACCTCGACTCCTCGCCAATCGACCCAATGCCGCTTATCCTGGCCACCGACATTGACAAGACCAGCCTCGAGCGAGCCGCCCTGGCCTGCTACGGACCCGGATCGCTGCGGGAGATACCCCGGGCACTGCGCAGGCGCTACTTCGTCCGACGCGGCGAGCTCTTTTGCCTCAGCGATGAGGTCCTTCCCCTGGTTCACTTCGCGCACCATCACCTGATGGACACCCCCCTGCCCCACAGAATGGACCTGGTATGCTGTCGCTACCTGGTCTTCACCTACTACCGCGGCGCCAGACGAAGGGCCGCGGCGCGGCGCCTCTGGCAGGCGCTGCGGCCGGGCGGTGCGTTGATGATCGCGCGCAAAGAAGATCTTGGCCTGGAGACGGACCTGTTTACCCCCTGGCCCGAAGCCCCGGGAGTATTTCGCCGCCTTGACGGGATGCCAGGGGATGATATTGGTTAAGGTAAAGAAGGTGGAGTCAATGGGTGCCAACAACATCGAAAAATTGCTCCGGGATATCGAGCGCGAGTGCGAATACACCTGGCGAAGCACCGGGCGGCGCACCCTGCGTCCCGAGGTCATGGACGCCATGGCCAAGGTGCCCCGCGACGAGTTTGTGCCGCTGGGTATGAAGCCCTTCGCTTTTGATAACAACGCCCTGCCCATAGGCGAAGGGCAGACCATCTCCCAGCCCTTTATAGTCGCGCTGATGACCGACCTGCTCGACCTCGAACCCGGGCACCGGGTGCTCGAGGTCGGCACCGGCTCGGGGTACCAGGCGGCGATCCTCTCCCTGCTGGTCGACCAGGTGTTCAGCATCGAAATCATCCCCGAGCTGGCCAAGCTGGCCGCCGTGCGCCTGGCGCGGCTGGGCTACAATAATGTCCGGGTGGAATCCGGTGACGGCTACCGGGGCTGGCCGCAGCATGCCCCCTTCGACGGGATCATCGTGACCGCAGCGGCCAGCCACATCCCCAGCCCCCTGATCGAGCAGCTCAGGCCGGGGGCCAAACTGGTACTGCCCGTCGGGATGCCCTTCATGCACCAGGAACTGATGCTGGTGCGCAAAGACAGCCGGGGCAACCCCCATACCCAATCTGTGCTCGATGTCGCCTTTGTCCCGCTGACCGGCCGCCACCAGCGCCCCGAAGAAGGCAAGGCCCATGACTGACCCTCACCTGCGCCTGCGTGTCGAGTGCTATGCCGGCTACCGGGGTGAGGAGACACCCCGGTGCCTGTATCTCGCAGAACGCCGCATCGAGGTGAAAGAGGTTCTGGATCGCTGGCTGGGACCTGACCACCGCTATTTCAAGCTGCGCGGGGAAGACGAGGTGATTTATCTGCTGCGCCACAACCAGCGCAGCGGTGAGTGGGAGCTGACCCTGCTCGATGCCACCTAGTTTTCCCATAGGAAAACCGCGCTGGGCCCAATCATGGCTTCCGCTAATGCAGGGGACGGTCCCAGATCAGTTCGCCGTTGCGAAACACCTGGTGGACCCGGTGGTAGGGAACCCGATGCACCAGCCCCCAGGCATCTGCAACCTCGAAGACAAAGTGATCGTCGCGGGGGAAGAAAAGACGCCGAAAGGAGACCCGGATCATGCGCCGCTCCACCCGATCGTAATAACCGATATCGAAATTCGCCTTGCCGAAGTCAGGGTCCCAGCGGATGCGGTTGAGCAGTTCGTGAATCGGTTGCATGGGCGCCTCCTTCTGATTCAATTATTCCATAAACCCGGGAAACACGGGGGACTCCCGTTGCATCCTGACGAGGATCGGTCTTCACCCACATCCTCTATTTCTCATCGTCATCCCCGAGTGCCTCTATCGGGGATCCAGGTTTTCAAGAGAGTTAGAGGCTGGATTCCCGCCTATAGCCCCTGCGGGAATGACGGGCTGCAAGATGAAGTTGTTTTTCAGAGTCCCCTCCATAGCCCTTACCTGGGCGCCCTGTGCCCCCGTGCTTAGAGCGCTTCTTCTCGGCCATATCCGCACAGCCATGGAGTCTGCCATGCTGCGAACCGCCTGCTGTTGCACCTTGCTGATATTTGCGATCACCCTGCTCTTCCTCCCGCCCCTTGCCGAGGCTGCCGAAAACCATGAACTGCTGAGCAACCTCCGCCAGCTGATCTTCGAGGGCCGCCGCTCGGGCGAGGGTTATTTCAGCGCAAATGGCAAAAGGATGGTTTTCCAGAGCGAACGCGATCCGGCGAACCCCTTCTACCAGATCTACCTGATGGACCTTGA
>CALZIZ010000088.1:0-11322 GCA_945787465.1 uncultured Desulfuromonadales bacterium
CCGATGCGGGGATGGGTTTCGATAACGTCCTTGATCTGCTCCTGGCCAATATTATTTTTGAGGTTCATCGCGCTCTCCTTTGTTGTTGATGGTTGGAGAATAACCGCAGCAGCAGAGAAAAAACATGATGTGGGTCAAAAGAAGGGTTTCAGGGCAAAAAAAAAGAGGCCTGAGGCCTCTTGGGACATGTCTGCATGGGTTTTTTGAGTCGAAATCTCCGCACTCTCCGCGGTGAAGTCGTTCTGATGGCCATGCTAACACTCGGTTATTTTTTGTTTGTTTTCACGTCGACGACAAACTCCCACTCACTGTAGCTGGCGGCCCCGGCGAAATCTTCGTCCTCCTCGTCAAAGCCTTCCTGCTTGAAGGGTTCGTCCTTGCTGGTGCTCTTGACTCCCTTGATCTGTCCCCCGGGAGCCTTGATCAACTCCCAGTCCTCACCGGTCATGGGATCCGGGTAGAGCTGGCGCAGGTGGCGCAGCGGTTTCAGCGAACGGGGGTCCTTGAGCAGATCCTCCAGGCGCCTGGGGTATCTGGCAAAAGTAGCGCTTTTCTTGTTCTTGTCGTCAAAGGTCAACGATTTTGGGACCCCGGTGGTGATTCCTCCGGCCTGGTAACGAACATAGTTTTCGATGGCCCTCCGGTACTGGTCGCCGCGCCAGAGCAGCTCTTCCTCATTGGCCCGCTGCACCACCGTCCGCCAGGTCGAGCCGGCCATGCCGGCGGCCAGACCGACCACGACCACCATGACCAAAACGATCATCAGGGTTACGCCGCGTTGATTGGCTAGGGGATTCGAAAACATGGCTTCTGGGTTATTCCTTGCTGAGTAGATATTGACCTTGCACAGAACCTGGGTTCTCAATCTACCTGAAAACCTCACCAAAGACAATCTCTACGACCTACGCCTTCCTGCACGGACAGAACAAAAACATCCCAACTGAAAACAACTTTCATTTTCTTGTTGACGGCGGCCATTTTAATCTTTATCCTCTGAATCCAATTTTCAATATCAGATTCCTCCACTCACCGCTCCGGGCCCGGGGTGAGAGAGGACTGCGTCCCCCATGTCCATTGACTTAAGGAGTTTCGTAACAATGAAAAAGTCTGTCGTTATTGCCTGCCTGCTGTGCCTTGGCCTCACTCTGAGCCTTTCGGGCAATGCCCTTGCCGCCACCATGGATGAACTTGAACGCCGCCTGAACCTGGTCACCGAAGAGCTGCAGAAGCTCAAGAACGAATCGGCCGTCGAGGCCCCCGACTACAGCTCGAACTTCGGCTTCGGCCCCGCCGCCTCCAAGGTCTACAAACTCAACAAGGGCCTGTCCATCGGCGGTTACGGCGAGGGTCACTTCACCAACCTGGTCAGCGACAAGAACGGCGGGGACGATATTGCCGACATGCTGCGGGCCATCCTCTACGTCGGCTACAAGTTCAACGACAAAATCGTCCTGAACACCGAGATCGAGATCGAGCACGCCAACGAGGTCTTCGTCGAAATGGCCAGCCTCGACTTTCTGCTCAACGAGAAGTTCAACCTGCGCACCGGCCTGCTGCTGACCCCGGTGGGAATCACCAACGAAATGCATGAGCCGACCCTCTTCCACGGCAACGACCGCCCCTACGTCGAGCGCGAAGTGATCCCCAGCACCTGGCGCGAAATGGGCGTCGGCGCCTTCGGTAAGCTGACTGAAAACCTCGAGTACAAGCTCTACGTCATGAACGGCCTCGAAGGCGCAGATTTCACCGAAAAGGGCCTGCGCGGCGGCCGCCAGAAGGGCTCCAAGGCCAAGGCCAACGATTATGCGGTGGTCGCCAGCCTCGCCTACGAGCCGGTGCTCGGCCTGAACCTCGGCGGCAGCGTCTACCTCGGCGACTCGGGCCAGGGCGATGTCGTGGATGTAAACGGCAATGAGGCCGACGTCTTCACCGAGATCTACGAGATCCACGGCCAGTACAAGGCCGCAGGCCTGGAGCTCAAGGCCCTGGGCACCCTGGTCAAGATCGATGACAACGAACTGGTTGGCGCCGACGTTCCCGAAGAAATCACCGGCTACTACGGCGAAGTCGCCTACGACGTGCTGCCGCTGATCGCCAAAGGCACCAGCCAGTACCTCGCCCCCTTCGTGCGCTACGAAAACGTCGACTACAAGGGCAACAACGAAGACCTCGACCTCTACGTGACCGGCCTCAGCTACAAGCCGATCCCCAACGTGGTCCTCAAGGCCGACTACCGCAACTTCAACAAAGAAGTCGGTACCAAGGCCGACGAGCTTAACTTCGGCTTCGGCTACATCTTCTAAATCGATTTCCCTGGCGGTCGGGGCTGTGTATTTGCCTCCATAACGTTGGCCCCGACCGCATTTTTTCAAGGGAAAAAACCAGGTTGGCCACCAAGTCACCAAGAAGAGCAAAAAAACTTTTTTTCTGCCGTTCATGCTGAGCCTGTCGAAGCATTGGTTCAACAGACGCTTCCAGGGCCTTCGACAGGCTCAGGCCGAACGGAGTGGGGTTTACCCCACCACTGAAAACACCATACAAGACACCAAGAAAATCATAGGACTTAAGAACCACACCCAATGACTCTAAATGAACCATAAAGACCCCTTTGAGTGTTTTCGATTTCTTGGTGTCTCCGTGTATTACCGGCAAACAAAGCTACTTTCTGCGTTTCAAAGGTTCACTTCCATGAGATTCCTAGTCATCCTATTACTGCTGACCTGCACCCTTCCCATTACCGCCTCAGGCGCGGTTTACATGTCAAAGGACCAGGCCCTGAAGCTGGCTTTTCCTGAGGCCGACCGCATCGAAACAACCAATTTGTTTCTGACCGAGGAACAACTGGACCAGGTGCAAAAAGCCTCGGGAGTCGCCCTTGAGTCGCCGATTTACACATTTTACGTTGGCAAAAAGGGCGATCTGACAACGGGCTTTGCGGCCATCGAGGCGGCGACGGTACGCACCCTGCCTGAAACGGTCATGGTGGTGCTCAACCCCGAGGGGTCGGTGCGCTTTGTCGAGATTCTCGCTTTTTTCGAACCTGAGGAATACCGCCCGCCAAAGCGCTGGCTGGAGCAGTTCAAACAAGTGACCTTGTCGCCGCAATTGCGGGTCGGCGGACAGATTCAAGGCATCACCGGCGCGACTCTCTCGGCCCAGGCGATGGCCCGCCAAGTACGTAAAACCGCCGCTCTCGGCCGCCTGCTGCTGGAAAAGGACTGAGCGATGCGAGTCATGGTCACAGGCCCCGCCCCCCGTCCCCTGACCCGCACCATCATGGTCTTTTTTTACGGCTACTTCTGCCTCCATTGGGGCACGGGGATCCTGATGTTCCGCGAGAAACTGGGCTTCAGTTACGCCAGCGTGGTGCGCTACTACCTGGGCGACCCCGATATGTTCATGAACCCCAGAAGTTTTCAGGGGCTGCTTGAGGTGACCCATTTTCACCTTTTTGCCATGGGCCTGTTTTTCGTGGTTTTCACACACCTGCTGCTCTTTACCGGATACGCCCAGGGGATCAAACGGTTGCTGGTCTGGCTGCTGGGGCTGGCCCTGGCAGGTGATATGGCGGCGGGGTGGCTGGTCAGGTACCTGGCCGAATCTTTTGCCTGGCTGAAACTGGGCAGCTTCTGGCTGTTGCAGACAAGCTCTCTGCTGCTTTTTGCCGGACTGCTGTACGCCCTGCTCCGCTCCCGCCGCAGCCACCCGGATTGACCCTCTTCTCATCATTAAAAAAAAGAGGGGGCTGTCGGTACAGCCCCCATTTCAATAGACCGGCGGCTGCTCTGGGCCGCCGCCCCCTCCAACCTCAACCACCAACCTAACAGCTGCGGGTCCTCGGGCTTGCCGCCATGTCGCAACTCAAAGGCCGGCTTTCTCCTTGGTCCTCCCCCAGGCATTGCCCGGCTTGGGGCACAGCGGATCTTTCTTGCAGTCCTTGTCCTTGCAATCGATCTTGCCGTCGGCGTCGTCATCCAAACCGTTATCACACAGTTCCACCCGGCTTGACCCATTGCAGAAGAGATAGGAACTGCACTCGGGATCAGCGCAGTCGATCAACCCGTCCATGTCATCATCGCGACCGTTGTCACAGAATTCCACCACCGGAGGCCGGCACATGGGAGTGTCTGCACAGATAGAATCTTCACAGTCGGTCAGTCCGTTGCCGTCGTCATCGAGGAGGTTGGTGCAGACCTCATTTCCCCTGTCAGCCAGGCACAACGGATCATTTGCGCAGAGCATGTCTGCACAATCGACGGCCCCATCGCTGTTGTCATCCTGGCCGTTCCCGCAGATTTCGCCCGTGCACAACGGGTCTTTGCGACACTGAGGATCGGCGCAATCGACCAGCCCATCGGCGTTGTCGTCGAGGCCGTTGCCGCAAAACTCTCCCGCAACCGGCGGCAGACAGTCTGAATACCCTGCGCATTTAATATCCTCACAGTCGATCCGGCCGTTGGCGTCGTTATCCAGTCCGTCGTCACAGATCTCTACCGGAGGCGGCAGGCAATCGCTTGTCGTTGCGCAGGCGCGATCCGCGCAGTCGATGTGCCCATCGCCGTCATTGTCAAATCCGTCGCTGCAGTTTTCAGCCACAGGCGGCGAGCAAGCAACGGTTGCTGCGCAGACCGCATCGCCGCAGTCGGTCAAGCCGTTTCCGTCGTTGTCCAGCCCGTCGCCGCAGACTTCAACCGCAATCGCCTGGCAAATAGCAGCCTGGGCACAAGCAGGGTCGACACAGTCGGTCAGCCCATCGCCATCATTGTCGAGGCCATCGTCGCAGACCTCCACGAGAAGATCGGCCAGGACAAAGTCGACGCCAAGGGTTTGCCCCGCCTCCAGAGTCACGACCCGGCTGTCAGCGGAAAATCCGGTTTTTTCCGCGGTCAGGTGATAGCTTCCTGCGACCAGATCCACGAGGATGAATGTGCCGTCGGCCCTGGACAGGGTTGAGTATTCACCTGTTGCGGAGAATATCCTGGCCCCCTCAACGGATGCCATTTGAAAATCACGCACCACCCCCGTAACCATTCCCGGAGCAACTATCGGCGCCAGGGAGAAATCAGCCAGGGTGCCTTGATCACTGGCAACGGTTACCGCTCTGGTGGCGGTTGTAAAACCATCCAGAGAAACATCAAGAACATAATCTCCAGGCACCATCCCCGCCAGTTCAAAGGCCCCGGCGCTCGTGGTCAAGGTCGCATAGCTGCCGTCCCTGGATGCAACCCGCACCCAGGCGAGGGGAACCCCGTTCTGGCCAGTGACTGCGCCATGGACACTGCCTGAGGGCACAGCCGGTGGCGGCTGATTATCCTGACAGCGCACATTGAAGTCGGGCGCATAGGTCTGGGTGGCAGTGTCAAAAACCATCGCGTGACAACTGAAGCAATCGAAACCGTTGTCACTTACGAGGACATGATGCCGGTCAGCCAAAGAGCCGGTGTGGCATTGCAGACAGTCTCTTATCAACTCTGGCTCGAATTGCGAAGTCGTCCCGTTAAAAACCATCTCGTGGCAGGCCATGCACTCCAGCCCCCCGGTGTTCACCAGCAGGTGGTGTCGGTCGGCTAAGGAGGTTCCATGGCAGCACCGGCAATCGGCCTCTGTCAATCCTAGATCCGAGGCGAACCCCTGTCCGCAAAAAGCCTGGATGCAGACCAAAAGAGCCGCCCCGACAAGCCAAACGGTGACGCTGAAATCCTTTTTCAGGGTCGAGCTTTGGGTACTCAAGTGAACCCCCTATTCTTGGGCCGGGCGAGAACCGGTCGCTGCAAACAGCGCGCTCATTGCCCGTTTGTTCATTTATTCAGCCCGTCATGGTCAAGTAGGAATCGGGCTGCAAGTGATGCTCAGGGTTCCCCCGGGAAAAAACATTGAATAACAAGGGTAAAGCTGGACACGGCAGAGGCCGTAAAAAGAAAGGATTGTAGAAGGAAAGAGCGGGCGGCCCCGAGCCCCCGGGGCCGCCCTTTTGGTGCAGAGTCTGAGAACTTATCTCTTGCGGAACTTAATCTCGTTGCTGGTCTGGCCGTCAACAAGCGCGGTGATCATGTAGGTGCCGCGACGGACATCGGGAACCTTGAACTTGATTGCCGAGTCAGTCCAGCTGGTCACTTGGGCTTCGACCGTACCGAACATGACCTGGCCAGCGGTTCCGAAGTTGCTGCCATAAAGGGTCCGGGTGCGACCGGTGCGACCGGCCCTGCGGTTGATCTTGTCGATCTCAGGAGCCGGAAGAGCAACCACGTCGCCGCCCTCGACAGGGGTGGTCACACTGCCGAAGATGGTGTTAACGTCGGCTTCGGCAATGCAGGTGGGGAACTCGGCGACGATCTCGGTATCGCTCCAGGAGACGATGCTCGCAGAAGCGGTGCCTGAGGTTACGTCGGTGCCGGAGTTGGCGGCATCGACGAAGGCGTTGAAGCCGCTGCCGCTGATGGTGACCGTACCGTTGCTGCAGGTTGCCGAGTAGACATTAACCACCGGGGTCAAGCAGAAGGTCTTGGGATTGGAGATCTGCATGCCTTTTTTGGCCACCAGCTTGTAGGTTCCGGCGCTCAGGTAGCCGGGCAGGACCACTTCCATGGTCTCAGGAGTAATGCTGGTCGGGGTCAGGTTGGCAGCCTCGACACCGTTGGCATCGGTAAGGACTACGACAGACTTGGCTTCGACCTTGGTCACGCTGCCGGTGTAGGGATCGGTAACATCGATGGTGTTCACCAGAGAGGCGCCATTGATGGTCAGGGTCACCTCAGTACCTTCAACAGCCGAGGAAGCGCTTACGCTGAAAATCGAAGGGGTGACCGGACCGCTGTAGGGAGCGGCGGACATTGCGATACCGTTGTTGCCGTGGCACCCGTAGCAGTCGGCGTTGTTGCCGATGTGGCCATAGTAGGCGTCTTCGCTGCCGGGCAGGACTTCACCGAGGTTCTCGGTGCCGTTGACCAGCCCCGTTGCAGGAGAGTCGGCCTGGATGTTATGAACTGAACTGATCCCGTGGCAGTTCTCGCAGGTGCGGATGGACAGAGAGTTCGGTACGGGATTGCCCTGATCGTGGCACCAGACGCACTTGGCGGCATCGAGAATGAAACCGGTGCTGTGATGGGTCTCGTCATTCTGGAAGACCAGGACGCCGTTGTCATCGACTGGGATCGAGCTGTTGGCCGGCAGAGGCTGGGTGTTATGGCAGAAGTTGCAATTACCTTCGCCGTTCACGTCGCCGTTGGGCTTGTTGCTCGGCCAGGGGGTTACCAGGCTCGGCTGATAGGTCGGGATGACGTGGCCGTCACCGGGGTTATCGATAAACGAGCCGTGGCAGGCCTTGCAGTCCTGGGTCTGGGCCAGCGTGGTCGCATGGTGAACCGTCTCCTGGCCTGCAGACTGGGAGTGGCAGAACAGGCAATCGCGGAAAACCTGGAGCTCAAAGGCGAAGGTGACCGGGTTGAAGACCGAAGAATGGCAGGTCAGACACTCATAGTTACCTGCTGCGTCCGCGGGGTTGGGTGAGGCCGTGGGGCTCGGGACGGGTAGTCCGACCAGCAGGTGATGGCGGTCAGGCAGGTAAGTAGGGTCGACAGCGGCAATGGGCGGATTCTGATTGTGGCAGGCGCGGCAGTCGGCCTCGGCAAGGTTGCCGAAGGTGCTGTCAGCGATACCAAGTGTCTGATTGACCGGCGGAGGCGGAACAGCGCCCCAGGATGTCAGGGCAATGCTCACCATCAGAAATGTTGCGAATACCAGAAATTTTTTCATTTAGTCGTACTCCCTTTTGTTCGATTTGACGCTCTTTGCAAGGCAGTGGCAGAGGCCAATCCGTTTTGTTGCAGGTTTTTCTCTTCTATCACCTCCTCCCCGAAGGGCTCCCCCCTCCGCTTCACGTACGCTGTCCGCTGGAGCCCGGACTGTGCATATGCACACCTTGTAAGTACCTATATCTGCGTCATTTATGCCAACTCTTAAGTCATCAATATCTTTAGGTGAGTCCCCGCAGCCCTGGCCGGATTACGCCATATGGCCAGACGCAATTACGCCATATAACGTAGCGACAGGCTGGAGGAGTATGAAATAAGGTGAAAAACCGGAGGCTTCAGTGATAAGGCAGGAGCGGTGAAACCGATCGCCACAAAGAAAGGGACCAGGAGGAATTGTTCAGGTTTGCATGCAAAAAAATAGGGGGCTGCAAATGCAGCCCCCCCATACGTCTTACTCAGCCATCAAAACACTGCCCTCATGAAGCCTGTTACAAGGCACAATCAGGGATACTTTTGCGGGCTCGGTTATTTCCGGTAAACCTCCAGTTCGTAGATCGAAAAACCATCCAGGTCGGAAGAAGACCTGTCATCGTGGGCCTCTTCGCAATCGATCAGGACATAGCGGGCATCTCTGGCGGCAAAGGAGATCGTGTCGATTCCCCCGTCACTATTGTCGATTTCCATGACGGTCGTCCAGTTGGATCCATCCCTGGATATCTTAACCTGGTAGTCTTCGGCAAATTCGCTGTGCCAATGAAGGACAACTTTGCCCACCTTGAAGACGCTTCCAAGGTCGACCCGAAGCCACTCGTCCTCATCGTCATCGACCCACCACCGGGTGCCCATGTCGCCGTCAGCCGTCTTGTAGGGTTCGTAGCGGTATTCGGATTCGGAAGCCCGCACAGGTTGATCCTGGGCCAGGTTTTCGTTGGAAGGCTCTGGAAGCATGCTCTCGGCACTTTCGAAACCGCCGTCGTCAGGATCAGTGGTGCTGCTGGCGGAAGACGGCTGATGAACCTCAATTTCGTAGATCGAAAAACCACCCGTGTCGGAAGAAGAACTGTCGCTGTAGGCATCTTCGCAATCGATAAGGATCAAGCGTGCTTCTGTTGCACTGAAGGTGATGGTGTCGAGGCCGCCGTCGCTATTGTCGATTTCCTTGACGTTAGTCCAGTACCTTCCGTCTTTGGAAACCTTGATCTTGTAATCTTCGGCATAGTCACTATGCCAGTGAATGACGACCTTGTTAATGGTGTAGATCCCGCCAAGGTCGAGCCGAAGCCATTCGTCCTCATCCTCATCGCCCCACCAGCGGGTGCTCATGTTGCCGTCACCTGCTTTGGAGGGTTCAAAGTGAGACTCGGAAACGGAGGCCCGGGCAGAAAAGCTCAGGGGCTGAGGACTCTCCGGGATGGTGCAGAAAGGATCACTGCCGCAGTCCGAATCGGCACAGTCGGCCTGCCCGTCGCCGTCATCGTCAAGGTTGTTTCCACAGATTTCGGTCAGGCAGATCGAGCGATCCATGCATTGGGAATCGGCACAATCGATAAAACCGTCACCATTGTCGTCGACCCCGTTGTTGCAACTCTCTTCCGTTACGGGCTTATAGCAGGTGGGGTGCTCGGCACACTTGGCATCGGTACAGTCGACCATGCCGTTGTCATCATTATCGAGGCCATCGTCACAGATCTCTACGGGGGGCGGAAGACACTTGCTGGTTTCGGTGCACACCGGGTCCGCGCAATCGGTCAGACCATTGCCGTCATTGTCGAGGCCGTCATTACAGTCCTCGGGGAGACAGCTGGCAGAGGCGCTGCAAATGGGGTCGGCACAGTCCAACAGGCCGTCGCCGTTGTTGTCGATGCCATCGCTGCAGGTCTCCACTACAGGCGGCTGGCAGCTGGCGGTGTCCATGCAGCCAGGGTCAGAACAGTCCGTCAGGCCGTTGCTGTCGTTGTCGAGGTTGTCTCCGCAAATTTCCACTGGGGAGGGCTTGCAGCCAGGGGTGTCTGAGCAGGCAGCGTCTGCGCAGTCGGTCAGGCCATTGCCGTTGTTGTCGAGGCCGTCATCACAGATCTCTTCAGCAGGCGGCAAGCAGCCGGCGGTGTCGGCGCAGGCAGGGTCGGCGCAGTCGCTCAGTCCGTTACTGTCATTGTCAAGGTTATCATTGCAGATCTCCACCGGAATCTCATCAAGCAAGAAATTGACCGTCAGGGCCTGCCCTGCCCCCACCGTAACCTGCTGGCTGGCAGTCACATACCCGGCTTTTTCCGTTGCCAGGGCGTAACTACCATCTGCCACCTCAAGCAGCGAGAAAGTTCCGTCGGCACCTGAGAGGGTCGAATAAGGGCCGTTTTCGGCAAACACCCTTGCACCCTGGATTGGCGTCATATCCAAACTCAGCACTGTCCCGCCCACAGTTCCGGGAGAAACCAGAGCAGTCAGGCTGAAATCGGCTGAGGTCCTCTGCCCGCTCACAACGGAAACCGTCTGGCTGGTACTGACATAGCCATCGAGAATCACGTCCAACGGGTAGCTTCCCGGGGTGACATCGGCAAGCTGATAAGTTCCGGCAGCGGTGGTCAGGGTCGAATAGCTGCCATCCCTTGATGCGACCCGGGCCCAGGGCAACGGGTTGCCACCTGCATCCGTGACCGACCCTTCGACCGTGCCAGGGGCCAGAGGTGCGGCTGCATTATCGCAGCTCACATTGAAATCGGCCACGTACTGCATGGTCACCGGATCAAAAACCATCGCGTGGCAGCTGAAACAGTCGAAGCCCCCCTGATTGACCAGAACGTGGTGACGGTCAGCCAAGGAGCCTGTATGGCACTGCAGACAATCGCGTACCAATACCACTTCGAATTGAAGGGTCCCCTGATTCAGAACCGTCTCGTGGCAACTCAGGCACTCCAATCCAGCAGTATTAACAAGCAGGTGGTGGCGGTCGGCGAGGGTTGCCCCATGGCAACACCTGCAATCGGCCTCGGTCAGGCCGAGGTCGGATGCCCGACCTGGGGTGGCAAGGGCAAACATGCTTACCAGAAGTCCCAGCACGACCATGCAACAGACCGCGCCCAGAGCCCCCCCCCGGAAACCTCTCGAATAATTCAATCTTGCCTCCTCTTCTTCCGAGCCTTCGCAAGCATGGGTTCTGTGCCGAGAAATTATTCCGTGGCAGGTTTCTCTTCACAGATTTACGCCCGCTGCGTGCTCTCCCTTTTTCATTTCCCTTCGGCCGGGTCACCAGCTGCCGGACAGTGATCTCCTACTTCAGAAAGATTTCGACTTTGGCCTTTTCCCGAAGAGACTGGATATGCTCAGCCACGACCTTTTTAGACAATTCATTCTGGAGGAACTTGCCGAAGAAGTCTTTAAGGTCTTCATAAGGCGGAATACGGCCCTTATCAATTCGGTCCAACACTTCGAGAACGTGAAAGCCGTACTTGGTCTCCACGACCTCACTCAACTTGCCAGGCTCAATAGAAAAAGCCGCCGTCTCGAACTCCGCTGGCATATAGCCGCGGTTGACATAGCCGATATCCCCGCCTGCGGAGGCCGCATTATCTTC
>CALZIZ010000088.1:11373-18986 GCA_945787465.1 uncultured Desulfuromonadales bacterium
TGGGCCGCGTGATGTTGCTTGTTCTGTTCGTAGTAGCCCTTAATGTCCTCTTCAGGGACCTTGGGCTCAAGCAGGTTGTGCTTGGTCATGTATTCGCCGGCATAAATCTGCCGCCTGGCCATTTCGACCAGCTGCTCGTCGGTCTTGCCCTTGTACTTGCCCAAAGGGTGTGCCTTAAACGCATCGACCTGCATTTTGACTCTATCTTCAACGCCGGGGATATCGAGTTTCAGGCTCTCCTGAAACACCACCTCAGAAGTAATAATCTGCTCCAATGCTTCTTTTTGCATCTGCAACTTCAGTTCATCGTTGACCTGCGTGGTACCGAAGCGTTTGTATTTCCCTAGTCTGGCCTGCACCGAGGCCGTCAGCTGATCTTCGTAAATCGGGGCACCATTGACCTTGGCGACGACCTTTCGGGACTCGGTATCGACCACCGGGTCAACGCCCGAGGATTTGGCTTGCACCCAAAGAGGAGACAACAATAATGCTGCTGCTACCAGGCATAGGGTGGTTAGTTTTGCGGTCCGTGAAAGGGTGGTTTTCATAAAAAAACACTCCTGTTGCTGTCAGTCTTTCCTGGATGCAACATTGCCGGTTCGGATGGCGAAATCCAGGCATGGCCCGGCCCAGGGGGCATCGAAGAAAAAGGAGGCAGGACGAGGGCCAAAGAGGGAATGGGGTAAAGAGAGAAAGGGTGGTCGGCCCCGGAAAACCGGGGCCGACCGTTTCGAGCAAGGTAAAAAAACCTTATCTCTTGCGGAACCGAATCTCGTTGCTGGTCTGCTCGCCAACAACGACGCTGATCATGTAGTAACCGCGATCAGCCTGGGGCACCTTGAACTTGACGGCGCCGTCAGTACATCTGGTCACAGTGGCTTCGATGCCACCGAACATCACCTTGGCGGCAGTACCGAAGTTCGCGCCGTAGATGGTGCGAATTTTACCGGTGCGGCCGGAGGTGCGGTTGAGCTTGCGAATCTCCGGAGCCGGAGCGGCAACCACGTCGCCTTCAACGGGAACGGTGGTGCTGCCGAACATGGTGTCGACGTTGACCTCAGCCACACAACCGGCAAACTTGACAACGATCTCGCTGTCGCTCCAGGAGCTGACGCGACCCATGGTGCTGCCGGAGGTTACGCTGGTGCCGGAGTTGTCGGCATCAAAGTAAGCGTTGAATCCGCTACCGGAGATGGTAACGGTACCGTTGGTGCAGGTTGCGGAGATGGCCTCAACCTTGGGAGTCACGTTGAGTTTCTTGGGGTTGGAGAGCTTATCGCCCTTCAATGCCACAACCTTGTAGGTGCCGACGCTGAGGTAAGCCGGGATGGTCACCACAATTTTGTCGGAGGTAATGCTGGACGGGGTCAGGCGGGCGGCCTCAACACCGTTTTTGTCAAACAGCACGATCACGGATGCGGCATCGACACTTACCAGCTCACCGGTTTGCGGATCGGTGTAGGTGATGGTGTTGACCAAGGCAGAGCCTTCGATGGTCATAACAACTTCGCTACCTTCAACCACCGAGGAAGCGCTTACGGTGTAGACGACAGGAACCAGAGGGCCGCTGTAGGGAGCGGCATCCATGGCGACACCGTTGTTGCCGTGGCAGCCGTAGCAGTCGTCGTTGGCGCCGATGTGGCCATAGTAGGCGTCTTCAGAGCCGGGAACGATTTCACCCAGGTTGGCAGCGTTGGGGGAGTCGGCCTGGATGTTATGCACCGAGCTGACGCCGTGGCAGTTTTCGCAGGTGCGGATCGACTGGGCCTGGGGAACGGTCTGTCCCTGGAAGTGACACCAGACACACTTGGCACCGTCGAGGATGAAGCCGGTGCTGTGGTGAGTCTCGTCGTTCTGGAAGACCAGCACGCCGTTCTCGTCCACGGGAATCGAGCTATTGGCGGGAAGGGCTTGAGTGTTGTGGCAGAAGTTGCAGTTACCTTCGCCGTTCACGTCGCCGTTGGGCTTGTTGCTCGGCCAGGGGGTGACCAGGCTGGGCTGGTAGGTGGGGATGAAGTGCCCGTCAAGGGGGTTGTTGATCAGCGAGCCGTGGCAGGCCACGCAGTCCTGGTCCTCAGCCAGCTGAGTGGCATGGTGAACCGTGGCCTCACCGGCGCCCTGGGTATGACAGAAGAGGCAGTCGCGGAAGATCTCCAGTTCAAAGGCGAAGGTCACCGGATTGAAAACCGAGGAGTGACAGCTCAGACAGTCGTAGTTGCCAGCTGCATCGGGATTGTTGGGGATGTCGGAACCAGCGGGAACCAGCGTGCCGACCAGCAGGTGGTGGCGGTCAGGCAGGTAGGTCGGGTCGACGGCTTCGATGGGCGGATTCTGGTTGTGACAAGTGCGGCAGTCGGCCTCGGCCAGGTTGGTGAAGGTGCTGTCGGCGATCCCCAGGATCTGGTTAACGGGCGGGGGCGGAACAGCGCCCCAGGCGGTAAAGGCCATGCTCAGAAGCAGAATTGTGGCAAGCACCAAATTCTTTTTCATTTGATTTTACTCCCTTTTTTGTTGTCGTTTTTACAGGTTAACATTTTGCAACATGTTGCTACATCGTTGCACATTACAGTGGTTCCCAGCTAAAACCAGCTCGGTGCCCCACCTCCTTTCAAACAATTTCCTGGCAGTGTGTTTTCTGATATCAGTCGTTTAGATCCCAAAACACCCTGAAGGGGCGGTACGCAGTTTGGGGATACTGTGTACAAACAAACATTTCAATTTAAGAGCCTCCGCGTACCTACAAAAAACTGGCGCCTTGGAAGACAAAGGCGCAAAACGGCCGTCAGTGCCTTGGGAAGCCAAACAGGCTCCCCGTAAAAAAGACTCGGATTTTTTAATGGGAACTTCAATTGGGCGGTAATGCCCGGATCGTGGGAAAGAAATTGAAAATAGGTCCGAAGGCTCATGAGCCCTCCGACTGCCCTCTCTACATTGCAGGTACAAACCTGTCCAGAATCGAGTCATCCTCCCCCCCCCTTGAGGCAAAGCGACTTTCGGCTAGTAGACTCACTGAATGCACTTGATCAGAAACTTACCAGCAGCCCGGCAATTAATCAGACGCAAAAAAGCCAGGCTTCTGCTTCAAGCAACCCGGCTTTCTCCAGTAGAGACCCGTGGCTTTCCGTCCCTGCCTCGCGACAGGTTTGGCACTGATCTGACAAACAGGTATAAACTCAATGTTTTTCTGTAGAACTTTAAAACTATTCGAAATCTACAAAGGTTTGACTTTTTTGTCAAGCAAATTGACAGTGCAGAACTGCGCTTTGCCACAGAAAGGGTTAATGCCTTCAGAGGTCTCTGAGGGTTCCACAAGCCACAGCGACCACCTTCGCTGGATGCAAACACCAGGGCTGCCCCCTGCTGCTAAGGCTTAGGAACCCAGCTGCCTCCTGCATTCTCAAGGTACCAGCCGCGGTCAGCCTGGCCGCGCCACGAATCGGCGAAGATAGCTTGAACCTCGGCGACCTTGTCAGGAAAACCATTGGCCTGGGCGATTTCGTTATACAGCCGCTGTCGGTCGCTGTTCTCTGCCGCGACAAGGCGATTAACCTGGCCCCTGGCACGCAAATCAAGCCCCTCGGTGGTCCGTATTTTCAACAGGCCGTCATGGCCAAGGCCGATATGCCCCGAATCGAGATAAGCAAACAACTCCCGACTGCGTTGCTTTATGGCCTCTTTGATGGCACGGATCTCCGGAGTGCTGACATTGATGTCCTGATCCGCATGGGCAAGAGCAGGCTGCAGCAACCAGCGAAGTGAACTGTCGGGTTTCTTTCGCTCGACCGGAGGCGGAGTCTCACCCTCTGCTGGAGCCCCATTGCGGTCGCCCCAGACTTCATTGACGATTTTGTCAGCCGCACTTCGCACCTCTTCGGCGGGAAAATAAATATTGATCGTCACGCAGGAAACCGCCGCGACCACAAACAACAACAAAAGAGGTCTTACCACGCTTTTCATAGTCTTCCTCCAGACCTTGGCCTTTAGCCTTACACCTTTAATTTATACCCCCTGTCCAGCGAATATCAATTGCCCGTACGCTCGATGCGCCCAAGTCGCTTGACCATTTCTTTAAAAGAGATGGCCTGAGCCGGTGCGAGGATATCGATCTTGGGCGGCAGCAGGCCGCCGTAAACCAGGTGCCGTTCCGAACCTGACCGGGCGGTGCCGCGCAGGTTGAAAATATCCCTGTCGAGGGTACAGCGGATGCCGATCTGCCGATAGCGGTAAAAATCGATAAACCGGTAGACCCCTCGCGACAGGGCGGCAGAAAGCCCCCCCTGACTGAGCAGAGTGAGGTTTTTCAGGGCCTTGACGCTGATATTGCGCCGCCCTTTGGGGCGAGTGCGGACTTCGGCGACAAACTGGGACGGGGTCCGGCCGAACAGACGCAGGTTGCGGATGTAACCATCGACGACCCCATTCATCTCGCCGAATGCAAAGGTGTGGGTCAACTGGTGCAGATCAAGGCCAGAAAACTCAATATCTCCATGCAGGGTCGGGTAACTGGAAAAGGGATTCTCGTACCGCAGCCCGCTGACCTTCAGGCTGCCCCCGAAGGCCCGAACCTGTGCCTGCCCCTCAGAGCTGAGCACACCATCGGCATAACGAATCTGCCCCAGGTCGGCGTCAATACGCCCGGTCATCCTCGGTAGCTCCAGTTCAGTAGCCAGGGCTTCGAGATCGACTTTAGCCACTTGAATCCGCCCGGCAAATTCGAGCCCCTTGGGGCCGAATCCTGCCCCGACCTCTGCCAGCCGAACCTGGCCGCGGGTCAGTTTGAATTCAAGAGGGTCGAGAAACCGAACCCGGTTGACCGTTGCCAAAATGCCTACAGAACCTGAATAGGAGGCCGGCCCCAGGCTCAGGCCCTCTAAGTAGAGCCGCCCCCGGCCTTCGACTTCAGGCTTCGCTCCAGAGGACACAACCAGAGGAATCAGACCACGGCCCCCTTGCACCCGGATCTTGCCCCGGGGCCAGTCCAGCCCGAATCCCGAGGGAAGCAATTTGCCTTGCAGCTGCCACGTCTTGCCCCGCCGGCTCAGTGCCAACTCCCCCCCCATGGCGCCACGGAGCTGCAGCTCTTTAAGAGATGGCGCATAGGCGGCCAGAGATGCCCTCAGGACCTGGGCGAGAGATCCCTCGAGGGGGCTTAGCTCAAACCTGGCACTGACTTGCTGACTTGCGGTGGTCAGCGCCCCTGCCAGCCGCAATTCTCCGGCCCCCTCAATTTGCAGCAGCAGCCTGCGAAAGTTCAGTCGAGCCGCTTCGCCATCGACATCACCATCAAACTCAAACTCCATGGGCAATTTCGAGAAATCTGCATAAAAAGCCCCGTGGAGGACTTCGGTTGCCCGCCCCCTGCCCTGCAGGTTCCAGTCGAGCATCTGCTCATTCACGCTGCCGGTAAGCTTGCCGGCCAGCTGCAATGTCCCGCCAGCCATACCGCTGAGCCCGTCGGGGGAGAGATACTCGATTTCTGCAAGGCTGAGGCGTTCAATGCCCAGGCCAAAGGCCCCGGAACGGTAGGAACCGGTCATCGCAGCTTCGAGTGCCCCTATCGACGTCCCCTTAAGGTTCAAACGCCCGGAAACCGTGAGTTCCGGGGCCAGAAGCAACTCCCCCTCAGGCCGAATCCGCCCCTGCACCCTGACCGCCTCGAGAACCCCGCCTTTCAGACCAACCCGGTCGGCCGCAACCCGGCCCTGCAGCTGCCAGGTTTGCTTGGGTGAGAAGGTAAGTCGACCGGCGGCTGCCAGGCCTTCAATGGCTTCAAGCCCTGCAGGCAACTTGATCGCCCCCAAAAGGCCTTGAAGGTGATCCCAGCGCTGGGGCGGCATTTCAAATTCCAGCCGATTCCAGGGCCCCCTGGCCGAGGCCAGCACGCGCCCCTGGTACATCAACGACACCTCTGTGAAAAGATTTTCAAAGGCGCCCTGCAATGAGATATCTGCAGCCAGGCGGGATATGTTAAACCCCGGGCCTTTCCCTTTTTGCCCCTCCATCCTGGTTTTCAGGGACCAGCGCCCCTTGAGCAAGGCAATGTCTGTGTGGAGGTGAAGCCCACCAGAGACCGGCAGGCGAGAGCCGCCCTTAAGCCGCAAGACCGTCGCAGCAAGATCGTCGGCCGCAAGATCGAGTTGACCGTTCAGGTTCCCCTCGGCAAAGCTCAGCGTCCAATCGACCGGCACGGATTCGGCAACCCGCAACCTGCCGCGCCCCCCCCAGCGGCCATCCTTGCTGTGCAATTCGGCCTGCAGTTGATTAAAAGGCAGCTGCAGGGCCTTCTTTTTTGCCAGCCCCCGGGCAAGACCGAGCTGCAGGTCGAATTGCCCGTCCTTGAAACAAAACCCGAAACCGGTTACTTCCAGCTCCACGGAAATATCGGCAGGAAGCGGGTTATCCAGGCCCAAAAGAAGGGCGAACCGCTCCAGATGCCGATGAGTGAACCGCTTTACTTTACCTGTGCCGAAAATCTCCCCCCTGTCGTTTCGGATAAACTCGGTCTCCAGCAGGGCTCCAGGCTCCCCGAGAGCCTGGGAGACCCGCCCTTCCAGCCCCTTTTGCCCCAGGGCAAGATTCAGGGCCCCCGAATAACCCTCCGCAAGAGCCCACTCCCCTTGCCCTTGCCAGCGCCCCCCCCGGCCCTGCAGCGACAAGCGGCCCTGCTCCAGGGGCAGGACCAGGCCTTTGCCGACGATCCGGGCGCCGCCGAGACTCAGTTGCAGTTCGACATCCTCCCCCCCGCCGCCAAAGCGCAGGACAGCCTGCCGGGTTGCAAATTGCCAGTCGTCGGCGGAAAGCATTGCGACCCCCAAGGCGGCACCGATCTTCTGCAGATCGTCACTGGAGAAACCGGGCCAACTCAGCTGACCAACAAAATCCAGGTTTTTTCCGGTTGCAAGGGAAAGCTCAACCGGAGAAGCAAGCAGGGACCTGCTGTCCAGAACAAAGCGCTCCAGGGTCAACGTGATTTCTTTGTTCCAGGTCCCCCGGCCGCCGACCTCCAACGGCAGGCCGACTCCCACCCCCAGGGCTGCCGAGCCGAAAAAGGAAAAGTTTTCTCCGAGAGCGGTACGAAAAGTAATTTGCTGGAGCAGAAGTTGAGTATTCTGAAGAGAGAGATTGATCCGCCCCTGCTCGATGAGCAGGTCGTCGATCTGCAAAGGGGGAAAGGCAGGAAGAGGCAGGCCGTCACCGCCACTTTCGCCGCTGCGGACGATCTCGAGATGGGGGGAAACCAGGTGCAATTTTCCAAGCCTGCGCTTCAGCAGGTCAGCCCAGGAAAACTCGGCCTCCATTGCCTGCAATTGCAGGCGCAACTGGTCCTGCCGCTGCAGCTCAAGACCAGCGATCCTTAAGCTATGCAGATCAAGGTCCAGTTCTGCGATCGACACCTCGCCCCCCAGGCCTGCGCTGAGAGCCCGTTCCAAGGCGGGGCGCACAAGACCATGAAGCCCCCGATCGGAGCCCAGGTAACCGGCAAAGGCCAGCAGCCCCAGAAAAAGAAAGGCCAACAGGGCATATTTGCATCGGGCAGAGGCCATGTCCCCACCCCGTCCGGCCCGATCTCAGTCGTTTCGGTATCGGGCCAACAGGTTGTCGATCTGATCGTC
>CALZIZ010000089.1 GCA_945787465.1 uncultured Desulfuromonadales bacterium
TGGGCCGAGGGCAACGGCATCCCCGCCTACTCCGACGATCTGACCCTGATGGCCAAGGCAGGCTGCGAGGTCTGCTCTCACACCGGCTACAAGGGGCGCATCGGTATCCATGAGCTGCTGATCGGCCACGACGATGTCAAGCGGGCGATCAAAAATAAGGCGGCAGCCGATGAAATCCGCAAAATCGGCATGGAAACCGGGATGCGGACCTTGCGCATGGACGGCATAGAGAAGGTGTTCCAAGGCCAAACCGATCTGGACCAGATTCTGCGCGTCTGTCTGTGACCGGGATCTCTAAGGTCTGCCCCCCCTACCAGAAAAGGTTCCAGCTCAAACCGGCTTCGCTGGCATAGAGGCCGAACACCTTCTGCCGCGACTGGCCCAGGTTCATGCTGTGGTTGCGGCCTGTCTCCAGCGCCTGCCGCAAACCCTCCCCAACGCCCGTTGCCCCTGTCTGCTGCATACCTGAGCCTTTCTCCCGACAAAGTTTCCCCTTTGAAAAAAAATCCTGAACTGCTATGTTTAAAGACCTGTAATTTCGTTTCCGGGACGATTATGAAACCAACCGAACTCAAAAGACTTTTGACCGCTCTCAGCCAGGGCAGCCTCTCGGTCGACGAGGGACTGGAGCGCCTGCGCAACCTGCCCTTCGAGGATGTGGGCGTGGCCAAGATCGACCATCACCGTGAGCTGCGCCAGGGGGCCCCGGAGGTCATCCTTGGCGAAAGCAAGAGCGTCGAGCAGTTGCAGATCATCGTCGAGCGCATGGCCGCAGGTGGTGCAAACATCCTCGTGACCCGCCTTCCCTCTGCAAAGGCAAAACCACTGCTGACCCGTTTTTCAGCAGCAGAGTACGACCCCGACGCCCGCACCCTGACCCTGGTGCAAAGCCCCATAGAGCCGATTGCCCAGGGCAAGATCCTGGTGATCTGTGCCGGGACGAAGCGACGGTCACCGCGCGCATGCTCGGCAATCATGTCGAAGAAATCGTCGATGTCGGCGTGGCGGGAATTCACCGCCTTCTGGCCCAGACCGAGCGTCTGCAGGACGCCTCGGTGGTCATCGTGGTCGCCGGCATGGAAGGCGCCCTGCCCTCAGTGGTCGGCGGGATGGTTGCGGTGCCGGTTATCGCGGTGCCGACCTCGGTCGGCTACGGGGCGGCCTTCGGCGGAGTGGCCGCGCTGCTCGGCATGCTTAACTCCTGCGCCAGCGGCCTCACCGTGGTCAATATCGACAACGGTTTCGGCGCCGCTTTCGCCGCAGCCCGCATTAACCGCCTGGAAGCAAGACGATCATGAAGACCCTGTACCTGGACTGTTTTTCCGGCGTCTCCGGTGACATGATGCTCGGTCTGCTGGTCGATCTGGGGGTGGACCTCGGGGATATCGAGGAAAAACTCGCCAAGCTGCCGGTCGAAGCCTACTCGCTGAAGCCAAGCCGCCAGCAGCGCACCAGCATCGAGGGGACCCGCATCGATGTTGTCTGCCAGGAGCAGCACCATCACCGCAGCTGGGCAGATATCGACCGCATGCTGAGCCAAAGCCCCCTCGTTCCAGAGGTCAGCGATCTAGCCAGGCGCATCTTCAGGCGCATCGGCGAGGCCGAGGCGAAGATTCACGGCGTCGCCCTTGAGAGCGTCCACTTTCACGAAGTCGGGGCCATCGACTCGATAGTCGATATTGTCGGCGCCAGCGCCGGGCTGTACCTGCTCGGCAGCCCCAGGGTCATCTGTTCGCCGCTGCCCATGTCCAGGGGCATGGTCAAAACCGCCCACGGCGCATTTCCCCTTCCCGCACCTGCCACCCTGGAGATTCTGCGCGGCTGCCCGGTCAAGGACGCCGCCTCGGACCGCGAGCTGGTCACCCCCACCGGGGCAGCCATTATCGCCGAAATCGCCCGGTTCGCCCCCCTGCCGGACATGACCCCGGAGCGCATCGGTTACGGTGTCGGCGGCTGGGATCTTAAGGACCGCCCCAACCTGCTTCGCGGCATACTTGGCCATGAGGCGCAGAGTGGACAGCTTGAAAGCGACCAGGTGACCGTGCTCGAGACCCATCTCGACGACTCCAATCCCGAGTGGCTCGGGGCCCTGGGAGAGCGGCTGCTCGCCGCCGGAGCCCTCGACGCAGCCTTTGGCCCGCTGCAGATGAAAAAAAACCGCCCGGGAACCCGGCTCACCGTCGTCGCCCCGGTGGACCTCGGGCCTGCCTTGGCGCGCCTGGTGCTGCGCGAAAGCAGCGCCATCGGCGTACGCAGCTACGAGACCAGCCGATTCAAGCTGCGCCGCAAGCAGGCACGGATCAATACCGCCCTCGGCGAGGCCGAGATCAAGCTGCTTTACGAAGGCGAACAACTGCTGCGCATCAGCCCCGAACACGGCAGCTGCCTGCAGCTAGACCGGCCACCCCCTGCCCGAGGTCTACCGCATTGTAGAAAGGGCCGCGGATCATCTGTTTGAACAACCACAGAAAAGCAATTCTGAATTCTGAATTCTGGGTTCTGGGTTCTGGGTTCTGGGTTCTGGGATTTTAACCAATCACTAATCACGAATCACAAATTACGGGTTTAAAAAAAACATTGCGTCGTCTGATACTGATTCTGGCAAGCAACGCCGGCCTGGGTTATGCCCCGGTTGCCTCGGGAACCTTCGGCACCCTGGCGGGGATCCCGGTTTTTTACCTGCTGGCCCCCCTGTCGCCGTCCTTTTATCTTCTGGCCTGGCTGGTGCTCCTGCTGGTCTCCTTCTGGGCTGCCGCAGAAGCCGGCCGCATTTACGGGGTGGTCGATGACGGGCGCATCGTGATCGATGAACTGGTCGGCTACCTGGTCACTGTGGCCTTTATCCCCTTCTCCTGGCAGGCTGCGTTACTCGGGTTTTTATTTTTCAGGCTCTTCGACATCGTCAAGCCACCTCCGGCCTCATGGTTCGACCGGCGCATGAAAAACGGCTTCGGCGTGGTGCTCGATGACGTGGTCGCCGGCCTTTACGGCGCCGCGGCCCTGCGTTTGAGCCTGCACCTGCTGCAACCCTACCTGGGGGGCTGACCGATGGACAGCACGGTCGCGGTTCTTACCATCGGCGATGAACTACTTAACGGCGAACTGGCCGACACCAACACCCGGCAGATCGCCCTCAGCCTGGCCGGCCGCGGCTACGCCCTGCGCGAATCGCTGACCGTGGGGGATATCGAAGCTGACATCGCGGAGGCGCTGCGCCACCTGGCGGCGCGCTGCGACCTGGTCATCGTCACCGGCGGTCTCGGACCCACCGGTGACGACCTGACTTCCCGGGTGGCCGCGCACGCTTTCGAGCGCCCTCTGGTGCTCAACGAAGAGGCATTGGGGCAGATCCGCGAGTATTTTGTCCGGCGCGGCCGGCCGATGCACCCGCGTAACGAAAAACAGGCCCTGCTGCCGCAAAAAGTCGAAATCATCCCCAACCCCACCGGGACTGCGCCGGGATTTATCCTCCGCCACCAGGGAAAAGAGCTGTTTTTTCTCCCCGGCGTCCCCTCGGAAATGCGGGTCATGCTGGAAGAGTCGGTCTTGCCGCAGATCGAGGCGCGACTCGGGGCCCGCCCGCCCCGCCAGGAGCGCGTCCTGAAGATCTTCGGGCTCACCGAACCGCGGGTCGAAGAGTTGATGCTGCAGGCAGGCCTGCCGCCAGAGGTGGAACTGGCCTTCGGGGTCGACTATCCCATGGTGCATCTCAAACTTCGCGCCGCAGGTGAGGCAGCCCCCCAGCTGCTCGATGGGGCTGAATCCCGAAGCCGCAGCAAGCTGGGTGACTTTGTCGCGGCCACATGCGAGCAGACCCTGGTCGAAGAGGTGGCCCGCCTGCTCACCGAGCAGGGCCAGACCCTCTCCCTGGCCGAATCCTGCACCGGCGGCCAGATTGCCGCCATGCTCACCGACATCCCGGGAGCCTCGGCATTTCTGGAGCGCGGCGCCGTCACCTACGCCAACAGCGCCAAAAGCGATTGGCTTGGCATCGCACCGGAGCTTCTCGAACACCATGGCGCGGTCAGCGAGCCCACCGCCCGCGCCATGGCCCGCGGTATCCGCCGGGCAGCCGGCAGCAACCTGGGCCTTGCGGTCACAGGGATTGCAGGCCCCAGCGGTGGAACACCGGAAAAACCGGTCGGAACGGTTTTTCTGGGTCTCAGCACAGCGCAAGGCGAGCTGGTCAAGGGTTACAGGTTCGGCGGCAACCGCGACCAGGTACGCAAGATGACCGTCTGCATGGGCCTGGACTGGCTGCGTCGCTATCTCAGCGGCCTGGCACTACCAGGGCCGTTGCAGCCTGAGACGGAAAAAAACCGCCACTGAGACACAGCGATTTTCAACAAAAAAATACATGAACAGGTGTCTTTCTCTGTGTCTCTGAGACTCGAGAGAGCTAAGCGAACGGGTGGCAAGCACCGACTCGAAAAACTGAAGATGGATAACCGAGGTCTTTGCCCGGCCTGACAGGCGGGCAGACGGGATCGGCGGATTTACTCGGAGACATGCCCTTGAATCTGACCCGACTGGTACCTACGAAACGCCATGCGATGTTTCTGGTCGTAAGCACTCTGGTGATTACGGCACTGGGGCTTCTGTACCTGAACCAGTTGCACCAGCAAGCGACCCTGCGGCAGCTGGAAAATCGCCAGAGCCTGCTCGCCGCCCAAACAGCCAGGCACATCGAAGATATCGTCAACGGCCTGCAGGAGGGGCTGAACTACCTGGCCGCCGACCAGACGTTGCTACGCCATCCGGATCGGGCTGAACAACAATTGGGATTGATGTTCAAAAGCGCCCCCACCGGCCTGCTCACCGCCCTCTACCTGAAGGATCTCCAAGGAAACATCCTGGCGGAATATCCCCCCAACCGCCTGGCCCAGATCGACTTCCCGGTTCACCTGCTCGCCTCAGGGCATGCCTCCAACCACGCCCCCGGCCTGATCGCCCTGGCCGACGATTCGGTGCTTCAACTCTCCCAGCCGATGGTTCATCAGAACCAGCCCCTGGCCGAATTTGCCGCCCTGGTATCGGTTTCCCATGTCAAGAAAGCCCTGCTCGATCCCCTGGAGCAACAGTGCGACCTCTGCGTGCTGATTGACAACAGCGGCCTCTTTGTCCACCACCAGAACCCCGAACTGATCGGGGCCTCGTTCAACGAAGTCATCTCACCCCGCCGTCAACCCCAGCTGTTTCAAATACTTTCGGCCATGACCCGGGGCGAACGGGGTCATCGCGCCTGCGCAGAGCCCCTGACCCCACTGGGTCTTGAGACCAAAACCGATTCAAAGAGCTTCTGGACCTACCTGCCGCTGCAGCTTCCAGGGACTCGCTGGTCGCTGGCCCTGGCCCTGCCGCAGACCGCCCTGGAGAGCTTTCAGGGTGACTTAAGCGGACCATTTTTTCCCCTGGTGGTCGGGCTGGTGCTTACGGCCCTTTTGAGCTGGTCACTCCTGCGGATCTCAAGGCACAACCAGCATCTGGTTCGCGGGGGCGAAGAATACCGCCTGCAAACCGAGCTATTGCGCAACGCCCTCGAGGGGTCGGAGAGTCGTTATCGACATCTGCTGGACAACGCCGGCGATGCCATGTTTTTCATCGACCCCCAGACCGGGGCCCTTCAGGAGGTCAACCGTCAGGCCGAAGAGCTGCTGGGCTATAGTGCCGGGGAAATTCGCGCCCTTTCGCTATCGGTGTTGTTTCCCGGCCGCGAGAGGCGCCGTTACCTGCGCCTGGTCAAGAAGGTGATGAGCCTGGGCTACGGCGAGGAGAGCAACCTGCTGTTTCGCTGCAAGAGCGGCCGCCTGTTTACCGGAGCGGTGCATGCTCGGCTGGGCAGGCTGGGAGAGCAACAGGTGGTTCACGGGGTGGTGCGCGACGTCACCGAAATCAAGCGCATCGAACAAGAGCTGCGCCAGAAGAACCGCGACCTGACCCTGGTCAACCGCATCGCCCACCGGGCGGCTGCAAGCAGCGACCTGGAAGGCACCCTGCAGACGATTCTTGAAGAGGTCGTCACCAATTTCAATGCCGATGGCGGCGGCATCTACCTTCTGCGCCATGAAGGCACCGACCTCGAACTGCTCGTCCACCTCGGCATCGAGGAGCAGATTCTGGAGGAACTGCGCCACCTCGGCCCCGACCAGGGCGTGGCAGGACTGGTCGCCACGACCGGCCGACCACGCTCTTCGGCCAACCTGCACAAGGACCGGCGCCTGCATTCCAAGGCTGTGCGCCAGGCGCGGTGGCGGGGCTTTCAGGCCGTCCCCCTGGTTGCCAGCGAAACGACCATGGGCGTTCTGTTTGTGTTCAGCCGCTCTCAGCACCTTTTCAGCCGTGATGAGGTCGATTTGCTGGTTGCTATCGGCAGGCAGGTGGGCACCACGGTAAAAAGCGCGGACCTGTTTGACGCCCTGCATTGGCAATACCGTCTCACCGAGGCGAGTAACCGGGAATTGGAGTTTTCCCGACAGAAGCTGCGCGAGAACCTGGTACAACTCGAAGAGGCCAACCGAGAACTTGAAAAACTCGACTTGTTGAAAAGCAATTTCCTGACCCTGGCCTCCCATGAGCTGCGCACCCCCCTGACCTACGTGCTCTCAGGAGCCGAGTTACTTGAGGCCAGCCTGGGCAACCGGCTGCAAAACGACGAGCAGAAGGTGCTCAATGCCGTCCAGGAAGGTGGCAAACGACTTGAGGCGATCGTCAATGACCTGCTCGAGGTCGCCCGGATCGAAGCTCAGAGCACCGGCATGTCGCGCGAGACGGTCAACCTGCCCCTGATCCTGGAGGATATCGAACGGGAATTCCAACCCGTGCTGGCCCAACGCCAACTGTCGCTCAGCGCCACCGTCACGGCACCGCCAGCGCCCCTGGAGCTTCATGGCGACACCCAGCACCTGGCGCGGTCTATCCGCAGGCTGGTGGAAAACGCCGTCAAGTTCACCCCCGAAGGAGGAGAGATAGAAATCTCCTGCTCTCTGCTCGAACCTGAACAGGTCAGACTCATGGAGCCGGCCCTCCAACCCTTCGGCCCCGCCTTTTTCGACCGCTTTCCCCCCCGGCGATTCATCCAGCTCTCGGTCTGCGACAACGGCATCGGCATCAGCCCCGATGAGCAGTTGCGCATCTTTGACAAGTTCTACGAAATCGGCAACATGTCTAATCATTACACCTCAAAAACCCGATTCGGCGGCAAAGGCGTGGGCCTGGGCCTGGCCCTGGTCAAAGGCACGGCCGAAGCGCACGGCGGCCTGGTCTGGGTTGAAAGTCCCCCTGCCGGTGCCGGCAACGGCAGTGCCTTTCACCTGCTGCTGCCGCTTTCTCAATAAAATCAGGTGTCAGGTGTCAGGTGTCAGGTGTCAGGTGTCAGGTGTCAGGTGTCAGGTGTCAGGTGTCAGGTGTCAGGTGTCAGGTGTCAGGTGTCAGGTGTTTCGCTTTTTGCGGTTTTCCTGAAACCTGGGACCTGATTCCTGAAACCTCTCCTGAAAGGAGAACATATGCGTAACGTCAGAACCTTTCTCGCCATCCCCTTTCCTGCCGAGGTGGTCCAGGCGGCTGAGCGCATCAAAAACCTGATCGCCCCGCAGCTGCACGGAGTCCGTTGGGTGAAGCCCGAGGCGATGCATCTGACCCTGCGGTTTTTCGGCCATATTCCGGAAGATTCCCTTGAAAGAATAGGCGAAGTTATGCTATCCGTAGGGCGATCGAGAGCCCCTTTCGAGGTAAACATTGCAGGCCTTGGCGCCTTCCCCTCTCCCATGCGACCGAAGGTCTTCTGGCTGGGGGTGCGAGGCGACAACTCGCTGAGCGAGCTTTACCAGGATCTGGATCAGGGATTGACCCGGATCGGTTTTCCAGGGGAAACCAGGCCCTTTTCCCCCCACCTGACCCTGGGTCGCTGCCAGGAACGCCTCCCCGACGCCCGAATCATTCTCGAGCAGTACCGGGACATCGCCTGCGCCGCAACCTCCATCGACAGGCTGGTCCTCTTCGAAAGCCGCCTCCGACCGTCGGGCGCGGTTCACCTGCCCAGAAAAACCGTTTATCTCGGCCCCGATTCAGGGATCTCAGAAGAGTGAGGCGAAAAACAGACTTTGCCCTCACCTTAAAGAACTGACAAAGCAAGGACCTTTTGGAGGAATAAAATGGCGGATAAAAACCGCGATCAAGCGATTAGCCTGGCCATGGGCCAGATTGAAAAACAGTTCGGCAAGGGCAGCATCATGCGCCTGGGCGAAGACAACGTGCTGCCGGGCGTGCAGACTATCTCAACCGGGGCCTTGAGCCTGGATATCGCTTTGGGCGTCGGCGGCGTCCCCCGGGGTCGCATCATCGAGATTTACGGGCCCGAGTCCTCCGGCAAGACCACCCTGGCGCTGCACATTGCTGCAGAAGCCCAGAAAACCGGCGGCATCGCCGCTTTTGTCGATGCCGAGCACGCCCTCGACATCAGCTATGCCCGCAAACTCGGCGTCAAGACCGACGATCTGCTCGTCTCCCAGCCCGACACCGGTGAACAGGCCCTGGAAATCACCGAAGTGCTGGTGCGCAGCGGCGCTATCGACGTGCTGGTGGTCGACTCGGTCGCCGCCCTGGTGCCCAGGGCCGAAATCGAAGGGGAGATGGGCGATTCGCACATGGGCCTGCAGGCCCGACTGATGTCCCAGGCCCTGCGTAAACTGACCGGCACCATCAGCAAATCGAACTGCTGCGTCATTTTCATTAACCAAATCCGCATGAAAATCGGCGTCATGTTCGGTAATCCCGAAACGACCACCGGCGGTAACGCCCTCAAGTTCTACGCCTCGCTGCGCATGGACATCCGCCGCATCGCCTCGCTCAAGCAGGGCCAGGATGTCATCGGCAACCGCACCAGGGTCAAGATCGTCAAAAACAAGGTGGCCCCGCCCTTCAAGGAAGCCGAATTCGACATCATGTACGGCGAAGGGATTTCCCGGGTCGGCGACATTGTCGATCTGGGCGTTGAGAGCAACATTGTCGACAAGGCCGGCGCATGGTTCTCCTACGGCAGCGAACGCATCGGTCAGGGTCGGGAAAATGCCAAGACCTTCCTCAAAGAGCATCCCGAAACGGCCCAGGAGATCCAGGCCAAAATCCTCGAACATTTCGGCCTGGTTCCGACAGCGGAAGCCGCGTTTTTCTTCTACCTTCTGTATTCTGACATTCTACCTTCTGCTTAACCACTCTATCCTCACGAGGCACTGATTTTATGGAATTAAACGAAATTCTGGCGGTCGCGCTTAAAGCAAAGGCCTCTGACATTCACCTCAAGGCCGGCCTGCCCCCCACGTACCGGATCGACGGCTCGCTGCGCCCCCATCCCAAGGCGCCGCGCCTGGCTCCCGATGTGATCCGCCAGATGGCCTACGACCTGATGAACGAATCCCAGCGGGCGCGTTTCGATCAGGTGCATGAAGTCGACCTCGCCTACGGGGTGCCGGGGCTTGGACGCTTCAGGGTCAACGCCTTCTGCCAGCGCGGTTCGGTATCGATGGTGCTGCGGACCATTCCCTTCGAGATCCTGGGACTGGATGAACTGAACATGCCCCCGGTGCTCAAAAAGATCGCCACCGAGCCCCGCGGCCTGGTGCTGGTCACCGGGGCCACCGGTTCGGGCAAGTCGACAACCCTGGCGGCGATCATCGATTACATCAATATCCAGCGCAATACCCACATCGTCACCATCGAAGATCCCATCGAGTACCTGCACAAGGACAAGAAGAGTATCATCAACCAGCGCGAAGTCGGGTTTGACACTGACGGCTTCGACGTGGCGATGAAAAGTGCCCTGCGCCAGGACCCCGACGTCATCCTGGTCGGCGAGATGCGTGACTACGAAACCATCGAGACCGCCATAACCGCAGCCGAAACCGGCCACTTGGTGCTGTCGACCCTGCACACCATCGACGCCACCGAGACCATCAACCGTATCGTTTCGGTATTCCCTCCCTTTCAGCAGCGACAGATCCGCCTGCAACTCTCGTCGGTCATCAAGGGGATCGTCTCCCAGCGCCTGGTGCCGAGGGCCGACGGCAAGGGCCGGGTGCCGGCCATCGAAGTCATGGTTTCGACCGCCCGCACCAGAGAATTGATCGACGACAAGGAAAAGACCAAGCAGCTGCGTGACGCCATCCAGCAGGGATACGTGTCTTACGGCATGCAGTCCTTCGACCAGTCCCTGATGGGGCTGCTCAAAAAGGAACTCATCACCTTTGACGAGGCCCTTCGTCAGTGTTCCAACCCTGACGACTTCAAGCTCAAGATGTCGGGTATCTCCTCGACCTCAGACCTTTCGTGGGACGCCTTTGGCGGCAAGGATGAAGAAGAGCCCGAAGCCCCGCAGGAAGAGATCGCCATTGAGCGATTCTGAGGCCTTCGAGGCTGCGCTGCGGCTGCTTGCCGTGCGCGACCGCAGCGAGGCCGAACTGATCAGGCGGCTTGACCGCAAGGGCTTTTCCGAGGCGAGCAGCGCAGCCGCCATCGAACGCTGCCTCCACCTCGGCTACCTCAACGATGAGCGCTTCGCCCTGCAGAGCGCCCGCCAGCTGATGCGCACCGGCCGGGCCGTGGGGCCGCGCCTGCAGGCTGAACTCAAGGCCCGCGGGATTGCCGCCGACCATGCGGCACCGGCCATCGAGGCCGCCCGGCAGGAATTCGACGAACCGGCCATGTTCGAAGAGTTGCGCCAGCGCCGTTTTCCCGACTTCTGCTACGAAGATGCCGATGACCGCCAGCGGCGGCGGGTTATCAACTACTTTCTGCGCCGGGGCTTTGCCCTGTCGTTGATCCTCTCATCATTAAAAGCACAAGAAAGGTAAAAAAGGGCAACCATGATCACCGGTAGCGACATCCGTAAACGTTTTCTCCAGTACTTCGCCGAGCGCGGCCACACCATCGTTTCCTCCTCCCCGCTGGTACCGCACAACGACCCGACCCTGCTGTTCACCAACGCCGGGATGAACCAGTTCAAGGACTGCTTCCTCGGCCGCGAGACCCGGGGCTATGTCCGCGCGACCTCTTCCCAGAAATGCGTCAGGGCCGGCGGCAAACACAACGACCTGGAGAATGTCGGACGCACCGCCCGCCACCATACCTTTTTTGAAATGCTCGGCAACTTCTCCTTCGGCGACTACTTCAAGGAAGATGCCATCCGCTTCGGCTGGGAGTTCCTGACCGTCGAAATGAAGCTGCCGGTCGAGCAGCTGTGGGTTTCGGTCTTCCGCGACGACGACGAGGCCTACGACATCTGGCGCGACCAGATCGGGGTGCCCGAAGAGCGTATCCTGCGTCTCGGCGAGAAGGACAACTTCTGGGCCATGGGCGACACCGGCCCCTGCGGCCCATGCTCGGAAATCCACATCGACCAGGGCGAAGAAATGACCTGCGGGCCGAACTGCGCCCTGGGCGAGTGCGATTGCGACCGCTACCTCGAGTTGTGGAACCTGGTCTTCATGCAGTACGACCGCAGCGCCGACGGCACCATGACCCCGCTGCCCAAGCCCTCCATCGATACCGGCATGGGCCTTGAGCGCGTCACCGCGGTGGTCCAGGGCGTCAAGAGCAACTATGACACCGACCTGCTGCGCGGCGTCATCAGCTTCGTCGAAAAGCTCTCCGGCAAAAACTACGGCGCCGCCCCCGACGACGATGTCTCCATGCGGGTCATCGCCGATCACAGCCGGGCCACGGCATTTCTCATCGCCGACGGGGTGCTGCCGAGCAACGAAGGCCGCGGCTACGTGTTGCGCCGCATCATGCGCCGCGCCGCCCGGCACGCCAAAATGCTCGGATTTACCGAGCCGATGCTCTACCGCAGCGCAGGCTTCGTGATGGAAACCATGGCCGAGGCCTACCCCGAAATGGTCGAGCGCATGCCCTACGTGGCCAAGGTGGTTAAAAACGAAGAGGAACGCTTCATCCAGACCCTCGACAACGGCCTGCGCATCCTCAACGACCAGGTCGCCAGGCTCAAGGGTGCCGGCCAATCGGTGATCCCCGGCGACATCGTCTTTCGCCTCTACGACACCTTCGGCTTTCCCGTTGATTTGACGGCCGACATCGTCGAGGCCGAAGGCTTCACCCTCGATGAGGCCGGTTTCGAGGCCTGCATGGAAGAGCAGCGCCAGAAGGCCCGCGAGCACTGGAAAGGCTCGGGCGAAGAGGCCGTAGCGGCCATCTACCGCAAGCTCGCCGAGCAGGGCGTCAAGAGCGAATTCACCGGCTATGGCAAGCTCGCCGACTACTCCCAGATCCTCGCCCTGCTCAAAGACGGCCAACCGGTCACCGAAGCCCGCGAGGGAGATAAGGTCGAGGTCATCACTGCGGCCACCCCCTTCTACGGCGAGTCGGGAGGACAGGTCGGCGACAGCGGGGAGCTCAGCACCGGCGCCGCCAAGGTGCAGATCGAGGACACCAAAAAGCCCCTGCCAGAAATCATTGCCCACCAGGGCCGGGTCGCCTCGGGGACCCTGAAGGTCGGTGACGCCGCCGATCTCAAGGTCGACAGCGCCTCCCGCAAGGCTACAGCCCTCAACCATACCGCCACCCATATTCTGCAAGCGGTGCTGGTCGAGCAGCTCGGCGACCACATCAAGCAGGCCGGTTCGCTGGTCACTCCCGAGCGTCTGCGGTTTGACTTCACCCACTTTTCGGCCATGACCAACGACGAGATCCATCAGGTCGAGCAAGAGGTCAATCGGCGCATCCGCGAGAACCAGGCCGTGGGCACCGAGGAGATGAGCACCGACCAGGCGATTGCCGCAGGCGCCACCGCCCTGTTCGGAGAAAAATACGGCGACGCGGTGCGGGTGGTGCGGGTCGGCGAGTTCAGCATGGAGCTCTGCGGCGGCACCCACGCCCACGCCGCAGGGGACATCGGGCTGTTCAAGATCCTCCAGGAGACCGGCATAGCCGCCGGGGTGCGGCGCATCGAAGCTGTCACCGGCGCCAGGGCCCTGGAGCTCATCCAGCAGCAGGAAGAGGCGGTCGATCGGCTCGCTGCCCTGCTCAAGAGCGATCGCCCCCAGCTCGGCCAGCGCCTGGAGAAACTGCTGGAGCGGCAGAAAGAACTGGAGCGTGAAGTCGAAACCCTGCAGGCCCGCCTCAACGCAGACCAGGCCGACGATCTGTTCTCCCAGGTTCGGGAGATTGAAGGCGTCAAGATCCTGGCCGTGCAGGTTGAAGGGGGCGACCCCAAAGGGCTGCGCGAGCTGGCCGACAAACTGCGCGACAAACTGCAGAGCGGCGCCGTCATCCTGGGCTGTAAAGCCGGCGACAAGGCGAACCTGCTGGTTGCCGTCACCAAGGACCTCAGCGGCCGTCTCCACGCCGGGCAGCTGATCAAACAGCTCGCCGAAATGGTCGGCGGAAAAGGCGGCGGGCGCCCCGACATGGCCCAGGCCGGAGGCAGCCGCCCCGACCAGCTCGGCGCGGCCCTCGAGGCAGTACCGACCCTGGTCGAAGAAGCCCTGAAAAAGGGTTGAGCATAACCACCAGAGAAGAGAGCTGGTTGAGTTCGCTGTGATGCGACCCAAACCTGGCCTTCTCACCCAGGCATTGAACAACCCATGCGGGCCGGCCCCAACAGGCCGGCCCGCAGACTTTATAACAACCGAAACTATGGCGACTTTGCCTGGTGCTGGTATAATGGTGCGACTGCCCAGTTTCTGACCCTGGACGGGCTGAAACACTGCGGTGACCAACGGGCGGAATTCTTCGGCTCTGATCACCCCACAAAAAAGAGGTACGGAGGAGCGGTTGCGCCTTGAACTGAACGAAAAACCCCAACTGCAGCAGCAGATCGAAGGACACACTATTCTGGTGGTCGATGACGAAGGGGTCATCCGCGACCTGTGCGCAAAGGCCCTCAAGGGCAACAGGGTGCTGCAGGCCGAAGACGGCGAAGGCGCCCTGGAACTGCTTGAAACCGAATCGGTCGATGTTGTGCTTGCCGATGTCATGATGCCCCGCATCAGCGGTCTCGACCTGCTCATCGCCATCAAGGAGCGCAACCCCAACCAGCCGGTGATCATCATGACCGGCTATTCCCAGAAGGAGATCATCCTGCGGGCCCTCAAGGCCAATGCCGATGATTTCATCAGCAAGCCGATCAACCTGCTGCAACTGCGCACCACCATCAAAAAAGTCCTGGAAAAAAAGGCCCTCAAAGAAGAGCTGGTCCAGCTCAAGCGGATGGATCAGCTCAAGACCGACTTTCTCGGCCTGATCTCCCATAAGCTCAAGACCCCGGTCACGGCCATCTCCCTGTTTATCCAGAACCTCTCCCGGGGTGTGGACAATCCGTCCGACCCCGACTTCAAGGACACCCTTGCGCTGATCCTTGACGAGTCGAAATACCTCGGCTACCTCATCAAGGACCTGCTCTACTACAGCGAGGTCCTGCTGCGGGAGGGGCCGCCCAGAAAAGCCAGGATAAACCCGAAAGATCTGGCCCTGTCGGTGATTAACGAAATGAACCACTATGCCCTGAACAAGGGGCTCTCCCTGGAGACGGAACTCGGCCTGGACTTCCCCGACCTGGACCTGGATCGCCAGCGCATCCATTTTGTTCTGCGCGCCCTGGTGGAGAACTCCATCAAGTTCACTCCAAGCGGCGGGGTGATTGCCGTCTCCGCAGAGGTGCGGGACGATTCGGTGCGCATCCGGGTCCGCGACACCGGTCAGGGGATACCGGCAGACGAACTGCCCAAGGTCTTTGAAAAGTTCTACCAGGTCGACCCGGAGAACACCGGTCAGATCCGCGGTTTCGGTCTGGGCCTCTTCTACGCCCGGCAGTTCGTTCAACAGCACAACGGGCAGATTCTGCTGAACAGCGCCCCCGGCCTGGGGACCGAGGCGACCCTGGTTCTGCCGCGCTGAAGCTCAAGCCCCCTCCAGTCAAAGCACCAAGGACTCAATTGCCGCTGTGCAAGCGGCATTTTTCTTTTTTTGCCCTTAAGGCTGTGTTATATATTATTTTTTTAGGACCTGACCGGGAGAATTAGCTATGTTTCGAGGGACCACCATCATCTGCGTCCGCAAAAACAACCAGGTAGCCCTTGCCGGCGACGGCCAGGTGACGCTGGGCAACACGGTCATGAAGCACACCGCCCGCAAGATCCGGCGCATGTACGAAGACCGGGTGCTGGCCGGATTTGCCGGCAGCACGGCTGACGCCTTCACCCTCTTCGAAAAATTCGATATCAAGCTTCAGGAGTTCCGGGGCAACCTGCCCCGCGCCGCGGTGGCCCTGGCCAAAGACTGGCGTACCGACCGCATGCTGCGCCGTCTCGAAGCCCTGCTGGTGGTGGCCGACAAGGACACCACGCTGATCCTCTCGGGCACCGGCGACGTCATCGAACCTGACGACGGCATCGCCGCCATCGGCTCAGGCGGTTCCTTCGCCCTGGCCGCGGCCCGGGCCCTGAGTGGCCATTCGGAGCTGCCGGCCCGCGCCATCGCCGAAGAATCGATGAAAATCGCAGCAGGCATCTGTATCTATACCAACGACCAGATTCTGGTGGAGGCATTACCGTGACCAATTTCACGCCCCGGGAGATCGTTTCCGAACTCGATCGCTACATCGTCGGGCAGCGCGAAGCCAAGCGCGCCGTGGCCATAGCCCTGCGCAACCGCTGGCGGCGCCAGCAGGTCCCGGCCGACCTGCAGGACGAAATCGCCCCGAAAAACATCATCATGATCGGCCCCACCGGGGTCGGCAAGACCGAGATCGCCCGGCGCCTGGCCAAGCTGGCCCAGGCCCCCTTCGTCAAGGTCGAGGCGAGCAAGTTCACCGAAGTCGGCTACGTCGGCCGCGATGTCGAGAGCATGGTCCGCGACCTGCTCGAGCTGGCGATCATCATGGTCAAAGAAGAAGAGGCCCAGCAGGTGCGGGTCAAGGCCGAGGATATGGCCGATGAACGTCTGCTCGATCTGCTGCTGCCCGGAGAAGCGGCCTCGGTCACCTCAGAAGGCGGCGCCCTCGAAACCCGCGATGCGACCCGGGACAAGCTGCGCAAACTTCTGCGCAAGGGGGCTCTCAACGAACGCTTCGTCGAAATTGAAACCCAGGAAACCAAGATGCCGATGATGGAGGTCTTCACCCCCCAGGGCAACGAGGAGATGGGGATCAACATGAAGGAGATGTTCGGCAACCTCTTCCCCAAAAAGACCAAGCGCCGGCGCATGAAGGTCTCAGAAGCGCGCGAAGTGCTGGTCGGCACCGAGGCGGAGAAGCTCGTCGACATGGACAAGGTCAAGACCCTGGCCAGGGAGCGCACCGAGCAGAGCGGCATCATCTTCATCGACGAAATCGACAAGATCGCCTCCCGTGAGGGCGGCCAGGGCCCCGAGGTCTCCCGCGAGGGGGTGCAGCGCGACATCCTGCCCATCGTCGAAGGCAGCACGGTGAACACCAAGCACGGCCCGGTCAAGACCGACCATGTCCTGTTCATCGCCGCCGGGGCATTCCACGTCTCCAAGCCCTCGGACCTGATCCCCGAACTTCAGGGCCGCTTTCCGATCCGGGTCGAACTCGAGAGCCTCGGCGAAGAGGATTTCGTGCGCATCCTCACCGAGCCGAAGAACGCCCTGATCCGCCAGTACATCGCGTTGATGGAGACCGAGGGGATCCATCTCGACTTTGCCGAGGACGCGGTGCGCGAACTCGCCCGCACCGCCACCGTGGTCAACGAGCGCACCGAGAACATCGGCGCCCGGCGCCTGCACACCATCATGGAGAAACTCCTCGAGGACCTCTCTTTCGACGCCCCCGAGCGCCAGGACAAGAAAATCGGCATCGACGCCGACTACGTCCGCCAACGCCTGGCCGAGATCGTCAAGGACGAGGATCTGTCGCGGTATATTTTGTAAAACCTCAACTGCGTAACATGTAATGTGTGATGTGTAATTCGCAAAAGGCAAACACATCACTTATCACTCATTACTCATCACGCCTTTTAAAAGGTTTGACCCATGCAAGAGTTGATCAACAAGGCCAAGGTTCTGATGGAGGCGCTGCCCTGGATCCGGCGCTTTAACAACAAGACCATCGTCATCAAGTACGGCGGCAACGCCATGGTCGAAGAGCACCTCAAAGAGAGCTTCGCCAAGGACGTGATCATGCTCAAGTACATCGGCCTCAACCCGGTGATCGTTCACGGCGGCGGGCCGCAGATCGGCAAGGTGCTTAAGGCGATGGGCAAGGAGTCGCACTTCGTCCAGGGGATGCGGGTGACCGACAGCGAAACCATGAACGTGGTCGAGATGGTGCTCGGCGGAAGTGTCAACAAGGAGATCGTCGGCAACATCAACCGTCACGGCGGCAAGGCGGTGGGCCTCTCGGGCAAGGACGGAGGCCTGCTCAGCGCCCGCAAGCTCGAGATGACCTCCATCAACCCCGACAACCTGACCCCGGAGATCATCGACGTGGGCATGGTCGGCGAGGTCGAGACCGTCCACCCCGAGATCATCGACGCGCTGGAGAAAAGCAACTTCATTCCCGTTATCGCCCCCATCGGCGTCGGGCTCAACGGCGAGACCTACAACATCAACGCCGACCTGGTGGCCGGCAAGATCGCCGGGGCCCTGAAGGCGGAGAAGCTCATCCTGCTCACCGATATCGAAGGGGTCAAGGACAAGCAGGGGCGGTTGATCTCCACCATCGACGTCGACCGGGTCCCCGACCTCATCAACGACGAGACGATCACCGGAGGCATGATCCCCAAGGTCAACTGCTGCGTCGACGCCGTCGCCGAAGGGGTGCACAAGGCCCACATCATCGACGGCCGCATGGAACACGCCTGCCTGCTCGAAATCTTCACCGACCAGGGCATCGGCACGGCGGTTGCGCGGTTCTGAAAAACCAGGACAAAGGTAAAAGGATAAAGGAACAAGGTCAGGTCCTTTTGAAACCTGAGTCTTAAACCTTTAGCCTTGCACCTTTAACCTTTAGCCTTGGATTTACAAATGACTATTTCATCCGAATGGATTGAACGGGCCGACAAGCATGTCGCCAAGACCTACGGCCGCTACCCCCTGGTGGCGGTGCGGGGCGAGGGGTGCAGGCTTTGGGATGCCGACGGCAAAGCCTATCTCGACTTTCTCGCCGGGGTTGCGGTCAACAACCTGGGACACTGTCCTCCCAAGGTGGTTGCCGCCCTCAAAGAGCAGGCCGACAAGCTGCTGCACTGCTCCAACTTTTACCATATCCCCCAGCAGATCGAACTGGCCGAACTGCTCTGCGCCAACACCTTCGGCGATCGGGTTTTCTTCTGCAACTCGGGTGCCGAAGCCAACGAAGCAGCGATCAAGCTGGCGCGCAAGTACAGCCGCGAGCAACACGGGGAGAACCGCTTCGAGGTGATCACCGCCCTCGCCTCCTTTCACGGCCGCACCATCGGCACCATCAGCGCCACCGGCCAGGACAAAGTCCGCAGCGGTTTCGAGCCGGTGGTTCCGGGCTTCAAGTACGTCGCCTTCGGCGAGTTGCAGGCGCTGCGCGAGGCCATCACCCCGCAAACCTGTGCGGTGATGCTTGAGCCGGTGCAGGGCGAAGGAGGAGTCAACGTGCCGCCGCCCGGCTACCTGCAGGCCGTCAGGGAACTCTGCGACGAGCACGACCTGCTGCTGATCTTCGACGAGGTCCAGGTCGGCTGCGGCCGCACCGGCAGCCTCTTCGCCCATCAGGCCGAAGGGGTCGAGCCCGACCTGATGACCCTGGCCAAGGCCCTGGCGGGCGGCCCGCCCATCGGCGCCATGGTCACCCGGGAAAAGATCGCCGAATCCTTCGGCCCCGGCACCCACGGCAGCACCTTCGGCGGCAACCCCCTGATGGCCGCCGCTGCCCTTGCGGCCATGGACTGCCTGCTTAACGACGGAGTTCTGGACAACTGCCTGGCCATGGGCGAATACCTCTGCTCGCGCCTTGCCGAGCTTAAGGAGCGTTACGGATTCATCACAGATATTCGCGGCCGCGGCCTGATCATCGGCATGGAACTCTCCATCGAAGGCGGCGAGATCGTCAAGACCGCCCTCGAGCGCGGCCTGCTGATCAACTGCACCGTCGGCAAGGTGCTGCGCTTCGTGCCGCCGCTGATCGTCACCAAAGAAGAGATCGACGAGGCGGTAGAGATCCTCGACGGAATTTTGACTGAAATGTAAAAATCGTCATTTGTCACTGGTCACAGGTCATTTGTTTTTCGCCTATGACCAATGACAAAGGACCAATGACATCATTAGGAGCTCAAAGTGAAAAAAGATTTTCTGTCCCTATCCGACTGGAGCCGGGACGAGCTGGATAAGATATTCGAGTTGACCCGCGAGCTTAAAGACAAGCAGAAGCGCGGCGAGCAGCACCATCTTCTCAAGGGAAAAACCCTGGGGATGATTTTTGAAAAGAGTTCGACCCGCACCCGGGTCTCTTTTGAGGTCGGGATGTTTCAGCTCGGCGGCCATGCGCTCTTTCTGCATTCAGGCACCACCCAGCTGGGGCGCGGCGAGCCGATCAAGGACACCGGCCGGGTCATGTCCCGTTACGTCGACGGCATCATGATTCGCACCTATTCCCAGGAGGGGGTCGAAGAGCTGGCCCGCTGCTCCGACATCCCGGTGATCAACGGCCTCACCGACATGTACCACCCCTGCCAGCTGATGGCCGACCTGTTCACGGTCATCGAGCACAAGGGCGGTTACCAGGATCTCGCCTACTGCTGGATCGGCGACGGCAACAACATGGCCAACAGCTGGATCAACGCCGCCGCGGTCTTCGGTTTCGAGCTGCGCATCGCAACCCCCAAGGGCTACGAGCCTGACGCCGGGGTTGTGGCCCGGGCCAAAGAGATGGGCGCCAGGGTGCTTTACACCAACGACCCCATAGAGGCAGCCGCCGGCGCCCAGGTGCTCAACACCGATGTCTGGGCGAGCATGGGCCAGGAAGCCGAGCAGAAAGAGCGCGAAAAGGCCTTCGCCGGTTTTCAGCTCAATGGCGAGATCCTCAAGGCGGCCGATCCCGAGTGCATCGTTCTGCACTGCCTGCCCGCCCACCGCGGCGAGGAGATCACCGACGAGGTGATCGAAAGCGCCCATTCAGTGGTCTTCGACGAAGCCGAAAACCGCCTCCACGTGCAGAAGGCGATCATGGCTACGCTTAT
>CALZIZ010000090.1 GCA_945787465.1 uncultured Desulfuromonadales bacterium
CCACCTTTTCGCGGATATAGGGATAGGTCAGCAGATTCTTCATCTGTACCAGGATGTTGATCTGCTCGGTCAACCACTCCCGCTCCTCGGGGCAGCCGGTCGTCATCTGCCGTTCCACCCGCTCCTTGACCTCGTGGGAGACCTCAAGCCACTTGCGGACATGAGGCAGATGAGCCAACTCTTCGGCAGGCTTGTTGATGGCGGCGCAACCTCCGCAGTTGGAATGCCCGCAAACGACGATGGTTGTGACACCGAGGGCAGCAACCGCATACTCGATAGCAGACGTTGTGGCGACATATTCTTCGGTAGCCCGGTAAGGGGGCACGATATTGGCGACATTGCGGACGATGAACAGTTCACCGGGGCGGGTCCGGGTAATCAGGCTGGGCACCACCCGCGAATCGGAGCAGCCGATGAAAAGAGTATGGGGCTGCTGGCTGCGACCAAGTTCTTTAAAAAGAGCCTTGTGTTTCTCAAAGTTCTCACGCTTGAACTTGGCAATGCCTTTAAAAAGTCGTTCCATGTCGGCCGATCCTTCCGCAGAAGTCAGTGAGCTTTACTTTAAATAAATTTTTCGCCTCGTTTCGACATATACTGCCAAAAAACCGTGCAAATCTCAACAAATTTTCAACGAAATTAAAACATCCCCTCAGAACAGCTCATTCGGCCAGGCCGAGAAACTCGAGAGTCGACTTTAGGGTGCGGTTGACAACCTGCCCCCACTTCACCCCTGCCGCCTCAAGGGCCTGCAGCGCATCTCCAAACTCTCCCACCCCCTGGGCAATATGGGCATCGCTGCCCACGGTGACCGGGGAACCGAAGCGGGCGCATTGCACGGCAATTTCCCGGCAGACGGGCTCGCTCCCTTTACGACTGATCGAAAAGGACGAGTTATTGATCTCCAGCGCGGTACCGGTCTCAGCCCCTTTTTTGGCAACGGCCTCGTAGTCGAGGGGAAAATTAGGATTGCCAGGGTGAGAAATCACCTGGACCCGCGAGTGCTCCATAAGCGCAAGCACCGCCCGGGTGTTGCCCTCTTTGCCCCGACCGTCGAAACCACAACCCTCGTGGAACCCAGCCATGACCAGTTCAAGCCGTTCGAGCAGACGATCCTCGAGATCCACCTGTCCCTCCTCGACGATATTGGCTTCGATGCCCTTGAGGATGCGCACCCCGTGCATGTTCTCGGGAATAAAACGCAGCGCGGCAAAGTGGTAGGGATGAGGCCCCCCGGGCAGCCCTGGCCCATGGTCGGTCATGCCGATCAGCTTGAGCCCTTTTCGCGAGGCCTCCAGGGCAATTTCATTAATAGTGCTGAACGCGTGGCCCGACGCCAGGGTATGCACATGCAGATCTGCGGTGGGTAAAGCAGGAAAAGCCATAAAAACCAAACTCCTTGATATCAGCTAAGCGGATCGCCAGCAGCAAATCCACCGACCACGATACCACAAACAAAAAAGATGGACCAGACCATTACCGCAAGGGCCGATGACCGGCCCCGGCGAAAAGGGTTGGCGGCCTGCCCGCGGATATGATACGTTGATCCTTTTGTAAAAACCTCTTTTCGAACCTGGTTCCCGGGGCCGTGACGGTCCCGAAAAGCCTGGTTGACATTGTGACATAAATGAAATTCTCTGAAGTACTTCCCCATATCAGCCGCCCTTCTCGCTACCTCGGCGGTGAGCTTGGCAGCATAAAAAAAGACCTGGACCGGGTAGACGTCTCCTTCGCCCTGGCCTTCCCCGACGTTTACGAAGTCGGCATGAGTCACCTCGGATTCGCCATACTCTATCACATCCTCAACGGCCTTGAATGGGCAGCGGCCGAACGGGTCTATGCCCCCTGGCCAGACCTCGAAGACCACCTGCGCAAGGCCGAGGTGCCCCTGGCATCGCTTGAGTCAGAGCGGCCGCTGAAGGACTTCGACGTGCTCGGTTTCACCCTGCAGTACGAGATGTCGTACAGCAACGTACTGAACATGCTTAACCTGGCCGGGGTGCCCCTGCGCCGCGAGCAACGCGACCAGAGCCACCCCCTTGTGGTGGTCGGCGGCCCCTGCGCCTTCAACCCCGAACCCCTGGCCGACTTTTTCGACTGCGCGGTCATCGGCGACGGCGAAGAGGCGGTGGTCGAACTCTGCGAGGCGCTCCGCGCCGCCAAGGCCGCGGGCCTGAGCCGGACCGAACTGCTGCAGCAACTGGCTGAGATCGAGGGAATCTACGTCCCCTCCCTGTTCGAGGTCGACTACCTGCAGGACAATCGCATTGCAGCCATCCGCCCACTGGAAGGGCGCTCCCCCAAGGTACGACGGCGCTTTCTGCAGGACCTGGACTCCGCCCCCTACCCCACCAGCCCGATCATCCCCTTCATGAACACCATCCACAACCGGGTGGCCGCCGAAATCGCCCGGGGCTGCACCAGGGGCTGCCGGTTCTGCCAGGCCGGCTACATCTACCGGCCGGTGCGCGAACGCAATCCGCAGACCCTGGTCGAGCTGATCGACCGGTCCCTGTGCAACTCGGGCTACGAAGAGGTTTCGCTGCTCTCCCTTTCCACCGGCGATTACAGCTGCGTCGAACCGCTGATAAAGGGATTAATGCAGCGCTACGCCGAGGAGAAGATCGCCGTCTCCTTCCCCAGCCTGCGGGTCGGCTCGCTGACCGAAGAGCTGATGGAAGAGGTCAAAAAGGTGCGCAAGACCGGCTTCACCCTGGCCCCCGAAGCAGGGACCGAGCGACTGCGCCAGGTGATAAACAAGGGCATTACCGAGGAAGACCTGCTGGAGGCAACCGAGTCGGCCTTCACCCTCGGCTGGCGGGTCATCAAGCTCTACTTCATGATTGGCCTGCCGACCGAAACCGACGAAGACCTGCAGGGGATCATCGATCTGGCCGCCCGGGTCAAGCGCACCGGCAAGGGCACCCAGGGCGGTGCGGATGTCAAGCCCTCGGCCTCGACCTTCGTACCCAAGCCGCACACCCCTTTTCAGTGGCAGGCACAGATCGGCATTGAGGAAACCCTGCGCCGCCAGGGTTTGCTTCGCGAGGGGTTGAAGAAGAAAAAGCTTCGCCTCAAGTGGCATGAAGCCCAGCTCTCGTTCATGGAAGGCGCCTTCGCCCGCGGCGACCGGCGACTGGGGCGGGTCATTGAAAAGGCCGTCTCCCTCGGCTGCCGCTTTGACGGCTGGCATGAGCACTTTTCTTTCGAGCGCTGGATGGAGGCCTTTGCCGCCTGCGACATCGACCCTGCGTGGTACCTGCGGGAGCGCGAGGAGACCGAAGTGCTGCCCTGGGACCACATCGACTGCGGCATCCCCAAGGACTTCCTGCTCAAGGAATGGCGCCGGGCGCTCGACTGCGACTACACTCCGGACTGCCGCGAAGGCGAGTGCAGCGGCTGCGGGGTCTGTGATTTTGAAGCGCTGCGTATGCGCATGGTCGAACACGGCGAAATCAGTTTTCCCGATCGCCCCGAAACCGTAGAATCGGGCGAGGAGGACCGCTACAAGGTGCGACTGCGGATGCGCAAGGCCGACAAGGCCCGCTTCGTCGGCCATCTCGAGTTCATGACCGTGGTCCACCGTGCGGCCCGCAGGGCCGAACTGCCGGTCAGGTTTTCCGGCGGCTTTCACCCTCAGCCCCGCATTTCGTTCCCTGACGCCCTGCCCACAGGCGTGGAGAGCGAGGCCGAAATCATTGACTTTGACCTCTATCGCCCGTTACCCGCGCGAGAGGTCGTCGAATCCCTCAACGCCGAGCTCCCCGAAGGGTTCAAGGTCCTTGAGGGGGTCGCCTTACCATGGAAAACCCCCTCGCCCTCTGCTAGCATTAAGGAGGTCGTCTACCGGGTAGAGTTGCCGAAGCAGCCACCCTGCGACCCCACAGAGCGCGTCGCGACCTTTCTCGAAGCGCAGCAGGTGCCGGTTACAAAAGAGAAAAAGGGCCGGCCGGTAACCGTCGACCTGCGTCCTGACGTGGTCGATCTCGAGTTGGCTGAAGGGGCCCTGTGGCTTACCGTACGCAAGGGCAGCCCGACCCTGCTCGCCGGACACCTGCTCGACCTGACCCAGGGACAGGTGCGCAATCTGCGCATCTGTAAAACGGGCGTAAGGCTGGAAGATCAAGACTAGGGGCTAGAGGCCTTAAAGGCGTGACAGGTAATGTGTGACGTGTAAAAAAAACCGACCCCACTCATTACTTATTACTCATTACGCCCTTTGCCTTTCGCTTGTTACCAAGATTTTATTTTTTCGCTTTTACATATATAAACACTTTTGACAATTTACCGGAGGAGCCATGACCAAAGAACTGGTCATCAACACCACCTCCCACGAAACCCGTGTCGCCCTTCTGGAGAACGGCCACATCGCCGAGCTTTACATCGAGCGAACCCGGGAACGGGGGATCGTGGGCAACATCTATCTTGGCCGGGTGATCCGGGTACTGCCCGGCATGCAGGCCGCTTTTGTCGATATCGGCCTGGAAAAGGCGGCCTTTCTTTATGTCGCCGACGTGCTCGACGAAATGGAGGCGGTCGAGCAGTTTGTCGAAGGGGGCAATCACTACGCCCAGCCCAGCGACGAGCAGGGCGACGAGCGTCCGCCCCTGCCTCCCATCGAGGACCTGCTTCAGGAAGGCCAGGAAATTCTGGTCCAGATCGCCAAGGAACCGATCGGCACCAAGGGCGCCCGCATCACTTCGCACATCTCCCTGCCCGGCCGGCACCTGGTCTTCATGCCCACCGTCGACCATGTCGGCATTTCGCGTCGCATCGAAAACGAGGATGAAAAAACCCGCCTGCGCGAACTCATCGAGCAGATCCGCCCCCAGGGCACCGGCTTCATCGTGCGCACCGCGGCCGAGGGGAAAAGCCAGGAGGACCTGCAGGCGGACATGGACTTTTTGGTCGGCCTCTGGCAGGACATCGCCCGCCGCCGGGAGAACAAGCACGCCACCAGCCTGATCCACTCGGACCTCGATGTCACCAGCAAGGTGCTGCGGGACATTCTCACCGAGGACGTACGCCGCATCGTGGTCGACTCCCAGGAAGAATACGACAAGATCGTGCGCTTTATCGGCACCTTCATGCCAAAGCTCAAGTACTCCATCGAACTCTACCAGGACGAAGAGCCGATATTCGACGCCTTCGGCCTCGAGGTGGAGATCGCCCGGGCCCTGGGGCGCAAGGTCTGGCTCAAGAGCGGCGGCTACATCATCATCGAGCAGACCGAGGCCCTGGCGGCCATCGATGTCAACACCGGACGTTTCGTCGGCAAGCACAACCTCGAGGACACCATCCTCAAGACCAACCTCGAAGCGGTCAAGGAAATCGCCTTTCAGTTGCGCCTGCGCAACCTCGGCGGCCTGATCATCATTGACTTCATCGACATGGAAAAAGAGGCCCACCGAGAAAAGGTCCACTCAGCCCTCGAAGAAGCCCTCAAAAACGACAAGTCCAAGACCAACATCCTGAAAATTTCAGAACTGGGCCTGGTGGAGATGACCCGCAAGCGGGTGCGAGAGAGCATCGGCCGCACCCTCTGCGAAGGTTGCCCCTACTGCGAGGGTAAGGGCTACATCAAAAGCCGCACCACCATGGTCTACGAGATTTTCCGTGAACTGCGCCGCGAGATCCGCAACATGCCCGGCTACCGATTGACCCTGCTGGTGCATCCGGATATAGCCGCGCTGCTCTATGATGAAGAACGCCCCGGCATCGAGGAACTCGAGCGCCGATTCGAGAAGCAGATCGCCATCAACACCCGGCCCAACTTCCACCAGGAGCAATTCGAAATCCTGGTCGGATAGCGCTTTTCCCTTGACAGCCGGGACCCCTTCTTCTATATTTCGTCGTTCCTGGTTTAACCAGACCCATTTTGAAAGCGAGGTGAAGCAGTATGTACGCGGTGATCAAGACCGGAGGGAAGCAGTACAAAGTATCCGAAGGTGATTTGTTGAAGATCGAAAAAATTGAAGGCGCAGTGGGTGATACCATTGAGCTGGACGAGGTCCTCATGGTCGGCGGAGAAGAGGTAAAGATCGGAACACCTCTATTGCCAGGCGCGAAGGTTAAAGCGCAAATCGTGGAACAGGGCAAGGACAAGAAAATCCTCGTCTTCCACTCCAAGCGGCGCAAGACCTATCGTAAGAAATATGGACACCGTCAGCCCCTCACCCGCCTTAAAATTCAAGGCATCGAGGCTTAAGGAGGCTTACCATGGCACACAAAAAAGGCGTCGGTAGCACCCGGAATGGCCGCGACAGCGCTGGCAAACGCCTGGGCGTCAAACGCTTCGGCGGCCAGCAGGTCACTGCTGGCTCCATCATTGTCCGTCAGCGGGGCACCACCATCCACCCCGGCAGCAATGTTGGTTGCGGCAAAGACTATACCCTTTATGCTCTGATCGACGGCGTCGTGACTTTCGAGCGCAAAGGAAAGGACAAGAAGAAGGTCAGCGTTTACGCTGCCTGATTCTATTCCGGAGCACATTGCCGAAACACCCGAAAGCCCGAGGTTCATCCAGAACTTCGGGCTTTTTTAGTAACAAAAAGGAATACAGGTAACAGAAGAAAAACTCGACCCCTTATTCCCTGTTTTCTTCTGACTTCTGTATTCTGACTTCTAAATTCCAAAAAGTTTTCCACCATGAAATTTGTCGATGAAGTAAAAATCCATATTAAAGCCGGCGACGGCGGCCGCGGCTGCCTTTCGTTCCGCCGGGAGAAGTTCGTCGCCATGGGCGGCCCCGACGGCGGTGACGGCGGCCACGGCGGAAATGTCTATTTCCGTGTGACCAGCAGCCTGTCGACCCTGCTCGACTTTCGTTACAAGGTTCATTACAAGGCCGGCCGCGGCGGCCATGGCCTGGGAAAAACCATGCACGGAAAAAATGGCGAATCCCTGATCATCCAAGTTCCACCCGGAACCCTGGTCTATGATGAGGAGACCGGCGAGCTGCTGGCCGACCTGACCGAACCGGACCAGGAACTGCTGATGCTCAAAGGCGGCATGGGCGGCAGGGGCAATGCACGCTTCGCCACCTCGACCAACCGCGCCCCCCGCCACACTCAGCCCGGCACCCCCGGCGAAGAACGAACCCTGCGACTGCAGTTGAAACTGCTCGCCGATGTCGGCCTGGTCGGCATGCCCAACGCAGGCAAATCCACCCTGATTTCAAAAGTTTCGGCCGCCAAACCGAAAATCGCCGATTACCCCTTCACCACACTGGTGCCCAACCTGGGTGTGGTGCGATACGGCGGCTTCAAGACTTTTGTCATGGCCGACATTCCCGGGCTGATTCAGGGGGCCAGCGAAGGGCACGGCCTCGGCACCAGGTTCCTGCGCCACGTCGAACGCACCGATCTGTTTCTGCACCTGGTTGATCTTTCGATGATGCAGGAAGGCGAGCCCCTGGAGAATTTCGCGATCATCAACCGCGAACTTGAGCGCCACAACCCCGAGATGCTTCGCAAACCCCAACTGGTGGTTCTGACCAAGATGGATATTACCGAAGTGCGCGAACAGGCCCCGGAGATCGAAGCCCACTTCCGCGAGAAGGGCTACCCCGTTTTTGCCATTTCGGCAGCCACGGGCGAGGGTGTGGATGAACTGGTCATCGAAATCGGCAAACAGCTCGAAACACTGCGGGCCCCGAAAGATGAAACGCCTGCGGAGCCTTGGTCGCCTTGACAAGGAAGCCTTGCCGGAGCTAAGATTGGCTCCTGTTTTTGCCGAAAATTAACACCTGAATCCGTGAGTTCTGACCGGGCAAGAGCGCAAGTCATTGACCTGCCTAAGCGTTCAAAAAATCACCGACGAACCTATGGGTGCGCCTCAGATTTTTTGAAACACTTATTCAGGCCAAGCACTTAAGCGGAGTCATCTCCAATGACGAAGGTCTCGACACAGCGATGATCAACTCGATCAGCGCCGATGTGTGTGAACTTTGCCACCGGGGCTTCGAAGTCGTCATGGTCTCCTCCGGCGCAGTGGCTGCCGGCAAAGCGGACCTGGGCATCAAGGGCCGGCCTTCCTCCATCCCCCTGAAGCAGGCCGCGGCCGCTATCGGCCAGAGCCGCATGCTGCGGGCCTACAAGGATGCCTTCAACGCTCGCGGAGCCAAGGTGGCCCAGGTGCTGCTGACCCGGGACGACCTGGCCAACCGGCGCCGCTATCTTAACGCCCGCAACACCCTGATGACCCTGCTCGAATATGGCATTATCCCTATCATCAACGAAAATGACACGGTGGTGGTCGATGAGATCCGCTTCGGCGACAACGACAACCTTTCGGCGATGGTCACCAATCTCGCCGAGGCCTCGCTGCTGGCCATTCTCTCAGACGTTGACGGCCTCTACGACAAAAACCCCTCGCAGCACCCCGATGCCCGAATGATCTATGAAGTCGAACGGGTCAGCGAAGAGATCGAAGCGATGGGCGGCGATTCCAGCAGCTGCCACGGCACCGGCGGCATGATCACCAAGATCAAGGCCGCCAAGCGCGCCGCCCTCTACGGGGCAGGCACCGTGATTCTCAACGGACGCACCCCCGGCAACCTGCTGCGGATGATCGAAGGCGAGGAACTCGGCACCTATTTTCTTCCGGCCCGCGACCGCATGGCAGCCAAGAAGCACTGGATCGCCTTCACCAAAAAACCCCGCGGTAAACTCTTCGTCGACGAAGGCGCCAGACGGGCCCTTGTCGAAGGCGGCAAAAGCCTGCTGCCATCGGGCATCAAAGGAGTCGAGGGCGGTTTTGGCCGCGGCGACGCGGTCAGGCTGTGCTGCATGGAAGGCAAGGAGTTCGCCAAAGGGGTGGTCAACTACGCCCTGGCCGAATTGCTGCCGATCATGGGCAAGAAAACCTCGGATATCGAAACCATCCTCGGCTACAAGTACGGGGACGAAGTGGTCCACCGGGACAATCTGGTTTTAAATCAATAAGCAGGGACTGGGGGCTAGGGGCTGGAGACTGGAAATGCTCAAATCCAGCCCCCAGCCCCTAATCCCCAGCCCCCCGACTTTATCAAGGAGCTTGCAATGAGCATTGCCGAACAGATGCTGCAGGTGGCGTTGGAGGCAAAAAAGGCCTCGCGGACCCTGGCCACCCTGTCTTCCGGGGTTAAGAACGAGCTACTCAAAAAAATGGCCGCGGCCCTTGAAGCCGGGGCCGAGACCCTTATCGAAGAGAATCAGAAGGACGTGGCCGCAGGACAGGACAAGGGCCTCTCCGCTGCCATGATCGACCGCCTGGTTCTGAATGAGGATCGCATCAAGTCAATGGCCGACGGTCTGCGCGAAGTGGCCGAGCTGCCCGACCCCGTCGGCGAGATTACCGGCATGTGGCGGCGCCCCAACGGCATTCAGGTCGGGCGCATGCGCATTCCCCTCGGAGTCATCGGTATTATCTACGAGTCGCGCCCCAACGTCACCGCCGATGCCGCAGGGCTGTGCCTGAAAAGCGGCAATGCGGTCATTCTGCGCGGCGGCTCCGAGGCGATCCACTCCAACACCGCCATCGGCAAGCTGCTTAAACAGCAGCTCAAGGCCATGGGGCTGCCTGAGGCCGTCCTGCAGGTCGTCACCACCACCGACCGCAACGCGGTCACCGAACTGCTCAAACTCGAAGAGCAGATCGACCTGATCATCCCCCGCGGCGGTGAAGGGCTGATCCGGTTCGTCGCCGAAAACTCCCGGATTCCTGTAATCAAGCACTACAAGGGGGTCTGCCACACCTTCGTCGATTCCAGCGCTGATTACGATATGGCCGAGAAGATCTGCATCAACGCCAAGGTGCAGCGTCCCGGGGTCTGCAACGCCATGGAGACCCTGCTGATCCATAAGGACATTGCCGAAACCTTCGTCCCCCGTATTGTCAGCGCCTTGCGTGAAAAAGGTGTCGAGGTCAGGGGCTGCCCGGTAACCCGGGAGTTCGCAGCTGAGATAAAACCCGCCACCGATGAGGACTGGGCGGCCGAGTACCTTGACCTGACCCTCGCTGTAAAGGTGGTCGACGACCTCGACGAGGCGATCGATCACATCCATCGTTACGGCTCATTACACACCGAGGTAATTGTCACCCGCGACTACGGCCATTCGCAGAGATTCTTGCGCGAGGTCAACTCCAGCGTGGTCATGGTCAACGCCTCATCGCGTTTCTCCGACGGCCACCAGATGGGGCTCGGCGCCGAAATCGGCATTTCCACCACCAAGCTGCACTCGTTCGGGCCCATGGGCCTGGAGGATCTGACCACCCGCAAGTTCGTGGTTCTCGGCGAAGGACAGATACGTTCGTAGGGGCAGGCCTCGTGCCTGCCGTATTTGGGCACCCACGAGGGGTGCCCCTACGGTATATATCGAATGATGGGCACCCACCAGGGGCGCCCCTACGGCATGCATCCAATGAAACTAGGCATCCTCGGCGGCACCTTCAACCCGATTCACCTGGCCCATCTGCGCATTGCAGAAGAGGTCCGCGAAGCCTGCGGCCTTGACCGGGTGCTGTTTATCCCCGCGGCGGCGCCACCGCACAAGGAGATTGCCGAAGACGTTCCCTTTGCCCAGCGCCTGGCCATGGTCGAGGCGGCAATCGCCGGCCACCCGGCATTTGAGGCCAGTGATCTCGAGGCTCGCCGCACCGGCAAAAGTTACTCGGTACAAACCCTTGAAATTCTTCGTCGCCAACAGCCAGAAAATGAGTTATTCTTTATCATCGGACTCGACTCATTTCGCGACATTGCCCTGTGGAAAGACTTCCCGAGGCTCTTTGAACTGGCCAACATTGTCGTTGCCGAACGCCCGGGAATACACCAGGGCGACCCTAAGGATCTGCTTCCCGTTGCCATCAGGGACGAGTTCTGTTATGATTGCTCGGCTAAAAAGCTTTTGCACCACAGCGGAACATGCGTGATTTTCCTCGAGGAAACCCGGCTGGACATCTCCTCGACCCGGATTCGGCAGTTGGTTTCCGCAGGCCGCTCGGTGCGTTATCTGATCCCCGCGGCCGTGGAGCAGTACATCGCCCTCCACGGCCTTTATCAAAGCTAGAAAAGGTTTTAACACTTTGCAAACCAAACAACGGGCCATTCTCTGCGCAGCCTATGCCCTTGAAAAAAAGGCATTTAATGTTCGCCTCCTCGATGTGACCGGCATCTCGACCTTAACCGACTACCTGCTGATCGCCTCCGGCACATCGGACCGGCAGGTGCAGGCCGTGGCGGATTCTGTTCACCTAGGACTGAAAAAAGACCATGAAACCCTGCCCCTGGCCATCGAGGGCCTCAAGGAAGGGCGCTGGGTCCTCATCGATTACGGTGATGTCATGGTTCACGTCTTCCAGCAACAGGTCCGTGAATTTTACGATCTGGACGGTCTCTGGAGCGAAGCCAAAGACGTCGAGATCCCTGAAGAGTACCACTGGGAGAAAAAGGCCGGCGCGCGGTGAAACTGCGCCTGGTCTGCGTCGGAAAACTCTCGGAACCCTTTCTGCGCGACGGTGTCAGAGAGTTTGCAGCACGTGTCCAACGCTACCTGCCCTTTGAAGTCATTGAACTCAAGGAAGAAAAGGCTGGCGGTAAAAAGGCGGACCCGCGCAAGATCAAGAACCTCGAGGGCGAAAGAATCCTGACCCGGATTACCCCGGCGGCCTTTGTGGTGGTACTCGACGAAAAAGGCCGGGCCCTCAGTTCCGAAGACCTGGCGGAGTTGCTCGAGACCCATATGGTCCAGGCGACCCCCGAGGTTGTTGCAGTCATTGGTGGGGCCTACGGGCTGAGCGATGCGGTCAGAAAGCGCGCCGATCTGGTCCTGTCCCTCTCGGCCATGACCTTCACCCACCAGATGGCTCGCCTGTTCTTTCTTGAACAAGTCTATCGAGGCATGACAATTATTCGCAACGAGCCGTACCACAATCGATAATGCACGCTGAGCAGTAAGGAGTGTTTCCCGCTAATGGATGACCAGGACCTGACAACGGCAAAAAAGCGCCTCCTGCAGATGCGCAAAGAAGTAATCAAGGAAGTCTCCGAGGCTTCTTCGGCGGCCCGGGAAATTGCCCAGGAAGGCACCCCGGATATCGGCGACATGTCTTCCAATACCTACAGCCGGGACCTGCTGCTGAACCTGAGCGAGACCCAACGGCAAAAACTCCGCGATATTGATGCCGCCCTTGACCGCCTTGAAAGTGGCGTCTACGGCGTCTGTGTCCGCTGCGAAGAGACCATCGCCCCCAAACGTATGGATGTGCGACCGTTCTCTCGATATTGCATCGATTGCAAAACCGAAGTTGAAAAGTTCGGCGAGTAGCTTCTGTTATATGGGCAATTGCCTCAGGAGGAGACCATGATCTTAATAGCCCTTTTAGTTCTCATCATCTTTTTCCTAGCCTTTTTCATTTATTTTTCCGGCCTCAACCCGCAAGACATCACCGTTTTCCTGTACACCGACCATTCTTTCACCACCACCGCCGCGATTCTGGTCGTCGGATGTGTCGGCCTGGGCCTGGCGCTCGGCATCATCTTGCTGATATTCCAGCACTTCTCTCACAGAATGACGGTCTGGAAAACGGTCAGGGTGGATAAAAAAGGCAAGGAAGTCACCAGCACCTACCGCGAAGGCGTCGCCAGGCTTCTGTCCGGAGACTACAAAAAGGCCCACACCCTGCTGCAGAAGGCCCTCGATAAAGACCCCAGCAGAGTTGAAGCCTACCTGGCGATGGCCAACGTACATGTCCACGAAGGCGCCATGGACCAGGCGGTACAGTTGCTCAACAAGGCCCGGGAAATCGAGCCCAAGAGCATAGAGGTTCTCTTCAAACTGGCCGCCACCCACGAGGGTATGGATCAGGCCAACGAAGCCACCGCGGTCTATAAAGAGATTCTCGAAATCGAGAACAACAACCGCAAGGCCCTGCGCAACCTGCGCGATCTCTACATCAAGCAGGGGCTGTGGAAGGAGGCTCTCGATCTTCAAAAGGGCGTCATCAAAGCGGCCCAGGGCGGCAAGCGACAGGGCGAAGAGCAGATGAAACAGCTCTACCTGCGTTACGAGGTCGCCCGCAAGGCGCTGCTTGAGGGAGAAAGCGATCAGATCAAGGCACAGATCAAGGAACTGCAGGATGTGGTCAAGCAGGCCTCCGACTTTGCCCCCGCCCGGGTAACCCTCGGCGACGCCCTGATCGCCCAGGGCAAAACCGAAGAAGCCGCCAAGGTCTGGCAGGAGGGCTATCAGGCCCTGGGCAAGAGCGTCTTCCTCTCGCGCCTCGAAGAACTCTACATGTCCGCTGAAGATCCTGCGACTTTGCTGACCATCTACCGTTCGGCCCTGCAGCAGCGTGGCGACGACCTGATGTTCCGCCTCTTCTATGCCAAGCTCTGCCTGCGCCTGGAAATGGTCGACGAGGCCCTCGAGCACCTCTACGCCATGGAAAACTCCGGCGTCGAGTCTCCCCAGCTGCACCTGCTGCTCGCCGAGGCCCACCGCAGACGCACCCGCCCCGAGGAGGCCATCGGTGAATACCAGAAGGCCCTGGGGGTCGATTCCCAGCTGCGTTTCAACTATATCTGCGAAACCTGCGGCGAGACCTCCAGCGAATGGCAGAGCCGCTGCAGCAGCTGCGGCACCTGGGGGACCTGCATCATGGAAGGGCGTCAGCTGATTCAAAGCGCCCCCCCGGTGGAGATGCGTGAAATCTATCACGGGGAGCGTAGCGCGTGACCCCGAACCCACGGCGCCCGGTGGCGCTGGTCATCCTCGACGGCTGGGGCATCAGCCCCGTTTGCGACAACAATGCCGTCTGCCAGGCCAGAACCCCCAGGCTCCACCAGCTGTTCAACGACAACCCCTCGACCCAGATCGGTGCCTCGGGCCTGGACGTCGGGTTGCCCGATGGCCAGATGGGCAACTCCGAGGTCGGCCACCTCAACATCGGCGCCGGCAGGGTTGTCTACCAGGACCTGACCCGCATCACCAAAAGCATCCAGGACGGGGATTTTTTCGACAACCCCGCCCTGGCCGCAGCGATGGCCAAACTCAAGCAGACCGGCGGCAAGCTGCACCTGATGGGCCTGCTTTCAGACGGTGGGGTTCATTCCCACAACACCCACCTCTATGCCCTGGTCGAGATGGCCAAACGCCTGGGTCTCGAGAAGGTCTGCATTCATGCCTTTCTCGACGGGCGGGACACCCCGCCGAAAAGCAGCAGCGACTACCTGGCCAAACTCGAAGACCAGCTTGCGAAAATCGGCCTTGGCCAGGTGGCGACGGTCACCGGGCGTTTTTATGCCATGGACCGGGATAACCGCTGGGAGCGCGTCGAGCGGGCCTACAAGGCCCTGACCGAGGGCCGGGGTCTTGTCGCGGCGACAAGCGCAGAGGCTATTGCCCAGGCCTATGCTGCAGACCAGACCGATGAATTCGTCGAACCCCGGGTTATCGGTACCGCAGGCAAACCCGTTGCTACGGTTGATAACGGCGACGCCATCGTCTTTTTCAACTTCCGCTCAGACCGGTCGCGGGAGATCACCCGGGTTTTCACCGACCCCGACTTCGAGGGCTTTAAAAGGACCAAGGTTCCCGATCTGGCCGCCTTCGTCTGTATGACCGAGTACGACGAGACCTTCGATTTGCCCATAGCCTTTCCCTCGGAGAGCTATCCCAACATCCTCGCCGAGGTGGTGTCCAGAGCGGGCCGTACTCAGCTGCGCATCGCAGAAACCGAAAAATACGCCCACGTGACGTTCTTTTTCAACGGCGGCAATGAATCACCCTATGAGGGCGAAGACCGAATGCTGGTCCCCTCTCCCAAAGAGGTGGCCACCTACGATCTTAAACCCGCCATGAGCGCTCCTGCCCTCACCGATGAGGTGGTCAGCCGCATCGGCTCCGGCAAATACGATCTTATGGTTCTCAATTACGCCAACCCGGACATGGTAGGACATACCGGGGTGCTGCCCGCGGCGATCGAGGCCATGGAGGTGGTTGATGCATGCGTCGGCCGGGTGGTTGATGCGGTGACCGAGGCCGGGGGGTGCCTGCTGATTACCGCCGACCACGGCAACTGCGAACAGATGACCGATGGTCAGGGGCAACCCCACACCGCCCACACCTCGAACCGGGTGCCGCTCATCCTGGTCGACCCGAGCAAACCGGATATAAAGCTCAAATCGGGGATCCTTGCCGATATCGCGCCGACCATCCTCAAGCTTATGGGGCTGCAGCCGCCGGCTGAAATGACCGGCAAAAGCCTGCTCGTAGACTAGTTATACAAAGTCGGGCCGGGGAATTCCCCGGCCCTTTCTTTTTGGGTGTTGCCATGCAATCTGTGCTGATCAAGCTCCGCCGAGAAGTTACTGGCCTGCTTGATCTGCTGCTGCCACCTGCCTGCCCCCTCTGCGGCAAGGATTCGCCCGGCCTGGGCCCTGCTGATTTCTGCTGCTATTGCCTGGCCGATTTCCAGCCGCTCGACTCCCCCCGTTGCCCCCGCTGCGCTTTCCCCTACGCAACAGAGGGCGGCTCGGACCACCTCTGCGAGAACTGCATCCGTCAGGCTCCACCCTTTGCATGGGTCGAGGCCGTCGGCCACTACCAGAACAGCCTGAGGCAGGCTGTCCACCGCCTCAAGCATCAGGGCGCCATCTATCTCGATCGCCCCCTGGGCATGCTGATGGCCAAATCCCTTGCCGACCACCTGGTCCACTTCGACCCAGACCTGATCATCCCCGTCCCCCTGCACCGGTTACGCCTGCGCAAGCGCAGCTACAACCAGTCCCTGCTCCTTGCCCGCGCCCTGAGCAAAATTCTTGATGTACCGGTCGCCACCGACCTGCTGATGCGCCACCGAGACACCGCCTCTCAACAGGGCCTTGATGCCGATTCGCGGCGCCGCAACCTGCGCTCGGCCTTTCGGCTGCAGCGCCCCCTGCATGGAGAGAAGGTTCTGCTCATCGATGACGTCCTGACAACCGGCGCCACCGCCTGCGAATGCAGCCGGGTTCTGCTCTCGGGCAGCGCCGCCGAGGTCGCCGTTGCGGTCATCGCCCGGGTCGGCCGCAGTGCGCCCCTTGTTGCTGATCCCAGCCGGATCTGGTAATCTCTACTGGTAAGTTTTTTCTCATCCGGTCGAATTGTTTCTGCCTGCCGAGGAGATCCTTTGAAATCTTTGGACTCATTATTGAGGCACATCTCCCTGGACCAGGTTTTCGAGACCATCCCCAGCGGCCTTTTCATGGTCGACACCGAACGCCATATTATCTACTGGAACCGCGAAGCCGAGCGAATTACCGGCTTCAGCAAAACCGAGGCCCTCGGCCAGCACTGCAGCTTCCTCGAAGGCATTCCCTGCGGCCGCGGTTGCGGCCTGTTTGAGTTCCCCATCCCCAAGCCGGTCATCGGGGTGAGTTGCTCAGTGAAAACCAGGCAGGGCAAACGCGTCAACCTCCTAAAAAACATGGATTATCTCAAAGACGATCAGGGCAGGGTCATCGGCGGGATCGAATCGTTTATCGATGTCACCGAGCAGAACACCCTGGAAAAACAGTTGCGCCGCCAGGCCTTTGACCTGGAGCACATCATCAGGCGGCGCACCGGCGAACTGGAAAAGGAACGGGCCCAGCTTGGCAGAGTGCTCGATGCAATGGATGACTTCGCCTATATCACCTCAGCAGAACACCGCATCGTTTTCATGAACCGGGCAATGACCGAAGCCTTCGGCTCCCAGGAGGGAAAGACCTGCTACAAGATCTTTCACAATCGCCGCTCCCCTTGCAAGAACTGCCCGATGGCTGCGATTCTAAAGGGCCAGACCCTCCGCCAGGAGCGGCAAATCGCCAAAACCGACCGCACCTACGAAATCATCCACACCCCGCTGCTAGACGCCGATGGAGCCCCATGCAAACTGGCGGTCTACCGTGACATTACCGAGCGCAAGCAAGCCGAAGAACAGCTGCGGGAGGCCAACCGCGAACTCGACTCCTTCGTGCATACCGTCTCCCACGACCTGCGTACCCCGCTGACAGGCATCCTTGGGTACGCCGAACTGCTACAGGAGCTTTTTCTCGACAAATTCGATGAGCAGGCCGCCGACATGCTCCAGGAGATCGAGGGGCAGGCCCAGCGCATGGAAAATTTGTTGGAAGACCTGCTGGTTCTGGCAAGGGCGGGACACCTGGATAAACCGGATGAACCCGTCGACCTTGCCAAGGTGGTGGCCGAGGTCGTCGAAGATCATCGGGAGGCCATAAAAAATGGCGGTATCCACATCGAGATCGCCCCCGACCTTCCGAAACTCAGCATACCCGCCACCCTGCTCGCCCAGGTGTTTACCAACCTTATCGGCAATGCCATCCGCTATGCGGCAAACTCCTCGGCCCCCATCGAAGTCGGCAGCTCTGCCAAAGGCGCCAGGGTGCTCCTTTTTGTCCGCGACCACGGGCCGGGCATCCCCTCCTTGGAAGTGGAGCAGGTGTTCGATCTTTTTTACCGCGGCAGCACCGCGGAGAACACCCCGGGCACCGGCGTCGGCCTTGCGACGGTGAGAAAAATCGTCCGCCGTTGGGGCGGCAGCATCTGGATTGAAGAGACCCCGGGCGGCGGGTCCACCTTCTGGATGGAGTTCCCGGGCTAATCGGGCGTCATTCCCTTTTCAGCCAGTTCCTGGAAAGCCGCCGGGGTCTTATCCAACCCGGCAAGCCCCATCCCGCGCAAAACATGCTCGGCCTTGGTAAATTGAACATCGCGATACTGCACCACCTGCACGTGGTTGCCCCAGGGATCGATAAAATCGAGCCCACGCCCGGGCAGAATTTCGGCGCCCAAACGACGGAGGGCCTTGCGCACCCGCTGACGATCATCGACCACTAGGCCGAAGTGGCGCAAGCGGTCCGGGGCCTGGCTGCGTTGCTGCGAAAAGTTGATGAACTGATCGCCCATATCTACAAAGGCCATCCCGGGGCCGCGGCCCCGCAACTTGAGTTCAAAAATCTCGCCATAGAAATTCAGCGCCGCATCAACATCGTCCACTTCAAGGGCGATGTGGTTGATGCCGACCATGCGCGCTTTGTCCGTTTTTTCCATCGCTTAACCTCACCAAAGAATTTTCATCATCACGAAGGCCACGTAGTCACCAACCATCCCACCGTTCATGCTGAGCCTGTCGAAGCATCTGTTTCTCGAAATGAAAGGGCCTTCGACAGGCTCAGGCCGAACGGGGGAGATTAAGACCAAGAACCTTCCTCCATACAAGAGCACGAAGTAAAGCCAGGGCCTTTCTCACCGGGGGAGCCTTCTGATTTCTTAAAACCCCAGCATTCTTGGATGCTGGGGCACGATTCGCATTTCTTCGTGCTCTTCGTGGTAACAACCTCCCCCCAAAAAGCCAAGGGCGCAGGAAAATCCCTGCGCCCCTGCTATCGAAGGTCTATCTTGCTTTCTCTTTATGCACCAAGCATCTGGGCCATGTCTTCTTCAACCGAGCCGATGGGGGCGAGGTTGAAGTTCTCAACCAGAAAGTTGAGCACGTTGGGGGTGATAAATGCCGGCAGGCTAGGTCCGAGCTTCATGTTCTTGATCCCCAGGGACAAGAGCGAGAGCAGCACCACCACCGCCTTCTGCTCGTACCAGGAAAGCACGATCGACAGCGGCAGATCGTTGACCTCACAATCAAAGGCCTTGGCCAGGGCCAGGGCGATCTGCACCGCAGAGTAGGCGTCGTTGCACTGGCCGACGTCGAGCAGGCGCGGGATGCCGCCGATATCGCCGAGGGCCCCGTCGCAGCCGCCGATGACGAAGAAACGCTTGATGGCCCCGGACTTGACCGCTTCGATAACCTTGTCGGCAAGCCCCAGCACCGCGTCATGGCCGCAGCCGGTAAGAATCTCCTTGGCCGGCTTCTCTTCAAAGCCCGGCGACGCCAGGGCCTTATCGATAACCTCCGAGAAATCCCAACCCTCGATGTGTCTGACCCCGGGCCATTGCACACGCCCCCAGGTGTAGAGCCGGTCTTTATACTGGTCAGCAGGGCGCTGGATGCAGTTGGTGTTAAAAATGATCGCTCCGGGAAACGCCTGAAACTCCTTGTGCTGGTCCTGCCATGCGCTGCCGAAGTTGGCCACCAGATGTTTGTACTGTTTCAGCCCCGGGTAACCGTGGGCCGGCAGCATCTCGACGTGGGTGTAGATGTTGACCCCCTTGCCTTCGGTCTGCTTGAGCAGTTCCTCGAGCATCTTCAGGTCGTGCCCTGAAACCAGGATCGCCTTGCCGGCCTTGGTACCGATACTCACCGGGGTCGGGGTCGGGGCCTGGAAACGCTCGATATGAGCAGCATTGAGCAGCCCCATGCACTTGATGTTGGTCTGGCCGCACTCCATGGAGAGGTTGACGAAATCCATCAAGCCGAGACCCTTGTCGAGCATCGCGGCCAGGGCCTTGTGGATAAATCCGTAAATCTCCTTGTCGTCCTTGCCGAGAATGTGGGCATGGTCGGCGTAGGCCGCCATCCCTTTGCAGCCATAGAGCAGGATGTCCTGCGCCGACTTGACATCCGGGTCGATGCTCGGGTCCTTGACGCCGTGCTGGCGGCCGAGCTTGACCATATCGCCAAGCCCCGCCGGAAGCTTCCAGGCGCCTGCCGCCTCGGGAACCTCGCCGGTGAAGGGTCCGCCGTTGGCCTTCTCGAACAGGGCCTTGGCCTTGTCGCGCATCTGCACGGTCTTCTGGGCCACCTTGGCCAGGTTCTCCGGGCTGAAGTCGACGTTGGTCACGGTGGAAAAGAGCGCCTCGATCATGTGCACATCGACTCCACTGTCGACGGCGCCTTTTTCACGGGCCTTGTGGGCCCAGAAGGCCATTCCCTTAAGGCCCCAGACGATCAGATCCTGCAGCGCCGCCACATCGGGCTGCTTGCCGCAGACACCGACCTTGGTACAGCCGGTGCCCTGGGCTGCCTGCTCACACTGGTAACAAAACATCTCTTCCATCGATACCTCCAGAGTCTAGGTTGTTCCCATCCGGGTACTATGGATGGGACTGGCGCAGTTTTCATATGGGAAACGAGCAGTTTTTCGCAAGGCCAAGAAAATCAAGGACTTGTGCGGGGACGTACACCGTACGTCGCACAAGCGAGGCCGCAGATTGACGCAGAGATTGCGGAAAAGGGCCGTTTCCGGATGAAAACTAGGTTGTTTCCCCGTCCTGTATGCTTGATACAATGCCCCAACCGGCGATTTTAAAATAGAATTAACTTTACCAGAGGCTACCCTGTTTTCCAGCGCATCCGGGATATTTCTCAAGACTCCCCCCAATCTGGTGATTTTTGCCTCAACCTTCAGCCACTCTTGCCTCGTCCTTTGGGCGGTGGTATCGTGGGCACGATGAAACTGCTTCGTTATTACATCAGCGGCCACGGCCTCGGCCATGCCAGCCGCTCCTGCCAGATCATCAACACCCTGCGCAGCCGCCACCCCGAGCTGGCGGTGCAGGTGGTCTCCGATGCCCACCCCTGGTTTTTCCAGGGGGCTCTCGATCCCTCGGTCCCGGTACGCCGCCGAACCCTGGACATCGGCGTGGTCCAGCAGGACAGCCTGGTCATGCAGGTGGCAAAGACCCTGCAAGTCTATCGGGAACTCTTACGCGGCAAGGAGCGAATCGTCGCCGAAGAGGCCGCGTCGATGAAAGACGAGGGGGTGTCCCTGGTGGTGGCGGATATCCCGGCCCTGGCCTTTGCCGCAGCCGCCCGGGCCGGGGTGCGCTCCCTGGGCATCAGCAACTTCACATGGGACTGGATCTACCAGGGGCTCGTCAAGGACCACCGCGGCGTTGAAGACGTGCTGCAGTCCCTGGCCGCAGACTACGCCCAGGCCGATCGTATGCTTAGCCTGCCCTTTGCCGGAGAGTTCCCCGCGATTGCGACCGTCGAGCAACTTCCCCTGGTGGCCCGCAAAGGCTCGGTAAGCCCCGAAGAGATCCGCGGTCCACTGCAAATTCCTGATAATCACCGCCTGGGACTTGTCAGTTTCGGAGGATTTGGTCTTAACCGCCTCGACCTGGAGGCCCTGGCGAGCATCGAGGGCTGGGCCTTTATCTGCGAGCGCGGCACGGTAGATCCGATAGATAATCTGCGCATCCTTTCACCGGGGCAGTTTTCCTACCCGGACCTGGTGGCCACAGCCGATGCAGTGATCACCAAACCGGGCTACGGGATCGTCTCCGAGGCCATCGCCAATCGCACCGCCGTCCTCTACACCTCGCGGGGCGAATTCCCCGAACAGGCCCTTCTCGTCGCAGGGCTTAAACGCTACGCCCGCAGCCGTTACATTGATAACGAACAACTGCGCTCAGGCCGTTGGCAGCAGGACCTGGAGCTGCTGCTGACCCAGGCCGAGCCTGAAGAAACCCTACGGAGCGACGGGGATCTTGTAGCGGCGGATCGTTTGGCGGAGATAATCGGTGATTGGTGATTGGTGATTGGTGATTGGTGATTGGTGATTGGTGATTGGTGATTGGTGATTGGTGATTGGTGATTGGTGATTGGTGATTGGTGATCAAAGGACACATCAAACCTGGCAGATGCTTGGGATTTTCGAACGGTTGGCGGCCCACTTCGGTCCGCTTCACTGGTGGCCTTCCGACTCGCCCTTCGAGGTTGCGGTAGGGGCGATTTTGACCCAGAACACCAACTGGAAGAATGTCGAAAAGGCCATCGCCAATCTGAAGCAGGCAGTCGCCCTCTGCCCTTCGGGGATAAAAGCCCTTGCCCGAGAAGAACTCGAAGAACTGATCCGTCCCTCGGGATTTTTCCGCCAGAAGGCCGAGCGCCTGCAGCTCTTCGTCGACTACCTGTTCACCAACCACCAGGGCAGCCTGGAACGGCTGCTCGCCGGTCCCCTCGACGATGTGCGCCAGAAGCTGCTGGCCCTCAAGGGCATCGGCCCCGAAACCGCCGACTCCATCCTGCTCTACGGCGGCCACCAGCCGTCTTTTGTGGTCGACGCCTACACCCGCAGGCTGCTGAGCCGCCTCGAGATACTTCACGGCAAGGAGAGCTATGAACAGATCCGCGCGCTGTTCATGGACCAGCTGCCCCATGAACCGGAGATGTTCAACGAATTTCACGCACTGATCGTCGAGGAGTGCAAGACCTTCTGTCGTAAAAAACCGCTTTGTCCATCCTGCCCCCTGGTCGATATGTGCCCCTTCGCCACCCAGTCCGGCTAAGTTAAACCTGGATCCGTGAGTACCCGACGGCAAATAGCACAAGTCATTGAATTGCCTAAGCATCCCAAAAATCGCCGCTGAACCTATGGGTGCATCTCAGATTTTTGAAACACTTATTCAATCCAAGCACTTGCACTCTTTATCCGCCGTTTACTCACGGATCCAGGTTAAAAGCCCCCCCCTTTCAATAGCAGCCAAAGCCCCCAGAGCCCGAA
>CALZIZ010000091.1:0-4840 GCA_945787465.1 uncultured Desulfuromonadales bacterium
CCGTCGTCGATACCTGGCAAAATATGGCAGTGGTTGTCTATCATATTATTCATTTCTTCTTTTTCCACGAATTACACGAATGGGCGCGAATAAAAGCAATACTATTATTAATGCCTTTAATCATGCTCATTGGTGAAATTCGTGGCTAAGATTTTCGCATTATTTTTTGAAGAACCGAGCAAACAGCCCCTTCCGTTTATCATTTTGTTCTTCGCCATAATACCCCCCATAACCATAGTATCCTCCATAACCACCATACCCGTAAGCTTCAGCTTTGGCCGTTTTATCGTTGAGGATCAGGCCAGCGACGGGGGCGTCTACCGTTTCGAGGATTTCGCGCAGGTGCTTGGCGGTTTTGACCGGCACACGGCCGACCTCCATGACCACCAGGACCATGTCGGCCAGGCTACTGAGAACCTGAGTGTCGGTGACAGCCAGGGATGGCGGGGCGTCGATAACAATGTAGTCGTAGCGCTCTCGCAACTCTTCGAGGAGTTGGCGCATCTCTTTTGAGCCGAGCAGTTCGGCGGGATTGGGCGGAGTGGTGCCGGCACCGATGAAATCGAAGTTTTTGATTCCGGCATTATGTAGAGACTTTTCGAATTCGACATCGCCGGCCAGCACGTCCGAGAGACCGGGGACCTTGCTCTGCCCGAAGACCTCGTGCAGGGTTGCGCGGCGCAGGTCGCCACCGAGCAGGATGACCCGGTCACCGGTCTGGGCGAGGGTGACGGCGATATTGGCCGAGGTGGTGGTCTTACCCTCGCCGGGGAATGAGCTGGTTACCAGCAGGACCGGCTTTTCTTTTTTCATCTTGGTGAAATGGATCGCCGTACGCAGGGCACGGAAGGCCTCAGCCCCGGGCGAGCGTGGGTCATGATGGCTGACCAACGATTCCATCCGCTGAGTGGTTTCGGTTTCACGCTTCTTTTTCTGCCCGACAAAGGGAATCGAAGCCAGGATCGGCCAGCCCATAATACGCTTAGCGCTTTCGGGATCCTTGATGGTATCGTCCATGTATTCGCGAAAGAAGGCGAGTCCCACACCGAGCATGCCGCCGACGATGAAGCCAAGCAAAAGGTTTTTCTTCTTTTTCGGCTTGATCGGCCTATCTGGAGCGACGGCCGGGTCGATGATGTTAATGTTGCTGATGGTCGCGGCCCGGGCGATACGCGCCTCTTCGTGCTTCTGCAGCAAAAAGGTGTAGATGTCAGCATTGACCGTGGCCAGCCGGGTTAGACGGGCAAGCTCCTGTTCGGCTTTGGGCAGCTTTCTGAGGTCGGCTTCGAAGCGGGTGAGTTCTTCTTCGAGAACGTCCCCCTGTACACGAAGGTTTTTACGGGCCATCTCATAGGTAGCAAGCAGCTTGCGTTGCAGTTCAAAGATCTGGTCATGAAGGGCCTTGACTGCAGGGTGTGCCTCGGTGACTTCAACCAGCAGCCCCTGTCTTTCGACCTCCAGAACCGCCATTTTCTGAGCCACCGCCGCGACCACCGGATCATCCATCATCACCGAAGGGGCGTAGGCTTCCCCCCGGGAAATGGCCTTTTGCAGGCTTTCTATAGCGAACTCGGCCTGATGCTTGCGCAGGGCGATGGCGCTGCGCTCTTTTTCAGCGTCGGTCAGGCGCTCCAGCAGACCCTCGGCCTCGGCGTCGAGTTGAACCACACCAGCATTACTCTTGTAAACTTCAAGGCTCTCTTCGGCAGAATCGAGCAGTGCACGCACATCTTTAAGCTGCCCTTCGATGAACTCCACCGAACGGCGGGCTTCTTCTGTTTTCAGAGTGATGCTGCGCTCGAGGTAGACGGCGGCCAGGGTATTGACCACCTCGCTAGCCAATTTGGGGTCGGTATTCTGGTAGGACAGCTTGATGATATTGGTCCCCTTGCCCACCTCCGAAGCACGAATCGAGTCACGCAAACCTTTGACCGTTTCGCCAAAAGAACCCAGGGTCAAACGAAAGCTATCGCCCTGCTCGCCTTGCAGGTCCTTCAGCATCAGACTCACCCCATCCCCCCGGGCAAGAACTCCGTCCTGCCCCGAGGCGATGACCTGGTCTTCGGGGTCCAGGACCTCATAGGAGTTCTCTGAGACCAGACGCACCTTGTAAATCGGCTCTTCGGCCTGGGAGACAAAATCGCCAATCGTAAAATCGAGGTCCTTGGACTTCTTGTCGACCTGCCAGTCGAGGTGCATCCGCTTGACGACCTCTTCGGTATTGGTGCGAGACTTGAGGATCTCGATCTCGGTCTCAATAGGGCTATCCTGAGACAGGCCCAGGTCGGACATAAACCCGCCCTTAACCTTGTCGTCTTTCACATGCAGGGTCGCCGAGGCCTGATAAACCGGCTTCATGGCGAGGGTAAAAATACCAACACCGATAGCCACGACCAAAAATGTCAGTATTACCGTCTTTTTTCGACGGTGCAGAACGGCCAGGTAATCGTGCAGATGAACTTCATCGAGCTGCGGGTTATTCAACTGGTTGGGGTTTTCCATTTCAGACCTTTAAAAAAATTTCCATTTAAAAGGGGTGGACAGGATCAACAGGATATTTAAGCGAAAATCCTGCGACCGACCTCCAATTCGTTTATAATTCAAAACTCAAAATATAAAACTAAAGCTCTTTAGCCTCAGGATATCTCAGGATTACCCTGGATTAAGAGCATGGCTTTCTGGGTTCTAAAAATCCAGGGCCATCCAGAGTCATCCAGAAGCAAAGAAAGCATTTTAGCCTCGGGATGTCTCAGGATTACTCTGGATTAAGAGCAAGGATTTCCAGGTTCTAAAAAATCCAGGGCCATCCAGAGTCATCCAGAAGCAAAGAGAGCCTTTTAGCCTCAGATTATGCCCCACAAGGGCATCTGCCTTGGTCTAATCATCATCCGTCAAAAACTTGATCTGGACAAAGGGCTGCAGAACAGCGCTGACGGCCTGGAGGGTGGGCAGCAGTTCGCTGAGTGCCTGGTTCCAGTTGCCCACGGCACTGCGGGGGATGTAGATAATATCCCCCTCCATAAGGGAAAACGGCAGAACGTTGCCCCTAAGGGTCTGCTGCAGGTCGACCACGATCAGCTGGCCCTGGGTCGTCGAAAGAGACCGGATCACCCGCACGAAGCGGCGGTTTCCACCGGTTTCGTCGATTCCGGCGCTGGCCAGGGCCTGGGCGAGGTTGAGCTGGCCGTTGGGCATAGGCACCGGGCCGGTCTTCTTGACGGCGCCGAAAACATAAACATTCTGGTTTTTGTCATCAGGCACGTAGATGGTGTCACCGGGCTGCAACCAGACATCCTGCTCCTGGGAGCCCTCCCGAAGCAGCCGGTAGATATCCACAGCCATGGTCCGTTGGTTGCGAATCAATCGAGCGCTGCGCAGATTGGCCGTATCCATCAGACCGCCGCCCATGGCAAGGCCCTGAAGAAGGCTGAAGGGCCGGTCCATGTAATAGGTACCGGGAGCCTTGAACTGGCCAAGAAGCTGGATCGGCTGACTCTTGTATTCAGCGACTTCCACCACAACCCAGGGGTTCTGCAGGTAGGCGCCGTAGGCTTTTTGAAGCTGGTCCTGAATCTGATCAAGGGATAAACCGGCAACGGCGACGCCTCCGACCAGGGGCAGGCGGATATTGCCGTTGCCATCGACCCGGCTACCCTGCAGCTTACTGGAGCCCTGGGCCACCGGGCTGCCCAATTCGGGGCGACCGTTAACGTTGATGTAGAGTGAGTCACCAGGGCCGACGCGATAATCTACCGGAGGGGCAACGGATTTGGTTGCAGGCACCTCAACCGACTGCTGATCCACAATCGGTGATGCGGTTATGTCCTTGATGGTGCCCGGCGGCAAGTCGACATAGGAAGAACAACCTCCCAGCAGGGCCGAGAAAGCAATAACAAACATCAAGAAAAAGATCGCGGTTTTTTTATTCATAAAATTGACTTCCTGAGTTTCATCCTATGGCGAATGGCCTAATTTTCGTAAACAAGTCGAAATTTTGACTGCACCTTTGCTGGGACAAACCCAAGAGTTGGAGCAATATCCCGGCATTCCCTGTGGAGATGCCCCTAGGAGGCTGTCCGACAATGAGAGACCGGCTGCAAACCCAGCTGTTTGGCTCATATTTCGGCTCCTTTTCGGCCCATAGCTACGGCTATGAGCTCTCAAACGACCCAAAATCTGCAAACGACCCAAAATCTGTTCTCAAACTTCTGGATTTTCACTTCGGCCCTATTGTCGGACAGCCTCCTAGCTTCACCTCCCCGGAAAAAAACAGAGGGAACAGACAGGGTTCTTTTCAATCTTTGTACCAACCCTGATTGCCATTTTCTAACCATACAAGCACAAAAAGGGAGGATTCACCTCCCCCCTTTACAAGCCTGCAATCAAGGCAAAATACGAAAAGATCTTTATAGCAAACTGACTTTTTTTAGGCAATGGGGAAAAGGCAGGGAAAGGGTGAAAGGGTGAAAGGCGTGATATGTGATATGTGATATGTGATATGTGATGTGTGATGTGTGATGTGTGATGTGTGATGTGTGATGTGTGATGTGTGATGTGTGATGTGTGATGTGTGATGTGTTAGAGGCCGCTACCCTTGCCTTTTACCCATTACTGATCACACATTACGCCTTCCAGATCTTGCCCACTCGCCCTTAGGATTTTCGTATTCTGGGATCGGCGAGAGCATAGCTGACGTCGGCAATAAGATTCCCGACGAGGGTCAGTACGGCGCCGATGACCAGGATGCCCATGATCAGGGGGTAGTCGCGCATCATGACGCCGTCGTAGAAGAGTTTGCCCATACCGGGGATGGCGAAGATGGTTTCGAAGATGACGCTGC
>CALZIZ010000091.1:4948-27247 GCA_945787465.1 uncultured Desulfuromonadales bacterium
AGGATGTAGTCCTGCCGGACCACTTCGAGCATATTGGAGCGCATGTAGCGGGAAAAACCAGCCAGGCCACCGAAGGCAGAGACGAACACCGGCAGGATCAGGTGATGAATGCGATCCCAGATCTGGCCGAACCAGTTGAGATATTCATACCCCAGGGACTTGATCCCCGCGATGGGAAACAACCCCAGGCGCACCCCCAGGTAATCCATCAACAACAGCGCCAGCCAGAAGGAGGGAGTAGCGAAACCGATGAAAACAAAAATGGTCGTGCCCTGATCAAAGACTGAATTGCGCCTGGTCGCCGAAAGAATGCCTATGGGCACAGCCACCGCAAGAATGGCCACGATGGACAGAGCGTTGATGAGGATAGTGATCGGCAGGCGTTCGACGATCTTATCGAACACCGGCCGGCGGTCCTGGGAAAAAGAATCGCCGAAATCGAGCTGCCCCAGACGGTAAAGCCACTTGCCGTACTGAACATAAAGGGGCTTGTCCAGATCGTACTGGGCGCGCAGCCGCTCCTTGAGCTCAACACTGGCCTCAGGGTTAAGCTGGGTCTGCATGTCCGTCGGTTCCCCCGGGGCCAGGTGGATGACCACGAAGCTGATCAGCGTGATGCCGAGCAGCAGGGGGAGCATTAGGAGGAGGCGTTTTGCAATGTAAGTCAACATATCAAGTCAAAGGCGTAATGTGTGATGAGTAATATGTGTTAAAAAACAACAAAGACAAAGCTACTTACGTGGATCCCTTAAGAGAGAATATCAAGCCATTTATCAGCTTCCTGATGACCTCAATTTCCCCCAACAAGGTCCCTGGGTCATTGACATATTCGAGGTTCCTTGCAATCACCAATTGCGTTTCCACCTCGGAGAGGGACCCCAGGGAGATATGCAAAAAGTGCAAAAATTCTTTTCGGGACTGTCGTGCTGCCCCTTCAGCAATATTAGAGGGTATAGACACAGCAGCTCTTCTAATCTGGCTGGTCAAACCATAAAGCTCTTCTCCCGGAAAAACTTGTGTGACCTGATAAATGCGAGTTACAAGATCAATACTCTTTTTCCAGGCATTTAAGTCTTTATGGTTTTTCATTTTACCACCCATCACAAATTACTCATTACATATCACGTTTTTTCAAATGGATTTCGGCCTCTAGAGCAATCTAACGCTTGAACTTCTGCTCCTTGGCGGGGACGTACCATTCTATAAAATTATGCATGATTCCGGCAGCTGCGGGTTCTACCCCGCGGAAGCGGGAGGCGACCACCGGCAGGGCGTCGGGCACGTACAAGAAGGTATAAGGCTGCTCTTCGGCGAGGATTTCCTGGAAGCGGTCGTAGAGTTTTTTGCGCTCGGCCTGGTCAAGGGTGCGCCGGCCTGTTTCGAGCAGTTGGTCGACCTCGGCACTCTGGAAGTTGACGAAATTAAGTTCGCCGAGTTTGGTCTTGCTGCTATGCCAGACGTTGTAACTGTCTGGGTCGGGCGGCACCGTCCAGCCGAGGATGGTGGCGTCGAAGTTGCCGGGGTTGATGAACTCCTTGAGAAAGGAGGCCCACTCGATGACCCGCAGCTTGACGTCGATGCCGACCTCCTTTAAGCGTCGCTGAATGATTTCGCCTGACTTGGAGCGCTGATCGTTGCCCTGGTTGGTAACGATCGTGAAGGCGAAGGGTTTACCGTTTTTGTCGAGGATACCGTCGCCGTCAGTGTCGCGCCAGCCCGCCTCGGCCAGCATGGCTTTGGCTTTTTCGGGATCATAGGGGTATCGGGCCACATCGGGGTTGTATGGCCAGCTGCCTGGCTTGTAAGGCCCGGTGGCCACCTGGCCGAGGCCGAGCAGCACCCCGTCGATGATCTCCTGCTTATTGATTGCGTGGGTCAGGGCCTGGCGCACCCGCTTGTCCTTAAACAGGGGACGGCGCATGTTGAAGCCGAGATAGGTGTAGGCCGATGAGGGGTAGCGGTATTTGTTGAAGCGCCTCTTGAAAGCCAGGGTGTCTGTCTGCTTGCTGTACTGGAGGGGGGTCAGCCCCATGTAGTCGAGCCCCCCGGACTGCAGTTCGAGAAACATGGTCGAAGGATCGGGTATAATACGGTAGAGCACCCGCTTGATGTAGGGTGCGCCCTCGTAGTAGTCGGGATTGGCCTCGAGGACGATCTTCTCGCCGGGTAACCACTCCTTGAATTTGTAAGGCCCAGTGCCAATCGGCGCCCGGGTAAGGGGGCTCTTGGTCACATCCTGCCCCTCAAGCAGGTGCTTGGGCAGAACCTGCATCCCCCAACTGATCAGCGCCGGAGCTAGGGGCTTTTCGTAGGTCACCCGAAAGGTGTACGGATCAGGCGCTTCGGCCTTTTTGACCTGCTTGTAGCGCTCAGCGTAGGCAGTGGGGGTTTGCGGATCGATGTAAATCTGGTAGGTAAAGAGGACATCAGCCGAGGTCAACGGCGCTCCGTCGTGCCAGAGTATGCCCTTGCGCAGATGGAAGGTAAAGGTCAGGTTGTCCGCGGAGATATCCCAGGACTCGGCCAGGTCCCCCTCGATCTGAAAATCTTTGTCATAGCGAACCAGTCCGTTGTAGACCAGCCCGTTAATATCAGAGGAAGCCGAGTCAGAGGCAAGAACCGGCAACAGGTTGCTGGCATCGCCAATGGACCCCATAATGATGGTGTCCCCAAAAGCCGGAGCGGCATCAGCACCTTCGGTGCGTATCACCTCTTCTTGACGCTGGCAAGCGGTCAGCAAAAAAAGGACAAGCAGAAATAAAAAATAACGCATGATGCACCTCAAGAAGTTGATGCCAGGGCTGAAAAACCCTTGAGCCACGAATGTCACGAATGAACACGAATAAGAACATCAAAATCCTGCCTTGGGTTTTTATTCGCACAAATTCGGGCCATTCGTGGCTAATCCTCTAGGGGAAAAAAATTCAAAGTTTTTGTCAAGGAATCGCCCTTTCCACATACCCTGCCGGCGGCGACAGAGAGAATCTCTCCTGGGGGATGCTGACATTGAGTTCGATGTCGGAGAACTCCACCGAAGCCTCCGCATCCTCGGGCGGCACCTCAAGAAATGCCAGTTCGGGAAAGTATCCGGCCTCGGGGTTGAACTGGTCGTAACTGACCTTCAGAAGCGCCTTGTCTCCCCGGTAATATTCTGCGCTGGTCAGCTGCAGCTCCCAATTGAAGATCAGCTCCTGGCGCCTGCCCTCTTTGCCGAACAGCTTGAGCATGTACCAGCCTGCGGAATTGGCCGTAAGGGTGCGCTCGTCGTGAGGGATAAGCGGCACCTGGTAGAGCAGGATTGCGACCAGATCACTGATCTGCAGAGGCATGCGGGTAAAGCGCTGCAGGTTACGGTAACTGGCAGGACCGCTGTAAAAGGTCGCCTCCCTGGGGACCAACACCGAAAGATCCCGGCCGTCGGTTGCCAGCAGCAGCACCGGAGAACCGAAGCCGAAAGGGTTCAGGGTTTCAGCCCGCAACCGGGCTGGTTTTTCAACAAAAACAACCTGGTTGGCCGAAACCGAACGATCTCCCTGCCGCACCTTGACCCGGGCCATGCCAACAAGCGATTTAAACGCTTGGGAATTGGCCTCCAGCCGCTCCAGCAGCTGGTCTTCAAGCCCCTCGGCTACAGGCGGCGCCAGAACATCAGGGACAGTGGCTACCCTGGGGGCACAGGCGGCAAGCAGAAGAAACAATAATATTAAGAGGTAGCGCATTTTTCGCTGTCCAATAGGGGCTAGGGGCTAGGGGCTAAGGGCTAGAGGCTAGAGGCTAGAGGCATCCTGTTTGCATTTGAGGTCAAGGGTACAGTGGGGTCACTCCAGTCCCCAGTCCCCAGTCCCTAGCCCCCGATCCAAACCTTCCAGCTTCTTCCGAACCTCAACATTCTCGGGATCCAGCTTGAGGCTCTTTTGGAGCACCGTGCGCGCCCTCTGCTGCTGCCCCAGTGCCATGTAGGCATCGCCCAGGTGCTCCAGAACCACCGGGTCATCGGGCAGCAACTGGCTGGCTTTTTCCAACTGCTCGCGTGCTTCTTCAAACCGCTCTAGCTTGAAGTAGATATAACCCAGGGTGTCCATGATGTGGCCGACAGCCTTCTGGGCCAACGCGCGCTGCGCCATATCAAGAGCCTCTTCGAGGTTTTCACCCAGTTCGGCATAGTGGTAGGCAATAAAATTCAAGGCCTCGGGCTGCTCTGGGTCAAGTTCGATGGCACTGCGCATGGCGCTCAGGGCCGCCTCGCGGTGCCCTTGTTTTTCGTGGACCAGACCGAGGTGGTAATAAAGGCTAGGCTCGTCTGGATGCACGCTCACCCCCTTGCCCAGCGCCTTGAGAGCCTCTTCAGGCTTATCCTGCCCCTCGTAGAGGGATGCCAGATAAGAATACATCTCAGGGCGGTCATCCTGCTCGGCAATTCGCTTCTTGATCGCGGCTATGGCCTGGTCGGTGCGTTCAAGGCGGTGATAAAGAAAACCCAGATGAGAAAGTGTCTCAGGGTAGAGCTTGGATTGGGGCTCAATCTTTTCGAACTCGGTCAGTGCCTGCTCGAAATCCTCACGTCGCTCTAAAGCCGTCCCCAGGTAAAACCGGGCCTGGTCCTGCTCGGGGTCAAGGTCCAACACTTCGCCAAAAGTCTCTACGGCTGCATCCCAGTTTTCCTGCTCCAGATGAATCAGGCCGATTTTGCGCCGGGCCTCAAAATCTTCAGGACGCATCTTTACAATGGTCGTCAACTCGGTCAGGGCATCGTCCAGTCGATCCTGCAAAACCATCAACCGCGCAATGTGGTGGCGCATGGCAAAATTGAAGGGATCTGCAATGAGGGCTTCACGGTAGATCTTGATCGCCCCGGGGACATCCTCACTGGCCTCGTATAAGCCACCAAGTTCGACATAGGCAGCTTCGAAACCAGGGTTCTGTAGCAAAACCTTTCTGTAGGCCTCTTCAGAAAGAACGCGCAGATCCATCTCCCGGTAAAGGCGGGCCAGGGTCAACTGGGCAGCGACAAATTCCGGTTTTTTATTAATGATTGTTTTCAGGGTGTCAACAGCCTGCTCCATATCCTCTGAGCGGGCATAGGCAATGGCCAGATGCAGGTAAGCGTCCTGGCGTTCGGGGTCGAGCTCAATGGCTTGGCGGTAAGACTCGGCTGCCTTGGCGTTATTCTCAAGGTTGAAATGGATATTACCGAGCAACAGATGGGCATCGACGGATTCGGGTTCCTGGATCAGGGCATCTTCGACGGCCCGAATCGCTTCCTTGAAATCATCCAACTGGAGGTAGGCTTCAGCCAGCAAACGATGCAGGTAAGCTGAATGGGGATCTATGGCGACGGCCTGTTTGAGAGAGGCCACAGCACCCTGCATGTTTCCCTCGCCCGCCTGCAGACGGGCCTGGCTAAAATAGAACATGGCCATCGAGTCATCGTGTTCGACCCGTGAGACGTAAACCGCCTCGGGGTCAAGGCCCGTTCCGGGACCGGCGGGAAAGAGCCCGCCCTTACCCTTGGCACACCCACAAAGCCCCAATAACACAAGAAGCCCCCAAAAAAACCACCTGCTGGCATTGACTGCTGAATATTTCAATGTGTCTATTCCGGTAAAGGTGATACGCAACGAGTAACCGGCAAAGCAGAAGGCCCAATACCGGTTTTTCCAGGAGCCAGGAACCAAGAGGCTGTCGGCCTTAAAGGATCGTAGCGAGAAATTGAATGTTCGATACCAGTCTTTCGAAAATTTAGGAGCGAATAGCAGGGCTATTTGTCGATAATCATCGAGAATATGGGCCGATCCACCGTTTTCACAACAGGTTCATCTTGAGCCCGACAGGCTCTTGAACCAACTATCGGAAACTATCATACCATACAGGAGGGGTCAATTCATTTGCCGACGCCAAAACGACTCTTTACAGCCCCTGCTCTTATGATAGAGTTTTTGTAAAATCAATTGCTTAGAAATTCGGTGACGGGTAACGAGTGACGCGTGACGAGCAACGGGAGACATCACGCCTTTAGCCTGTGACTTGTCACTTGTCACTCGTTACCTTAAATCCAGGTTTTCCTATGGATGCACAGAAACTGCACCAGGCATTGTTGTCTCCCCAGGCCTACCCGGATGAGGCCGGCCCGATCAGCTGCGTGGAAACTCATGTATCAAGGCTGTACTTCACCCCGTCCCATGTCTACAAGGTGAAAAAACCAGTCGATTTCGGATTTTTGAACTTCACGACCCTCGATCGCCGAAGGTTCTACTGTCAGGAAGAGGTTCGCCTCAACCAGCGGTTATGCCCCGATACCTACCTTGGCGTTGTGGAGATTCGCCAGCAGGGTCGTCGCATTCGAATCGACGCTGATGGAGATATCGTCGACTACGCGGTGCTGATGAACCGGTTGCCCCAAGATCGCATGCTCGACCACTTGATCGAGACAACAGCCCCGGGCCTCGAACAGGAGATGGGGCGTCTCGGCGAGCGCATCGCAGGTTTTCATGCGGCAGCCCCCATCCATCGAGGCGGCGCCGGGCGCAGCCACCTGGAGGTCATGCAATTTAACTGGCAAGAAAATTTCGAACAAACCGCTCCCTTTTCCGGCCAGAGCTTCGCTTCCGGGGTTCAGGAACTGGTGGCCGATTACGTAAGGGATTTTTTCAACACCCAGGCCTCGCTGCTTGAGCATCGCGAACAGAGGGGTTTTGTTCGCGAAGGGCACGGTGATCTTCATGCCGAGCACATCTGCCTGACCGACCCGATCCGGGTCTATGACTGCATCGAGTTCAACCAGCGCTTTCGGGTGGGGGATGTCGTCAACGACCTGGCCTTTTTGATCATGGACCTCGACTATCGCGGCCGCAGAGATCTGGCGCTATCGCTGCTGGCAGCCTACCGCGCATCATTCGGGGCCGACCCTGACCTGCAGACCCTGTTGCCCTTCTACCAGATTTACCGGGCCTGGGTGCGCGGCAAAGTCGATTCTTTTCTTGCCCGGGACAAAAGTGCCGAAAAATCTCTCTGCGAGCTGGCCCAGCAGAAAGCCCGCAGATATTTCAACCTGGCCCTCGGCTATCTTTGTCCCCCGGTATTGATCATGACCTGCGGCCTGATGGGAGTCGGCAAAACCACCCTGGCCAAAGCCCTTGCCTCGGCAACGGGCGCCCTGCTGCTGCGTTCGGATCAGCTGCGCAAGCAACTGGCCGGGCTGTCCGAAACGGCCAAAAGCAACGATCCCTTCGGCACCGGCCTCTACAGCCCCCAGCAGACAGAGCGAACCTATGCCGAACTGTTGCGCCAGGCCGAAATCTGTATGCGCCAGGGACAGGCGGTCATCGTGGACGCCTCGTTTTCCAGGCGCAGCGACCGCGTACGGTTTGTCCGGGCCGCCGAGGCAATGAATTACCCCTGGTTTATCCTCCACCTGCAATGCCCGCAAAAGTTGGCACTGCAGCGCCTGGACCGGCGATCTGAAGAGCAGGAGGACGCTTCGGACGGCCGCAGCGCCATCTATGCCGACCAGGCCGCTGCGTTTGAACCGATCGCAGTTTCACCGCAATTAATCCGTGTCGACACTGATGAAAATGTTGACTATAATGCCAGCCTTGTCCTTCGGGATATCCTCAAAACGATCGGAGGGGATCGATGAAAGCCCCTAAATCCGGCAATCTCAAAGAAGCATGGGTGCTGTTTTTTTTTCTTGGGGTCATGATGATCAACTACCCCTTCATCCATATCTTCAATAAGAACACCATGATCTTCGGCATCCCGGCCCTGCCCCTCTACTTTCTGCTGGGATGGCCCGCCTCCATTGCCGTGATCTTCTATTTCTGCAGAAAACTTGACAGGGTCAGCGATTCAGACGACTCGGATGAGGGCAAAGGAGAGGGGCAAGGATGATTCCTGTCAAGGTGGTCGCCTCGATAACCCTGGCATACTTCGTCATGCTCTTCGCGGTTGCTTATTACGCCGACCGAAGGGCCGAGCAGGGCCGCAGCATCATCTCCAACCCGACCATCTATTCCCTTTCGCTGGCTGTCTACCTGACCTCCTGGACCTTTTACGGCAGCGTCGGGAGGGCCGCCACCAGCGGCCTCGATTTTCTACCCGTCTACATCGGCCCGACCCTGATCGCCTTCGTATGGTGGTTCATGCTGCGCAAAATGGTGCGTGTCAGCAAGGAACACAACATCGTCAGCATCGCCGATTTCATCTCCAGCCGTTACGGCAAATCGGCCTTTCTGGGGGCCATAGTTACCGCCTTTGCGGTCCTGGGTATCATGCCTTACATCGCCCTGCAACTCAAGGCGGTGGCTCATACCTTTGATTTGCTCATCATTCCTGCCGGCTCAACCGGTCAGGGGGTCAGCCAGTTGATCCCCTCACTGCCACCCTATATCGATACCGGCTTTATCGTTGCCATGTTTCTGGGCCTTTTCGGTGTTCTGTTCGGCGCCCGGCACCTGGATGCCTCCGAACGCCACGAAGGTCTGGTCGCTGCCATCGCCCTTGAGTCCCTGATTAAAATCGTCGCCTTTGTCGCCGCCGGGGTCTTCGTGACCTACGGCATGTACAATGGCTTCACTGATATCTTCGCCCGGTTTGCCGCCGAATTTCCCGAGCGGATGCACCTGCTGCTTCTCGATACCGAACAGATCCCCTACACCAAGTGGTTCACCCTGATCTTCATCTCTATGATGGCCTTCATGTTTTTGCCCCGGCAATTCCACATTATGGTGATAGAGAACTCCAAAGAAGAGCATATCAAAAGCGCCATGTGGAAGTTTCCGGCCTACATGTTCCTGCTCAACCTGTTCGTCGTTCCCATCGCCCTGGGAGGACTTCTGGCCACCGGTGGGGATACCTCCTTTGCCGACTATTTTGTCATCCACCTGCCCCTGCAGAACGGTCACCCCGGCCTGGCCATGCTGGTTTTCATTGGCGGGTTTTCTGCCTCGGCAGGCATGGTCATGGTCGAATCGGTGGCCCTGTCGACCATGATCCTGAATCACCTGGTGATGCCGGTCATCCTCAAGCTGAAAATCGAAGCCTCCGATATTTCCGGACTGCTTATCAACATCAAGCGCCTCGGTATCGTCGGGGTAATCTTTCTCGGCTACCTCTATTACAGCATCATCGGCGAATCCTTCGCCCTGGTAAATATCGGCCTGATCTCATTCATCGCCGCCACCCAGTTCGCCCCCGCAGTTATTGGCGGGCTCTACTGGCGCAGGGCCACCCAGCGTGGAGCAATCACCGGTCTGATCCTCGGGTTTCTGGTCTGGTTTTACACCCTGCTGATCCCTTCCTTCGTCCGTTCAGGCTGGCTGCAAAGCGACATCCTGGAAAAAGGCCTGTTCGGATGGGATTTTCTCCGCCCTCTCGAACTCTTTGGCCTGGCCGGTTTTGATATCTGGTCCCATTCCCTGTTCTGGACCATGTTTTTCAACGTCGGTGCCTACATCGGCCTCTCGCTGTTGTTTCAACTCAGGCCGAGAGAAGTAGAGCAGGCCATCAAGTTTGTCGATGCCTTCGGCAAAAAACCGCAAACCGTGCAGAAAAAACGCATCAGCAGGGCCCCCACGATCATGGAGTTCGTCGACCTGATGACCAAGTTTATCGGGGAAAAACAGGCCCACGCTGCCGTCACCGAGTACCTGGGCGATCGGGAGATCGACAGCCGCGGCAGCCTCTCGGAATACGAACTGCCCAGCCTCAAGCGTTTTACCGAAAGAACCCTGGCAGGCTCGGTAGGCGCAGCGCCAGCCCGCATTATCATCGACAACTACCTGGCCACCAAAGGCAGCAAGATGGAGGACGTATTCGACATCTTCGGCACCGTCACCTTAAGCCGCACCGCCAGCCGCGAGCAGCTCAGCGTACTTTTCGAGGCGGCCCGCCTGGTCGCCAGCGGTGCCGAACTCAACCAGATCCTCGACAATATTCTGGAACTTGCGCAACAGCAGTTCAAATTCGACCTCTGCGTAATCCGGGTGCTGGACGAGGGGAAAATGTCCTTGACTGTACGCAGCCAGAAGGGGATGAGTTCTGAGCACCTGGGCGAGTCGGAACGTGAGCTGGATATGGAAACCTATATCGGCACCACCTTCCTGACCAATCAGGTGACAGTAGTCAACGATACCGACTTCATGGACAAGCCAGCCACTGCTGTGGTCATTCACCGTGAGGGGATCAAATCCTTAGCTCACGCCCCCATCACCATCGAGGGGCAGCCAATCGGGGTGTTGTCCGCGTTCTCCCGGTCTGCAAAAGGGATCTTTACCGACGAATTCCTCGAACTTTTCAACAACCTTGCCGGCCAGGTCGGCGTGGCCTGGCGCAACGCCCACCAGACCGAGAAACTGATTGCAGCCAAAGAGCAGGAGCGTGAACTGCAGATCGCCAAAACCATTCAGCTTGGGTTGCTGCCGACAAGCATCCCCGAGATTCCCGGCATATCTCTCGCCGGAATCTGTGTCCCGGCACGGGAGGTGGGAGGCGACTATTACGATTTTCTGCCCTACGGTAACGACGGCCTCGATCTGATTATTGCCGATGTCAGCGGTCATAACATAGGCGCAGCGCTGGTCATGGCAGAAACCCGGACCTTCATTCAGGCCAAATCACGCACCATGGGCAATCCCAGCGAAATCATGTACGCCCTGAACGAGTTTTTCTATGAAGACCTGACCAGGGCCGAACTCTTCATAACCATGTTCTTTTTGCGCTACCATAGCCAGACCCGCCAGATCTCTTTCGCCAGCGCCGGCCACAACCCGCCCCTGGTCTTTCGTACCGGCACTGCATCCTGTGAAGAGCTCGACGCAGAAGGCTTAATCCTTGGCATCAAGACCGAGGTCAAGTTCGATCTGCAGCAGGACCGCCTGAACAGCGGCGACATTCTGGTGCTTTACACCGACGGGGTCATAGAGGCTGAAAACAGCGAGCAGGACTTTTTCGGGACCGAACGGCTTTGCGCCCTGGTTCAGGAACACCGCAACCTGCCTCCTGACCGGATCATCGAGCAGATTCTCGACCAGGTCAGACTGTTCAGCGGCTCACAAACTTTCAACGACGACGTCTCGCTGGTCGTTATGAGGNNTTCCGACTGTTTACCCTGACAGAAACATGGCGGAATCGAACGTAATATGATATTTTAAAACAATTAAAAGTTTATTGAGATCCAGACGGGACCAGGGGCTACGGTCAGCCGGGTGCTGCGGTCAGGACTGTCGACTGATTTCGTTCCTGGAAAAAATCTGCTTATCATTTCCGAAGGAGAATGTTCATGATTGTCAAAATCGAGGAAAAGGGGGCAGTAGTGCTCATCGAAGTCAAGGAAGAGCGTCTCGATGCCCATAACAGCGGGGAGTTGAAGACACAGATGCTCAACCTCTTTGAAGAGTCAAAAAATGATATCGTGGTCGACCTCAAAGATGTCCGCTTCGTCGATTCTTCAGGGTTGGGGGCACTGGTTTCCGGTTTCAAAAATGCCAGCGCGCGAAACGGCAATCTTAAACTTTGCGGCCTTCAGCCCCAGGTCAAGTCAATGTTTGAACTGACCAGATTGCATCGGGTTTTTGAAATTTTCCCCTCCTCCGAGGAGGCTCTGTCAAGTTTTTAGCAAGAGATAAATTGCCGGCTGGGGAGTATTGGCTGAGGTGAAACGGACCACCCCCGGCTCAACTCCCCTTGCCTGCGTCGCATGGAAAAGGTTCCCTCGCGACATATCTTTTTTTAAAAAAAACCGAGCGAATCTTTCAGCATCACCATCGGGGTGCCTATGAACGAACGAATCGAGGTGGACATCAAAGTTCCCAACCAGACACGCTACCTGGGTTTGATCGGGAAAATCGGTGAGGATATCGCGCGGACCCTTAAACGCTACAAGGGAGACCGGGAGGAACTGGCTTACCACCTCAACCTGGTGTTAACCGAGGCCATGACCAACGCCATCCGCCACGCCAATGAGGATGACCCCCAAAAAGAGGTTCACATCATCATTTCCATCCGCGACCGTGACCTGAACATCAAGGTTTACGATCAGGGTCAGGGCTTTAATGTCTGTTCCATCTCTACCCCTGATTTTAAAAATCTTGAAGAACATGGTCGGGGTATTTACATCATCCGAACCCTGATGGACCAGGTCTCCTATTGCCAATCAAACGGCGGCCATGTTCTCGAAATGTCTAAAACCCTGAAATAACCCCCACCCCGCCGTCCCCGAGATCTTTCTATCTACGTTTTTTCCCGCCCCGATTGTCCGGATTCAGGAATTTTCAAAACTAAATGGATCTATAACCAAAACAAAGGCTGGGGCTGCCACCAAGACACGAAGGCACCAAGGCGAGCCTCAAAACCAGGAATTTCCGCATGCACTGGGAGCATAAACCCAAGATTTTCTCCGGGTCCTGATGCTTTGGTGGCTAATATCTGTTTACCTTTTTTGGGGGTTATAATTCCGAAACCTGCTTATGCACTTGGCTCCAGTAAATGCATGGGAGCCCCCTGGGTCTACGTGAGACCGTTTTAGGCCCCCTCTCCCTTGAGGGAGAGGGTTGGGGAACGCTGAGGTAGAAGTGTTTTTGTTGATAAATGATCAACTTGAGTAAAGTGCATAAGCAGATTCCGAAATTAAATGGCGATGGCCAATGCGACCAGTTCGTTAAATCCGCTGACGTGCATCGCGCCCCGGGCCTGCCATTTGTAAGAGGCAAAGGGCATTTCCGCGTCCCTGGCAGCCTCATAATCCAGAATCGAATCCCCGACGAACAATAAATCTCCCCTGTCGATCGCCAATCGCTCGGAGGCCAGCAGCAACATGTCTGGATGAGGCTTGGGCCGCTTCACGCAGCGACTTGTGACCACCACCGAAAAGTGCCTCGCCAGGTCAAAATGCCCGAGGATTTCCGGCATACTGCTGCCGCGATTGGTCGCAACACCAAGGGGCATGACCCGGGCGAGTGCGGCCAGGGCCTGCGCCATGCCGGGTTCGGGAGTCATAAAGGGGATAAACTGCCGATAATCCATTTTGCTTGCGATATCGAGCGCCTGTGCGCCTCGCTCGGCCCCGAGCAGGGCCTCAAAAACCTGGGGGCTTGCCGCAGTGTGGCACAGGTTGGTTTTCTCCTCATCCTGTTCATCAACCAGAGGCTCCCCCAGCTGCTCAAGAACAACATTGTAATAAGCAAGATTGGCCCGGTGACTTTCAAAAAGCACTCCGTCGCAATCAAATATGATTCCCCGGTAACGGCTCATGACTTCTTTCCTTTGTATTGCAGAAATACAACCCCGGCCACCCCTGCGACAATCATCGGCAATGACAAGAGCTGTCCCATGGTTGCCCCTCCCCACAGAAATCCGATATGGGCATCGGGCTGACGACAGAACTCGACTCCGAACCGAAACAGTCCGTAAAAAAAGAAGAAGGCAAAAAAGGGAATGCCCGATGCCACCTTTTTCCGATGCAGCAACCAGAGAATCATGAACAGCACCGGCCCCTCGAGAACAGCCTCGTAAAGCTGACTCGGATGTCTTGGCTCAGGCCCGGCTCCGGGAAAGACCATCCCCCAAGGAAGATCAGTCGTGCGGCCCCACAATTCAGCGTTGATAAAATTCCCCAGACGCCCGAGCCCGAGGCCGATCGAAGCGGCCGTCACCAGGATGTCGCCGACCAAAAGGGTCGGAAGTTGCCGGCGGCGACAGAAAATCACCGCAGCCACCACCACCCCTAACAACCCTCCATGAAAGCTCATGCCCCCTTGCCACACGGCAAAAATTTCCAAGGGGTGACGCCAGTAATAGCTCCAATTGTAAAACAGGGTATAGCCGAGGCGCCCGCCGAAAATCACCCCAAGAACTGTGTAAAAGAGCAGGTCGGAGAGGTGATCGGCGGTGAGGTTCAAACCGCGATACCTGGCCAGGTGACGGATGATGAAATAGGCAGCGACAAACCCGAGCAGGTACATCATCCCGTACCAACGTACGGCGAGCGGGCCGACCTGGAAAATCACCGGATCGATCTGGGGGTAACTGAGCATAAGGGCTCCTTGAAGAAAAACTATACTGCGGATCTTAAATGGTCGACCAGGCCCTGCATATCCTCGGGCAATGGTGCTTCGAGATCTAACTGCTCTTTGGTCACGGGATGATCGAGGGACAAGCGTTGCGAATGAAGCATCTGCCTGGCAACAGGTTGCTCCAAAATAGCTGCGGGGCCACCGTAACGTACATCCCCCAGCAGCGGATGGCCGGCCTCAGAGAAATGGGCCCGGATCTGGTGGGACCGTCCTGTGACCAGTTCGATCTCCACCAGGGTTGCCCCCTGGAACCGCTCAAGAACTCGAAACAGGGTGATCGCTTCCTTGCCTCCGCGTCGCACCGAGCGCACCAGGTTGCTGGCTCTGTTTCGGGCCAGCAACGAGCGAAACTCTCCCTGTTCAACCTTAAGGTTTCCACTGACCAGGGCCAGGTAGATTTTGTGGGCCTGCCGCCCGGCGATGGCCTGGGTCAACCCCTTATGGGCCTGGGGGTGGATCGAAAAGACCATCACACCCGAGGTGTCACGGTCCAGGCGTTGAACCATTCCAAGACTGGGCCGCTGCTGAGGCCTGTTCGGGTTTGCCAGAAACCGCAGCAGGGCATCGTAAAGAGTCCCTCGATAGCGGGCTGGTGTCGGCTGGGTTTCAATGCCGGCCGGTTTGCTGAGGGCGAGAATGAATTTGTCCCGATAAAGAATCGGCTCATCGCCAAGACAAAAGGTCTCCAGAGGCAACCCATCGATAAAGACCTCGACCATCTCCCCGGCCTTAACCGGATGGGCACAGCGGCGAATTCGCCGCCCCCCGACATGAACCCCTCCAAGATCTACGATCTTGCGCAAAAATGTCCGTGATAGCTCAGGGCATTGCTGGGGCACAAACTGGTCAAGCCGAAGGCCGTCATCCCCAGGCGCGGGCTTGATACGAAAAACTTTACGATCCATAATTTAAAAATCCAGAAGCCGGAAGCCGGAAGCCGGAATTCAGAAGGTAGAAGACAGCCCCTAACCCCCAGCCCCCAGTATTTCCTGGCACTTTACCACAATTGCTCACAGCCCCAAAGGGAGGAAAGCTCCCCAATTCGACACCGGGAGGATTTGCACCGGCAAGAACCTGGGCTATAATTAGAAGAACTTGAAATCATTTGACTTTGGGAGGACCCATGGCGGCCCGGGAAACTTTTTTTGAAACCTTTGCCGATGACCTCGGCCCATCAAAAATAATCCATCTCTACGATCCTCGTACCGACCTGAAAGCCATCGTCGTGGTTGACAATGTGGCCATCGGTCCGGCGATCGGCGGGTTGCGTATCGCACCGGATATCACCACCGAGGAGGTTTTTCGCCTGGCCCGTGCCATGACTTTGAAAAACAGCGCTGCCGGAATCCCCCATGGCGGCGCCAAGGCCGGGATTATCGGAGATCCCCACAACCCGGACAAGGAGCCTCTGATACGTGCCTTTGCGAGAAAAATACGCACCCTGACTGAGTACATCCCCGGCCCGGATATGGGCACCAACGAGCAGTGCATGGCCTATATTTTCGACGAGATTCGCCGCTGCGTCGGGTTGCCCAGGGCCCTTGGGGGGGTGCCTCTCGATGAGATCGGGGCGACAGCCCTCGGCGTCTCCGAAGCGGCCTGGTTGGCCCTGCCCTTTATCGGCATCGATCCTCAGGGCGCAAGGCTGGCAGTACAGGGTTTCGGCAATGTTGGTCGACATTCGGCCAGGTTCATGGCCCAAAGGGGAGTCAAGCTTGTGGCGGCCTGCGATTCTACAGGAACAGTTCACCTTGACCGGGGCCTCGACATTGAAAAACTCATTGAAATCAAGGCCAAGGAAGGCACAGTCCTCGCCTATCCTGAGGGTGACCGGCTTTCACCGGAAGAGATCATCGGATTGCCCTGCGACATCATGGTTCCGGCGGCACGGCCCGATGCCATCACCAAAGCCAATGTCGAACAGGTCCAGGCCAAGTTGATTATCGAAGGTGCGAATATCCCGGTGACTGAAGAAGCAGAAAGGATATTGCATGACCGAGGAGTTTTGTGCATCCCTGATTTTATAGCCAACGCCGGCGGAGTCATCTGCGGAGCGGTCGAATATCGCGGTGGTGGAGAAAATGAGGCGCTTGCAGTCATCCGCGAAAAGGTCTCTCAGAACACCAGGCAACTCCTGGAGCGTCTTTCAGCACCTGAGCTTTACCCTAGGCAGGCAGCCATGCATATGGCAACAGAGCGGGTAAAAACAGCGATGACTTTCAGAAAGTTCACCTGAGCCGAAAATACAAATGGGTCTCTGCCCTATAATTCGAAATTTTAAATTTAAAATTTAAAATTTTTTCCAAAACCCCCTTTGACAGAAAATAAGACTGTGTTAACATGAAGTCAAATGGATCTTTGAAAAACTCTGGGTTGTTCGAATTATTGTCTTGGGGCGTTGGCCAACAGACAGTTTCCGTTACCCTCTGACAAGGAGCCTGTGAGCCTGCCCACCCCGTAGTGGGACGCCTAAGGGAGCCTTCAGAGACAAACATTTGAACCAAGGTCAAGATTCCAAGACATTACCGGCATCCCGGAGCCAGCAGTAAATTGGCATTACGCGGCCTGACTGTTGTAACAGTGTTACCTATCCGTTAGAAAGCCCAAAGGGGCATTCGCAACAGGCAGAAACTGAAAGATTGCCTGCCATGACAGAGAATAAAAGTCTGATCATGGAGCCTTTGAGTAGGTATCTACCGACGGATTGACAAAAAGCAGACCGTGGTAATGTCAATTGTAATGAAAAAGCCCCGTTCGAGTGAACGGGGCTTTTTTCTTTAGGGATTGGGGAGCCTTTCAGTCGAGCACGTGCTTCTCAAGCACAAAGCAGGTAAAGCTACCCTCAAAGACCGTCTTATCGGTGGCAACGACACACCTGACCTCCCGCTTCTTTCCTTTGATTTCGACCACTTCGGCACGGGCAACCATAGTCTCGCCAAGTGCCACCGGGGCAAGAAACTTGGTTTCCGCAGCACCCAAAACAACAAAGGGATCATTAACGGCCAGCATGGCAGCATAATCAGCAAGCCCGAAGGCAAATCCTCCGTGCACCAGCCCGCGATCATCAGCGCACATTTCGGATCGGGTACGCAAACGGGCTACTGATTTGCCTTGGGATAACTCTACAGGCTCTCCAACAAATTCGGGAGAAATTCTGGGATGAGTGTTCGGCTTCATAGCGACCTTGTATAGAATTTATAATCAGCCATTAACTCGTTCACGCAGTTCCTTGCCGGTCTTAAAAAACGGGGTCTTTTTGGCAGGAATTTTAACAACCTCACCACTTTTAGGGTTTCTTGCTTCACGAGCGTTGCGCTCACGGATGGTGAAAGAACCGAAACCGCGAATCTCGACCCGGTCGCCACCGACCAAGGCATCACCAATACTGTCGAAAATAGTGTTAACAACCAGTTCCGCTTCCTTTTTGTTCAGCGCACCGTTGCTGTAAGACAATCGCTCAATCAATTCGCTCTTGGTCATAGACAAACTATCCTCCTATTCAATACCAGACCATAAAAACTGGGGACCGACCACTGCCCGTTGCTGTAGTACCTGCTGCAGGCGAGCACCAGCCTCCTCGAGAAAATAGTCAAAGATGTCAGGCTTGTCCTGGGGCGGATAGACCACCCTGGGTTCACCTTTAATACCAACCATAACGGCCGCCACCCCAATGGCGTCCTGCAGGTTTCCGAGCTCATCGACCAGCCCGCTTTCAAGAGCCTGGCGGCCGGTAAAAATCCGCCCGTCAGCCAGGGGCAGAACCTGTTCATGCCTCAGTCCACGCCCCTGAGCAACAGCGGAGACAAACTGCTGATGAACATCATCAATCAGGTTTTGGAGAATTTTCCGGTCAGCCTCGGTCATCGCCCGCACCGGCGAACCGATATCCTTGTGCTTTCCGCTTTTGACCACCTGATTTTTCAAACCAACTTTAGACAGAAGCTCCTGAAAGTTGGTAAATTCCATGATCACACCGATGCTTCCGGTAATGGTGCCCGGATTGGCCAATATCCTTCTGGCCGGCGCAGCGATGTAATACCCCCCGGAAGCTGCCACGGAACCCATGGACACCACCACGGGTTTTTCGGCATCAACCTTCTTAACTTCCTGGTAAATTTCCTGGGATGGCCCGACCCCGCCACCAGGGGAGTCGATACGCAGAACGATAGCCTTGACCGAGGAGTCCTTGCGAAAGTCATGGAGGCGTTCGATCGTAGCCTGGGATGAGGTGATAATCCCCTGGACCTCGATGACCCCGACCTTCTCCCCGATCGGGAAGGATTTGGCCGGGCCCGTCAGACCGGAGATGGCCACAACGACTACCAGAAAAAAAAGAAAGATAGCCCCCAGGGTCAGGGTTGCCATCAGAAAGGGGCGTTTTTTCATAACCTGGGATTCAACCTGGATCTTTGAGTTCGGGGTGGGAAAAGAGTGTAAGTGCTTGGCCTGAATAAGCGTTTCAAAAAATCTGAGGCCCACCTAAAGGTTAGTCGGTGATTTTTTGAACACTTAGGCAGGTCAATGACTTGCGCTATTGCCCGGTCAGAACTCACAGATTCAGGTTATGATCAAAGGAGCCCCCGCAAAAGGCTTGCGGGGGCTCATGATGGGACAAAGTAAGATTAATCTTCGTCTTTACCGGCCTTGAAGAGATCCCCGAGGTTGGTAGTGGCACTTTTCTGTGCCCCCAGGAATGCATCGACTTCGGCTTTTTCTTTCCGGTCGGAAAGCTGCTTGATCGACAAAGCGATTTTACGGTCCTGGGTGTCGACGTGAAGCACGACGGCTTCGAGGTCATCACCGACATTGGCAAAGCTCTTGGGCGTATCCACTTTTTCCTTGCTGATTTCGGAAACGTGGATCAGGCCTTCGATTCCTTCTTCGATCTCGACGAAGATGCCGAAATCGGTCACCGAAGTCACCTGCCCTTTGATAATGGTGCCCGGGGCATACCGAGTGGGAATGGTCTGCCAGGGATCCTGGGCGAGCTGCTTGATACCAAGGGAGAAACGCTCGTTTTCGCGATCGATGTTAAGAACGACGGCCTTAACCAGGTCACCCTTCTTGTAGAGCTCCGAGGGGTGCTTGATACGCTTGGTCCAGGACAGGTCAGAGATGTGAACCAGCCCGTCGATGCCCTCGTCAACGCCCACAAAAATACCGAAGTCGGTGATATTCTTGACTTGGCCTTCGATGATGGTACCGATGGGGAACTTCTCGCCGATCACTTCCCAGGGATTGGGCTCAACCTGCTTCAGCCCCAGGGAGATGCGCCGATTGGGAATATCGAGAGCCAGAACAACCGACTCGACCTCGTCGCCGATATTCAAAAGCTTGTTGGGGTGCTTGATGCGCTTGGTCCAGCTCATTTCAGAGACGTGGATCAGGCCTTCGACACCTTCTTCAAGCTCGACGAATGCGCCGTAATCAGTCAGGCTGACAACCTTGCCGGAGATGCGGTTGCCGACAGGGTACTTCTGCTCAACTTCCATCCAGGGATCGGGAGTGATCTGCTTGAGACCAAGAGAAACCCGCTCCTTCTCGCGGTCAAACTTGAGAACCTTGACCTTGATGGTATCGCTGACATTAAGAATGTCAGAGGGATGGCTGACCCGCCCCCAGGACATGTCAGTGATATGCAGCAGACCGTCAATGCCACCCAGGTCGATGAATGCACCGTAATCGGTGAGATTCTTGACCACGCCCTCGACCTCAAGACCTTCTTCTAGAACCTGAAGGGTATCGGTCCGCTGGCTTTCGCGCTGCTCTTCGAGCAGCACGCGGCGGGACAGCACGATGTTGCCGCGACGTTTGTTAAGCTTGATGATTTTGAAATCGAAGCTCTCGCCGATCAACTTATCGAGGTTACGCACAGGCCGCAGGTCCACCTGGGAACCGGGCAGGAAGGCGTTGACGCCGATGTCGACGGAGAGTCCGCCTTTAATTCTAGAAACGATACGGCCCTCGACCACAGCCCCTTCTTCAAGGGTGTTCCAGACCTTCATCCGGTCAGCTTTTTCCTTCGAAAGGCTGATCAGACCGTTTTCGTTTTCGGTGCGTTCAATCAGGACGTCAAACTGGTCGCCGACCTGGATGTCGGTTTTGACCTGACCGTTCTCGTCAATGAACTCAGCGATGGGAATCAGGCCCTCGGACTTCCCACCGACGTCAACGACGACCGAATCGGGGTTGACCTGGACGATTGTCCCGACCACCACGTTGCCGCTTTTGAGCTCTTTCAGACTGCTTTCAAAGAGTGCTTCGAAGCTTTCTTCCATCTCTCCGAACTCTCCGAATTCGTCTTCGTCGTCCATCCACTCGTCTTCGTTGTTGTTGTTCTCTGTGTTTTCAACCATTTAAGTATGTTACCCCCTAGCGATTTTCCCGTCGCTGAGCGACAGCTGACTCTGTAAAGTCATGAAGCGGGACGTTATCACAACGCCCTGCAAAAAACAATGTTTTTATTTTTCCAGGCGTTTTACGCTGCTGATGACCTCGTCGATAATCCACCGTGGTGTCGATGCCCCAGCCGTAACCCCTACCGTCTCAACCCCCTGAAACCATTCGGGTTGAATCTGACCGCCTGTCTCTACGTGGTAGGTGCGCCGCTGAATCTCCTGACAGATCTGGGCCAGCCTGGTGGTATTAGCACTGTTGAGGCCGCCAATAACCAGGACCAGGTCCGACTGCTCGGCCAGCCTGCGCGCTTCGTCCTGGCGCACCGAAGTTGCATCACAGATGGTGTTAAAGACCCTGGTTTCCTGTGACTTGCCAAGACAAACCTCAACCACCTGGCTCAAATTTTCAAAAGATTGGGTCGTCTGGGCGACGATGGCAATTTTACCCTTAGGCGGGATGGCTTCGGCCTGGGCACGGTCGGCGACCACGAATACTGCGCCCTGCCTGGCATAAGAGATGATTCCCTGAACTTCAGGATGCTCCTCCTCGCCCACCACCACCAGCACATAGCCCTCGAGGCTCAGCTTGGCAGCATGGTCCTGGGCTTTTTTCACAAAGGGGCATGTCGCATCGACCACCGTCAGGTTGCGGGCGCGGATTCGCTCGAGCTCCTCGGCCCTGGCGCCATGGGAGCGAACAATGACCGCAGCGCCGGCGGGGATATCCTCAACCCGCTGCATCACCTTGACGCCCTCTTCTTCAAGCTTTTTCACAAGCTGGGGCGAGTGGATAATCGGCCCCAGAGAGTACATCCCCCGGTAATGTTTTGTCGCCTCAAAGGCCATATTGGTGGCACGCTTGACCCCAAAGCAAAAACCGGCGCTTTTGGCTAACAGGATATTCACGAACAGCCCCCCCGGGGCAGGTTGGCAAGGGAGCGGCGCCTACAGACCACCTCAAGCATTGTCTCCAGAACCTGTTCGATCGATAAAGCGGTCGAATCAATGGCCACGGCATCCTCGGCCTGAAGCAGGGGCGCATGCTCCCGGGCACTGTCGGCTTCGTCCCTGGCCTCAACCTCGGCGATGGTCCGCTCAAGTTCAACGCTCAACCCTTTGGCGCGCAACTCTTCGAAACGCCTTCGCCCACGCTCTGCGGCACTTGCCAGGAGAAAAAATTTGACCTCAGCCCGGGGAAAAACCACCGTACCGATATCGCGGCCCTCAAGGACGACCCCACCCTGGGCACCCAGCTGCCGCTGCAGCTCCAACATGGACTGCCGCACCGCGGGCCGGGCGGAGACCGCAGAGGTCAGCAGGCTGACCTCCGGGGTGCGAATGGCCTGGGAGACATCCTCGCCATTAAGCAATACACGCTCGCCATCGGCCAAACGTTCGAACTCGATATTCAGGGTTTGACAGAGGCGGCCAAGGGCCTGGTCATCGGTAATATCGATATTCCTGAGGTGAGCCGCCAGGGCGACTGCCCGGTACATGGCCCCAGTATCTATATTGACATAGCCCAGGCGGCTGGCAAGCAGCTTACTCAAGGTGCTTTTTCCGGCCCCTGATGGTCCATCGATGGCTACGATCAGTTCGCGCTTCAAACTGCAACTGCTCCTTTTCTTCAAGACCGAAAACCCGCAAGTCCAAAAAGGGTATAGGCTTACCGCGGATTTCCGTCAGACTTTAAATCTGGCTTTTTGATTTTCTTGGAACAAACACCCTTGGCGGCGATATCACCCCTTCTCACACCTGACCTTCTGAAGCAATTCCCAGAAGTCGGGAAAAGAAGTAGCGGTACATCCCGTATCAGCAATGGTCATTTCAGAATC
>CALZIZ010000092.1 GCA_945787465.1 uncultured Desulfuromonadales bacterium
GGCTAGGGGCCAGTAAGCACTGTCCACCACTCACTGTCCCTTCCAGAGATTATACCCGGTTTTTCCTTTAGCCTTTAACCTTTAGCCTTTTGCCTGATTTGCCCGCTCCGGGCAAATGCGGGATGACCGCGCAAAAGCTCGAGCAGCAGGTCGGCGGCGACGCCGTTGGCGATGCCGGTGCCCAGGGCGAAGAGCAGAAAGAAGGGATACATCTGCCAGAGCCCGGGGTGGCGCACCAGCACCAGGTAGGCGACCAGCATCTGGCCGGTGGCGTGGCCGGCGGCGCCGAGCACCGAGACCCCGACGGGGCCGATGCGGGCTCCGCAGAGCCGGTGGGCCGCGGTCATCAGGGCGGTTGCCAGGACCCCTCCGGAGAGCGACAACCAGAAGCCGGGGGCAAACAGGTTGCCGAGCAGGAGCGAACCGATCCCGATGCGCGCCAGGCTCAGGGTCCAGGCCGCCCGCCTTCCGTAGACGAAAAGCGCGGTGAGGGTCAGGATATTGGCGAAGCCGAGGCGAAACCAGGGCGCCGGCGAGGGAAGCAGAAACTCGAGGGTGTGCAGCGCCACCGCCAGGGCGGTGAACAGGGCAAGGAATATCCGCCTGCGCACGAGCTCCAGCTCGGCGCAGGGATCAGCGGCTGATAAGGTCATAGTCCCGCCCCCGTTCCTGGTCCTGCCCTTCGATGCGCACCAGCAGCCGGTTCGGCACGCAGGCCAGAAGTTCACCGCTGCGCGCCACCTCGCCCATCCCCATGCACACCTTGTGGGGGCAGGGTGAGGCCAGAATACAGGCCTGGCCGTTCTTGATCGCCAGCACCGTCTCGCCCAGCGGACCCTCAATGCTCACCGTGCGCGGCTGGTTAAGGGGCGCGGTGAAGACCACCCGGCCATCCTGCTCCACCACCACCCGCTGGCCTCCGGCACCGGCTCCGATCAACCAGAGCGAGCCGACCGCTGCAGCAAAAAGCGTCAGAACAATCAACCGATCGAGGACGGTCATGCGTCTGAGCACCGCCCTTAGCGCCATTGCAGCCGAGACTCCAGCCCGGGGCTGACCTGGCGACTGCCGTCGGCGGCGACGACCAGCGCCTCGGCCCCGGGGAACTGCTCGAGAAGAGCCAGCCCTTGCTGCGGACCGAGAACGAAGACCGCAGTGGCCAGGGCATCGGCGAGCATGGCATTTGGCGCAACCAGGGTCACCGACTGGCAGAGCTTGGCCGGGTAGCCCGTGCGGGGGTCGAACAGGTGATGATAGCGCACCCCGTCCTGCTCGAAGAAACGTTCGTAGTCTCCCGAGGTCACCACCGCAGCATCGGTCAACTCCAGGGTGGCCAGCAATTGCCCCGCCTTTCGCGGGTGCTGAATGCCGATGCGCCAGGGCCGGCCCTGACGGTCACCGAGCAGACGCAGGTCGCCGCCGGCGTTGATCGAGGCGCTGCCCACCCCCGAGCGCTGCAGCAGGGCCAGCGCCCGGTCGATGGCGTAGCCCTTGGCGATGCCGCCTAGATCTACGGCCAGCAGAGGATCGGCTTTTTCAACTTGTTGACCCTGCAGTTGGAGGGCTCGCGGTCCGATTCCGAGCAGGGCGCGGCCGATGCCTGCAGCTTCTGGGATCTGCGGCTGCTCGCCCTCCACATCCCAGAGGGCCTTGAGGCGACCGAGGGTCAAATCGAAAGCTCCGCCGCTGGCAAGGGCGACCTGCAGCCCCAGGGCGACGACCTCGGCGGTCTCCGGCGTCACCTCCAGGGGCCCGGTTGCGGCCGAGAGGCGGGCCACATCGCTTTGGGCCAGATGAGGACTCATCAAGCGCTCGATGCGCTCCATTTCGACAAAGGCCTCTACAACAGCAGCGGCGACCCGGTCGGAGTCGGAGCCGATGGCGGTGATTTCGACCACCGTGCCCATAACCAGGCGACTGCGACTGACCGTCTGGTCATTCTGATCCGAACGCCTGCCGAGGGCGAACAGAGCGACGACCAGCGCAAGGACGAAAATGATGAGGGGGCGATTGAAGGGCACCTCGGGATCTCCGTATCGAGGGTCCTGCGGGAGCGAAATGGTTTGGCGAAGAGTGTTGCGGTTTGAACCATTCGCGGCGAAAGCCGCTCCTGCAGAGAGGGATGCCAAAGGCGAAGGGGTGAGACTCACCCCTCGCTTTGGCTTAGGAGGCTGTCGGGCTTAACAAGAACCTACTGCGAAATCGGCTGATCGGCCCAGATCTCCGACAATTTTCGACAAATAGCCAAGCTATTCGCTCTCAAATTCTCGGAAATCTGGTCTCGAACGTCCAATTTCTCTTTACGGTCCGTCAAGTCCAACAGCCTCCTGGTCTTCGACGATCTCCCCGATCAGGTCGTAATCGGAGGAGTCGGTGATGCGCAGCGGGACAATCGAGCCGATATCGGCCTGCCCGGCGGTGATGTAGACCTGGCCGTCGACGTCAGGGGCCTGGCGGACGCTGCGGCCGCGCAGCAGCAGATCGGTTTCTTCGCTGAAGCCTTCGACCAGCACCGGCTCGATGTGCCCGACCAGGGAGCGGTTCTTCTGGAAGGAGACCCGCTTCTGAGCGCGCATCAGTTTCTGGTAGCGCGATTTTTTGACCCGCTCGAGAATCTGGTTATCCAGCTCCGCCGCCGGGGTTCCCTCCTCGCGGGAATAGCGAAATACCCCGACCCGCTCGAAGTGGCCTTCCTTGATGAACTCGAGCAGTTTATTGAACTGGGCCTCGGACTCCCCGGGAAACCCGACGATGAACGAGGTGCGCAAGGTGATACCGGGCACCCGCCGGCGAATCCGTTCAAGCAGCTGCCGGGTGCCGGCCTCGTCAACCCGTCGGTTCATCATGCCCAGGATCTGGTCATCAACATGCTGCAGGGGAATATCGAGGTAGTTGCAGATTTTCTCGTTCTCGGCAATGAGATCGAGCAGCTCGTCGCTGATCCCTTCGGGGTAGGCGTAGAGCAGGCGCAGCCACTGCAGGTCCTCGATCTTGACCAGCTCCCGCAACAGGGTCTCGAGGGTGCTGCCGTCATTGCGGTCGGCGCCGAAGGCAGTGACGTCCTGGGCGATGAGGTTGATCTCCTTGACCCCCTCGGCGGTGAGCCTGCGCACCTCCTCAACCACCGATTCGATGCTGCGCGAGCGCAGCGTGCCCCGCAGCTGGGGGATGATGCAGTAGGAACAGTGGTTGGCGCAGCCCTCGGCGATCTTGACATAGGTCGAATAGAAGGGCGAGGATTTGACCCGCGGAGTGGTGTGGTCGTAGAGGTAATCGGCCTCACCCACCGCCGCCCCGGCCGCCCCGTCGCTGCGGGCGTCGAGCAGCTCGACGATACGTGGCGCGTCGCTGGTGCCCATGAACAGATCCACCTCGGGAAGCTCCAGGGCCAACTCGTCCCGATAACGCTGGGGCAGGCAACCAGAGACGACCAGGGTCTTGCAGCGACCGGAGGCCTTGAAGTCCGCCACTTCGAGAATGGTTTCGACCGACTCTTCCTTCGCCTCTTTGATAAAGGAGCAGGTATTGACGATGATGATGTCGGCCTGGGCCTCGTCGGTGATGATCTCGTAACGATCCTCAGGCAAATGCCCCAGCATCACCTCGGCATCGACCAGGTTTTTCGGACAGCCCAGGCTGACCAGGGAAACTTTCTGTTTGTTCAAGTTCGATTTCCTTCGGAAATCAGGCGAAGGGGCTAAAAGGCGTACAGAGAACTGCGTAATGAGTGATGAGTAATATGTTGATGTGTTTTTCTTTCACATGTCACTCATCACTTCTTACGCCTTTTGCCTTTACCTGAATTAATTACGATCGCATATTGATAAACTGCAGTTCGATCCCCAGGTCCTTGCCTTTGAGCAACTGGATGACCTCTTGCAGATCGTCGATTTTTTTGGCTGAGACCCGCACCTGGTCGTCCATGATCTGGGGCTGGACCTTGAGCTTGGATTCCTTGATGAGCTTGATGATTTCCTTGCCCTTCTCCTTGGAAATCCCCTGCACGATGGCAACACGCTGGCGTACCGCGCCGCCGGAGGCAGGTTCAGCCTTGCCGAAATCGAGGCATTTGGCTGAAACGTTGCGCCGCACCAGCTTGCCCTTGAGAATGTCGGTCACCGCCTGCAGCTTGTAATCGTCTGCGGCCAGGACCGCGATGGAGTCCTTTTCCAGGTCGATTTCATTGTGGGTTCCCTTGAAATCGTAGCGCTGGTCGATCTCCTTGCGCACCTGGTTTATGGCGTTGTCCACCTCCTGCATGTCAACCTTGGAAACAATGTCGAAACTAGGCATCAGTCGTCCTCCCTGAGTTTTCTTCCGGCAGGACAAAGAACCCCACCGAATCGAACACTTATAAATAACACAAGCACGCCCCGGATGGAAAGTCCAAATCCGGGGCGTCACCAATCACCAATCACCAATCACCAATCACCAATCACCAATCACCAATCACCAATCACCAATCACCAATCACCAATCACCAATCACCAATCACCAATGGAACTGGCTGTCTGAGAGGTTGCGGTTGACCCTCAGGTTGCTGAATTCGATGATGGTGCTGTTGTCGTTGGGATCGTAGACGGTGGTCGAGAGCATGGGAAAGCTCGCCCCGGGCTGACCGAGGACCGCATCGCGAGAGACCACGATAATCAAGCGCCGGATCATGGCCGAGGTGCGCCGGGGGCGAAGTTCGAGCACATAATTGCCTTCCACGTCCTGGTTCGGCGAAGCCCAGGTAATGAGAAAGTCCCGGGAGAGGTTGCCGAGCCCGGTCAGAAAGGTCATCGGGTCATCGGGGCGCGACTCTGCCGTGAAATCGATTTCGGATTGGATCACCTGGCGATTTTCCGGCAGGTAGACCCAGATGGTGCGTCCGTCCGAAACGATCTCCTGGGTGGTGGGCTGGTCATACTCCCAGCGAAACATGGCCAGGGGAACCCGGTCGGCGCGGCTGCTGTCGAACTTAACCGCCACCCGCCCCCGGCCGCGCTGCAGCCGATCGAGGGAGGCAATGCGCGACTCCTGGAAAAAGTCCCCCTGAAAATCGCCAATAGCCGCCTCGCCCTTGGCATCTTTCTGGAAAGGGCTCTCCAGGGTTTTTATCACGTCGCTTAAACCGACATTCACCTTCTCTTTGGCCACAGCCAGCGCAGGCACAAGCAGCAGTGCCAGAGCCAGGATCATCCATCGTTTCATGATTCTCTCCTTCAACGGCCCCCCAAAAAACGGGGAGCGAATTGTTCATTTAAACAGCCGGAAGGCAGAAGAGAGAAGGTAGAAGAGAGAATCGGACCAAAACCCGCCTTCTACCTTCTACCTTCTACCTTCTACCTTCTACCTTCTACCTTCTACCTTCTACCTTCTACCTTCTACCTTCTACCTTCTACCTTCTACAATATTAACAGCTTATCCCTGCCGCGGACCGAACGGACCCGGGCTTCTCCGGAGGCAAGATCGAACTCGACGGTGCGGCCGTGGTGTCCCCCCACGTCCTCGGCCAGCAGCGGGATCTCGAGTTGTTCGAGCGCCGCGCGGGCGGCCTGGATGTTGCGGGCACCGACCCCGCCGTCTCCGCTGGGGCTGAGCGAGGCAAACATGTTGGCGCCGCCGACCACTTTGGCCTGCAGCCGCTCTCGAGAGGCGCCGCGCTCAAGCATCTGCTCGAGCATCAGGGTCAGAGCCGAGTCGACGAACTTGGCCGGGCGCGGCTCGCGGCGTTCGGGCCGCACGGTCGGCAAAAGGGTGTGAGCCATGCCGCCGAGACGCAGTTCGGGGTCGTAAAGGGTGATCCCCAGGCAGGAGCCAAGGCCGTAGGTCACCAGAACCGCAGGCGCCTCGGAGATCTGAAGTTCGGAAATCCCCACGCGTAGTTTATCGCTCATCCCTGGCCTCCGACGGCATGCAGGATGATATCGAGGGAATGGGGGTCGGGCAGCAGCAGGAAATGTCCCTTGATAGGCTCTATCTCAGGGTTCACCCCGTGAAACTCGGTTTCGACCAGCAGCGCCATGTCTCCGGCTTCGCTGAGTTCGATAAGGATGTTGTCAACCACCGCCCCGGCCATATCGTAGGCGAGCAGGGGAATCGAGGGGATCAGGGTCATGTTGAGCAAGCTGCCCAGAGCGCTCAGGTAGGCAGAGGCCAGGATGTTTCCGACCTCCTTGATAGTGGAGACGCAGATCTCGTCGGCCAGATCGAGGCTCGGCTGACGGATCAGCCGCGAGATCAGCTGACCCGCGCTGTCCTCGGGAAAAACCAGCAGGATATTGCCCCGGGCATCTCCGAGCACCTGCAGGGTAATGCCGACGACGATTTTTTCGGGGCCGCCGATCTTTTCGGGCACATCAGCAATGTCGCTCACGGTGATCTGGGGAACCCGCAGCTGCACCGTCTCGCCGATCAGCTGAGACAGAGCCGTTGCGGCATGCCCCATGCCGATATTGCTGATTTCCTTGAGGGCGTCGAGCTGCCCTTCGGTCAGGTTGTTAAAGGTCATGCAACTCCTCCTGTGGCACGGGCGACGGCAGGGCCGGCCGAGCGCTCCTCCAGCAATGCCGAAGGATCGATAATAAAGACCACGCTGCCGTCTCCGAGCACGGTGGCCCCGCTGACCCCGCCGAGCCTGTCGAGGGGGAAGGCCAGGCTCTTGACGAACGCCTCGCGCTGCCCGACCAGCTGGTCGACCACCAGCCCGACCTTGCGACCGCGGATCTCGGTGACCACTACCGGGACAGAGCCGCGAAACGGCCGTCCTGGCTGGTGCAGGATCTTGCGCAGCGACAGCAGGGGCACCAGCTCGTCGCCGAGGGGAATCACCAGCTGCCGTCCCGACGAACGGACCTCCTGCCGCGGCACCTCGAGGGTTCGCAGCACCCGGGTGATGGGAATGCCGAGGGTTTTGCCGTCGGAGGCCACCAGCAGCACCTGGATAATCGCCACGGACAGGGGCAATTTAAGCAGGATGCGACTGCCCTTGCCTGGTTCGGAGGCAATCTCCAAGGTCCCGCCGAGGTTCTCCACGGCAGATTTGACCACGTCCATGCCGACTCCGCGCCCGGAAGTTTCAGTGACCTTGGCGGCAGTGGAAAACCCGGGCTGACAGACCAGCTGCAGCAGGTCCCGATCGCGCATGGTGCGGGCCGTCGACGGGCTGATCAGCCCACGGGACAGGGCCTTTTGGCGAATCGCTTCGGGGTCCATGCCGCGACCGTTATCGGCCACCTCGAGCTGCACCAGGTCTTTTTCGCGGCTCGCCCTGACTCTGACCTCGCCTCTTTGCTCGATGCCGTGATCGATGGCATTGCGCACCATATGCACCAGGGGGTCGGCCAGCGCCTCGAGAATCGCCCGGTCGAGTTCGACATCCTCCCCCTCAACGCTCAGCCTGACCTGTTTGTCGGTTTTGCGGCACAGATCCCTGACCAGGCGCGGCAGCCGTCCGGTAATGCTCTCCAGGGGCATCATCCGCACCTGCAACACGTGATGATGCAGGTCGGTAATCAGGCGACTAAGGTGGTTGAGCCCCTCGTCCATATCCTGCTTCCGGTCGTCCCGGGATGCGCCCTGCAGCATATAACGGGTGGTGATCAGCTCCCCGGTCAAATTGATGAACTTGTCGAGCAAATCGGTGCGGATGCGCACCGTACGATGCCCCTCGTCCCCGCGGCCGTTGCTTGCAGGCTCTGGCTGCGGTGCCTCGGCGGTAACGACCTTGAACTCGCGGATGTCCGGCATCCCGCCAATCAGCTTTTCGATTTTTTGGACAGGCTCACCGGAGCGCAGCTTCACCTCCAGCCGAGGCACTGCCCCGCCCTTGCGCAACTCTTCCTCGGTCGGCCGGCAGTCCAGAAACTCCCCCAGTCCGGAGAGTTCGCGCAGCAGCAGCAACGCCCGCGCCGAAGGGGCCACCGCATCAACGGCCAGCTCCACGGTGACGTTCAGCACCTCGGCAGGAGCAGCATCGAGCTCGGCGGTCACTTCGGCGACCGGTTCCGGTTCCGGTTCGAGGTCAATGTCCTGGATGTCCTCGGGGTCTTCGACCAGGGTCGCCTCGGCAACCTCGGGATTAGCCTCAACTGAAGCACCCTCGATAAAGGCCGCAATCTCCCGCTCGGGTTGATCGGCAGAAAGGTCCTCAAGCAGGCCTTCGAGCAGATCGAGCCCGTCGAGCAGGCGGTCGACAGCCGCCGCAGGGACCGTACCGGTGCTGCGAAAGCCATCCATCAGGTCCTCGAGGTTGTGGGCCAGCTCGGCGGTGCGATCATAACCCATGGACGCCGCCATGCCCTTAACCGAGTGAGCCTCTCTGAAGAGCGAATCGATCCCCTCGGCATCCGAAGGGTTCTGCTCCAGAGCAAGGATCAGCCGGCTCATGTTTTTGAGATGTTCCCGCGATTCGGTAAGGAACATCTCGCGGTATTTTGACATGTCCATGGTTACCCCTCCGGCAACGGACTAATGGCTAAGGGACGAAGGCGTAATAAGTAATAAGTAATAAGTGATGGGTGACGGGCAAAACCACACCTTACACATTACGCTTTTCAGTAATGATCCGAGAGCCTCAGGCGGCCTCTCCGGCAACCCTGCGCACAACCTCAAGTACCCGCTCCTCCTTGAACGGCTTGACGATAAAATCCTTGGCCCCGGCCTGCACGGCCTCGAGGATCAGCGATTCCTGCCCCAGCGCGCTGCACATCACCACCTGGGCCCCGGGGTGCTCGGCCATGATCTCCTGCAGAGCCTCGATGCCGCTTTTGCGCGGCATGACGATGTCCATGGTCACCAGATCCGGCTGCAGGCGCTGGTATTTTTCTACGGCCTCCTCACCGTCGCCGGCCTCGCCGACAATCTCATAGCCGGCCTTGGTGAAAATTTCCCTGAGCATATTGCGCATAAACAAGGCATCGTCGACAATCAATACCTTAAGCCCCATGTTTCCCTCCTGTTGCCTGTTCAATTTTTTCCCATACCTGCAAGAAGTCGCTCGACGTCGAGCAGGTTGATCATCTCATTGCCCTGATTGAAAACCGCGCGGATACAGGCGCTGTTGTCGCCGTCATCCTGATAGGGCAGCAGGGTCTCTCCCTCCAGGGACCTGAAACCCTTGATCGCCACCACCGCCAGGGCCAACGACCCCGTGGAGGGTGGCAGAACAATGATCCTGGGGTCATGTTCCTTGGCACCGAAACCGAGAAAGGCGCCCAGGTCGAGCACCGGAACGATGCTGCCGTGAACGTTGATGGCCCCGAGAAAGCATTCCGCCGCCCTGGGAATGTAATGAACGGCGGGCGCCTCCACCACCTCCTGAATGCGGCTGACTTCGAGGCCGTAAAACTCCTGCCCCAACTGAAAAACCAGAACCTTCTGCATGGCAACCTCAGCCCTTGGCGGCCTCGAGTTCGAAAGCCTGGACCACCTCGAGCAGCTGCTCGGCAAGGGCCGAGAGGTCCTGGGCGGCAAAGGCCATCTCTTCCATGGAGGCCGACTGCTCCTGGGTGGTGGCGGAAACTTCCTCGGTCGCGGCGGCATTATCAGCAACCACCCTCGAGATCTCGTCGATGGTGGAGACCATGCTTTGGGATCCCTCGGTCTGTTTTTGCGAAAGTTCTGCGATGCTGGTCGCCTTGGTCTGGGTCACCTGGGCAGTCTGAATGATCTCTTCGAAGGCGACTCCGGTAGAGTCGAGGGCCGCGCGCCCGGCATCCATCTCGAGAATGGTTTCACTCATCGAAGCCTGGACCCGCTGGGATTCCTCACGGATCGCCTCGATCAGCTGCGTGATCTCGCCCGCCGATTCTCCGGTCGAATCGGCCAGTTTGCGAATCTCTTCGGCCACCACCGCAAACCCCCGTCCGTATTCCCCGGCGCGGGCCGCCTCGATGGTGGCGTTGAGGGCCAGCAGATTGGTCTTGCCGGCGATGCCGGTAATGACCTCGACGATTTTGCCGATTTTCTGTACCTGCTGGCTGAAGGAAGCCATCTGCTCGCCGTTGCGTTCCACGTTGCCGAGCAACTGCTTCATCTTGCCCATGGTCTGGCGCGCAATTTCGGTGCCGTGTTCGGCGGTTTTGACCGTATCGGAGGCCGACCCCGAGACCTTATTGGCCGAGGCGGCAATAAGATCGATAGAGACCGCCATCTCCTTGATCAGCCGGGAGGATTTTTCCACCATGGCCGCCTGGGTCTCGGCCCCGCGGCTGATCTGCTCCACGGTATTGGCCACCTCGTTGGCCGAAGCGGTCATCTCCTCGGAGGTGGAACTGAGCCCCTGGGCCGACTCGGCGACCTTCACCGAAGAGCCGCGGATCGTCCCCACCAGCTCGCGCAGGCTGTTGACCACCAGGTTCAGGGACTTTGCCAGATCGGAGGTTTCATCGGGCAATGCGGTGCTGCGCAGCACCACCGGTTGCGAAAGGTCCCCGTGACTGAGGCGCTCGGCAGCGTCGGTCAGCACACGGATATTGGCGGTAAACGCCTTTGAGAAGATCCAGCCCAGCAGCAACCCCACCAGCAGGGCGCAGCCGATGGTGAACAGCTGCTGCAAATGGGGGGGGATTCCCAGGTAGGGCACCAGCAGGTTGACCAGCACGATAGAGCCCACCACGATGATGAACCCCATGATGAATTTGTAGCTGATTTCCACACGCATCGATCCGCTCCTTTTTGATCTCAGGACTTTCAGATTGCAGTTTAGAATCGTATTTTCAGTGGGTCATTGAAGGTACCAGGTCGAAACCTGGAGACTGTTTTTGACGGTAAGCATTCCGGGGCCCGAGGTCATAGTTCCACCACCTGCCCGCGATGCCCGCTGAAAATTTGACCTTGATTGGCCTTTAGGGCCTCTCCTCGAGGCGCCGGTAGATGCGCTCTTCGGGGCACTCCATGCGAAACTGCTCCCGCACCTCGCCGAGCATGGTTTCGGCCTTGCCGAGCACGAGATACCCTCCGGGCGTAAGAGCCTGGGCAAAACGGGCAAGAATCTTTTCCTGCTCGGTGCGAGAAAAATAGATCAGCACGTTGCGACAGAGAATCAGGTCAGCCTGCGGATACGCCTCTGCCGTCAACACGTTGTGGTGCTCAAAGCGCACCATGTTGCGGATTCTCTTCTCCAGGCGCAGGTTAAACCCTTCGGGGCGAAAGTACTTTTCCTGCCGCTGCGCCGAGACCTCGGTCACCCGCTGGGTGGGAAAAAGCCCCTCGCGGGCCCGCTCGAGGATCACCGGGCTGACATCTGTCCCCAGAATGTTCACCCGCAACCCGGCCGGGGCCAACTCATCGATCAGCAGGGCCAGGGAATAGGGCTCTTCGCCCCCTGCGCAACCGACGCTCCACAGCCTCAGCTCCCGCCGACCCGACTGCCTTGCGCTGCGAAACAATTCGGGCAGAACCTGCCCTGCGAGTTCGGCGAAGGTCGAGGGATTGCGAAAAAACTGGGAAACATGGATGGTCAGCGCGGTCATCAGCGCCTCCACCTCTGAAGCATCCTGACGCAGCCGCTGCAGGTAAGCTCCGGCATCGGCCAGGCCCAGGGCACGCACCCGTTTGGCAATCCGCCTTTTGACGCAGCGATCCTTGTAACTGCCGAGATCGAAGCCGATCCGTTCGAGCAGCAAATCGCGCACCTGGCCGAACTCCTCGTCAGGAAACTCGCTGCCGAGAAAGGGGGCCGGGCGTATGTTGTCAGGCGCGTTTTCCGTCACCGCCATCTCCCCTGCAAACAATAAGCAAACATCAGTCCAAAACCTGACCCTGGGATGGTTTATTTCTGCGCGCCGCCGGCAAAGTGGTTAAAACCACCCCGGGACAGGCAAAAGGGACGCCCCTGCGCATCGCTGATCCGCAATCCGACTTCTGCGGTCAGTTCGCCGATGCGCGTCAGCGGCACCTCTGTCGAAATCTTGGCCAACCAGGCTTCACGCTCGGTCGGAACGGTAAAAAGCAGTTCGTAGTCCTCCCCTCCGGCAAGGGCCAGCTCGATCAGCGCCGGATCCTGCTGCAGGGCCTTGCGAAAAGGGGCGGACAGAGGCAGGGACTCAAGTTCCAGACAGGCACCGACCCCCGAGGCCTCGAGGATATGGCCGAGGTCGGCAAGCACTCCATCTGAAATATCGATCATCGCCGAAGGGAGTTGTGCGGCCGCCACTTGGCGGCCCAGGGTGGGGCGGGCCTGGGGATCATGGTGACGGCGCGCCAGCTCGGGTGCCGGGACCAACCCCTGCGACAGCTGCCGCAGGGCCAGGGCGCTGTCGCCCAGGGTTCCGGAGACGTAGATGGCATCGCCGGGGGCTGCGCCGCTGCGGCAGACCAGTTCCGCTTCCGGGACCGCGCCCTCGACGGTCACCGAGATGAAAAAGGGTCCCGGCGAGCGACAGGTGTCACCGCCGACCAGGGCCGCCCCATATTCGGTGGCCGCCTCGACGAAACCGGCCAGAAACTGGTCCAGCTCTTCGACCTGCAGCCCTTCTGGGAGGCCCAGACCGAGATAGAGGTGGCGGGGAGCACCGCCCATGGCCGCCACATCACTGACATTGACCGCCACACTCTTGCGGCCCAGGCGATACATGTCGGTCCACTGACGGCGAAAATGCACATCCTCTATGAGCAGGTCGTTGCTGGTCAGCAGCCTTTGACCTGCGGGAACCTCGATCACCGCACAATCGTCGCCGATGCCGACCACCACCCCGGGGGCGCTGCCGGCGACCTGGCGGATACGTTCGATAAACCCGAACTCCCCCAGTTCGCTAAGCTTCATGCCTTGGCCTTGAGCGCTGCCCGCAGCACGTCATCCATGGTCCGGGCAAGGATGAAGTCGACCTTTTTACGGACATGAGGGGGGATGTCCTCGAGGTCCTTCTCATTGCGATGGGGGATGATCACCGTGGGGATGTGCGATCGCACCGCCGCCAGCACCTTCTCCTTGAGCCCGCCGATAGTCAGGACCTTGCCGCGCAGGGTGATTTCCCCGGTCATCGCCACGTCCTTGCTCACCTGCCGCCCCGATAGGGCGCTGATCAGCGCGGTGGCCATGGTCACCCCGGCGCTGGGACCGTCCTTGGGAATGGCGCCGGCCGGCACATGGACATGCAGGTCGTGGGTTTCGAAATATTCCGGCTCGATGTCAAGCTCCGCGGCGTGGGCCCGGGCATAGGAGAGCGCGGCCTGGGCGCTTTCCTTCATGACCTCACCGAGCTGCCCGGTCAGGGTCAGCTGCCCCTTGCCCTTCATGGTGTTGACCTCGATGTAGAGGATTTCCCCTCCCACCGCGGTCCAGGCCAGCCCTGTAGCCACCCCGACCTCGTCTTCGCGACGCTCTTCTTCGGGCAGAAACCTCGGCGGGCCGAGAAAGCGGCGCACGGCAGTTTCGCTGACCTGCACGGGGCGCTTTTTGCCCTCGGCAAAGCGCCGCGCCACCTTGCGGCAGATGCTGCCGATCTCCCGCTCCAGGTTACGCAGGCCCGCCTCGGCGGTATACTCGGTCGTCACCTTGAGGATGGCGTTGCGCGAAAAACGCACCTCGTCCTGCTTCAGCCCGCTGGCCTTGCGCTGGCGCGGGATCAGGTAGCTCTGGGCGATGGAGAGCTTTTCCTCGGCGGTGTAACCTGCCAGGCGGATCACTTCGAGGCGATCCTTGAGGGCCGAGGGCACCTGATCGATGACGTTGGCCGTAGCGATAAACATCACGTTGGACAGATCGAAGGACAGGTTGATGTAATGGTCACTAAATGCGTGGTTCTGCTCGGGGTCGAGCAGCTCGAGCAGGGCCGCCGAGGGGTCGCCGCGAAAATCGGAACCGACCTTGTCGAGCTCGTCGAGCATGAACACGGGATTGTTGGTGCCGGCCTGCTTGATCCCCTGGATGATGCGCCCCGGCAGGGCACCAACGTAGGTGCGCCGGTGACCGCGGATCTCGGCTTCGTCCCGCACCCCTCCCAGGGAGATGCGCACGAACTTGCGCCCCAGGGCCCGGGCGATCGACTTGCCGAGGCTGGTCTTGCCCACCCCCGGCGGCCCGACGAAACAGAGCACCGGCCCCTTGAGCTCTTTTTTAAGCTTGCGCACGGCAAGAAACTCGAGGATGCGCTCCTTGACCTTTTCGAGATTGAAATGGTCCTCGTTGAGCACCTTGAGGGCCTTTTTCAGATCGAGGTTGTCGCGGGTCGCCTTGCTCCAGGGCAGCTCCACCAGCCAGTCGAGGTAGGTGCGCAGCAGCGAATACTCGCCGGCCTCGGGGTGCATCGATTCGAGGCGGCGCAGCTGCTTTTCGGTCTCGACCTTGGCCTCCGCGGGCATCTTGGCCTCTTCGAGCTTCTGGCGCAGCTCGGCGATATCCTCGGCCCGCGGGTCGGCCTCGCCTAGTTCGCCCTGGATGGCCCGCAGCTGCTCGCGCAAAAAGTATTCCCGCTGGCTCTTGCCCATCTCCTCCTTGGCCTGGCTCTGGATGCGGTTCTGCACCGTCATCAGCTCCAGCTCCTTGGCCAGCAGGTCCTTGACCCGCACCAGGCGCTCGAGGGGATCGAAGGTTTCGATCAGCGACTGGGCCTCGCTCACCTTGAGGCCGATGTTGCTCGAGATCAGGTCGGCCAGGCTGCCGGGGTCCTCGATATTCTCCACCACCACTAGAACTTCGGGGGGAAAGCCCTTACCCATGTTGAGCAATTGGGCGAGCTGGTCGCGCACGGTGCGCATCAACGCCTCGGTCTCGAGCGGCGGCTCTTCCCGCTGGATTTCCGGGGTGCGTTCGACGCGGACCACGAAATGCGGGTCCTCAGAGAGATACTCGGTAATCTGCGCCTTGGTCAGCCCCTGGACCAGAATTTTGACCCGGCCGTCGGGCAGCTTGAGCATGCGCATGATCATGGCCAGGGTGCCCACCGGGTAGATGTCCTCCGTCCCGGGGTCCTCGGAGCCCACCTCCTTCTGGGTCGAGAGAAAGATCAACCGGTCCTTGGCAAGGGCCGCATCGACCGCGGCGATCGACTTCTCCCGCCCGACAAAAAGCGGCAGGATCATATAGGGAAAAATGACCACGTCCCGCACCGGCAAAAGCGGCAGCACTTCGGGGATCTCCAGGTCTTTCGGTTCTTGATTGATGGTCAAAGGTCCTCTCCCGGCGCCTTGAGCGCCCGAATTCAGAAAAAATTCCGCCTGTTATCTCAGGTTATTTCACCTTTATCAGGCATGTAAGTGCAAACATACAAAAACCAACAAGGAAAGTCCAGCAACTAGGAGGCTGTCCGACAATTAGAGACCGGCTGCAAACCCAGCTGTTTGGCCCATATTTCGGCTCCTTTTCGGCCCATAGCTATGGCTATGAGCTCTCAAACGACCCAAAATCTGTTCTC
>CALZIZ010000093.1 GCA_945787465.1 uncultured Desulfuromonadales bacterium
CCTGCCGATGACCTCCTCTTCAGCATAGGAGACGAGCCAGTTGCGGCGGATCATTCGCGGGGCGACCTGTTGCAGGCCCGCTGGCAACTGGGGGTGCTGTTCTTCAAGCAGTTGGTAGACCCGCTGGGCGAATTCGGGCAGGGGGGTCTGGTGGTGAGCGGTCCAGTTTCTGGCCATGAAGTGATCATAGAAGACATCGACCATGATGCCGCGATAATGGCCGAAATCGGGGTGCAGGCGCTGCCGGCTGCGGCGCACAGCCGGGCAGGTGGCGCTGAAGCTGTCGATGCGGCGGTGAAGCATGATCCCCCGGCGTAGCCCGGGGGAGTAGCGCCCCTCAAGGCGCCCCTTGACGAAGTCGCCCATCAGGTTGCCGAGCAGCGATTCGTCCGTCGGTTCGGACAGGGATAGGTGGATCAGGTAGTTCACGGATTTTGTGGTGCGGCCCGGCCCTGAGGGTCAGGCCGGGGCCTCCATATTGGCGCGGTTATGCCTGAGCAGTTCGGCAATCTGTTCAGCATCGTACTCGGTGGCGTCAGCCCATAATAGCAGCTTTTCGGCCTGTTCTTGCTGCCCCATGCGGCTGAGCAGCTCGCTGAGCCCGCGGATGGCCTGGCGTTCCGGGACGGTCTGGCGGAAAAACTCTTCGTAAGCGACCAGGGACTCTTCAAACCGCCCCTGAAGAAAGCGCAGTTTTGCCAGGCCGAGCTGGGCGTATTTGTCCCACCCGTTTTCCAGAACGTCCATGTAGGCCCCTTCGGCCTCTTCGAAACGGCCGAGATTGCGGTACGCATCGCCGAGGCGCGAGAGCATCTGGGGGGTGCCGCCGGTTTTTTGACGGATTTGTTCCCACAGTTCGATTGTTTTGCGGTACTCGCGCTGCCAGCGAAACACCTCGCCCAGACCGTAAAGGGCGTAAGGGTTTTCCCGGTCCATGTCCAGGGCCTGCTGATAGTGTTTCTTGGCTTGCTCGAACTCGTTCTGACGCCGGTAGAGGTTGCCGACGATGGTGTGGATATTGATCAGGTCGCCGCCGGCCTGCAGAACCTTCTCATAGTATTCGATGGCCTCATTGGTCTTGCCCATCTTGTGGTAGAGGTCCGCCAGGCCCATGAGCAGGTAGCGGTCCCGGGGCTTGGCTGGCTTGGCTTTCAGGGCCTTGAGGTAGCAACTTTCGGCCTGGGCGTAACGCTTGAGCTTTTTATAGGTGTCGGCCACCCGGGTATGCACGAAAACGTCGGTTGGCCGGCCGCTCAGGTATTTTTCGTATTGCTCTATGGCCTGGTGGTACTGGTTGAGCTCGCGGTAGGCATCGCCGAGGCCCCGCAGGGCAAAGAGATTTTTCGGTTCGGCCTTGAGCACCACCAGATACTGATCGCAGGCCTTGCGATATTCGCGCATCTGCCGCCAGACGTCGCCGAGTCCGGTCAGGGCGTAAGCATTGTCAGGTTCGAGGGCCAGGGCCTGCTGGTAGGCCTCCACCGCATCCTGGTAACGGCGCTGCTTGAACAGCCTGTGCCCTTCCTTTGAATGTTCAACAACTTTTTGGTGCATTGAAATACATACTCCCTCTAATCTTCAGTTAACTCTAATGCTTCTGCACATCCAAGCACCTGGTGAGCCATGGCCAGGTGGGGGATTTCCTGCCACCGCCGGCCCAGCAACCGGGCCCCCGCCGCATCGACGGCCACGGGGTCAAACCCAGCAATCAGGCGGTTGGCTGGAGGATCGCAAGGCGGTCCGCCCAGGTGGTATTCTGCCAGGCCGATGGAGCCATCGATCAGAGCCAGGTCGGGTTTGCGATAACAGTTCAACTCGAAAATCGATTCGTGCATGCGGCGGTGAAACGCCGACTTTTTCCAGTGTCCACCCTGCTGGTAATATCTGGGTGGGGCACAGCCGATCATGTTCTTAAGCGACAGGGTCACCTCGGCCAGCGAATGGGCCTTGAGTACCGCAGCAGAGATGACGAAGCTTTCCATGAGCACCTCAGGCATCATGAATGCGGGGAAAACCTTACAGCTTCGGTTCTCGAGGCGCACCAGCGGGGCTTCGTTCAAGTCGACCAGGGTCAGATTATACTCGGTGGCCAACCGATCATAGCCGTGGATGCGAAAGATCTCGTCGGTGGTCAAAAGGCGGTCACCGGAGCCCTCGGCAATAATGATCTCTGCTGCAGTATGTCTCTGCAGGAATTGCACCAACACCGCAACAAAGGCCACCGGAAGGGTCACCGGCGGAGGCGAGGCGTTGACGAGGTTGGGTTTGATCAGGATTTTTGACTGCTTCGCCAGCACCCCGGCTGCTGCGATTGAATTCAGGACGCGGGGCAGAGATTCGGCGTAGTCAAGAAAGGTCTCGATGTGGCAGGAGCGATTCATTCCTGTTCGATAGAGAGGATTTCGATGATGGTGCCCCACATGTGAAAACCGGCCATGTCGGTTCTGGGGCGGGCGCTGACGCGGACTTTCATGCCGTCTTTTCTGAATTCCGGGGGCAGGTTGATGGGGTCGTAGGCCTTGCCCTCGGCATCGGTGAGGCCATAGAAGCCGCCTTCGACGGTGACGTAAACCACCGTGGCGTTGAACTCAAGCACATTCTGCTGGACTGCCTGGGGTTGCGTTTCAGCCGTCTGGCGGGCATGCAGGCAGCCGGTCAGCAGAAGCAGGACCATTAACGATTTTGCCCAGGTTTTCATGGTGTGTCTCCCATCGACCAGGTTACATCATGAGGATTTTTTTCTTGAGGATCAGAATCTCAAATGCCATGGCAGCCTTCGTGGAGAACTTTTTAAGATCGAGCAGATGGTTGACCAGCTCGGCATCGCGACTGGTCACCAGGATGATGCCGACGATTTTGCCCATCATCGAGATGGGCACCAGCATGGCGAATTCTTCGCCGCTGCCGCCGAGTACCCCGCGGATTCGCGCATCGCTGGAGGTGTCCGGCAGGGGACCGAAGAAATAGCTCTTGCCCTGGAGAATGGTCCGAATCGCCGAGGGCTCGTTCAAAGAAACCCGGAACTGGTCGAAATCTGAAACCGGGTCGCCGTTGTTCACGGCCTTCCAGCCCAGGGCGTTGTTTTCCCGGACCAGAAACAGCGCGGCCCGGGAGAATTTCTGTCCCAGGTACATGGCAATGATATTGGCAATATCCTCGCGGTTACGGGCTTCGGCCAGCTCTTGGAGGATCAGGTCCATTTCCTCGACTTCGACGACGGCCCAATCATCCTTTGACGCAGGAGCAGGAGCAGGAGCAGGAGCAGGAGCAGGAGCAGGAGCAGGAGCAGGAGCAGGAGCAGGAGCAGGAGCAGGAGCAGGGGGCGATGGAAATGGTGCCTCCTGCATTTGTTCGGAAACTCCTGGAATATCAATTTCTTCTGGCTCGACGGCCTGAGCGGTATCGATATCGGTATCGGCGGTCTCCTGGTCCTGTTGCTCGAGGACGCGGGCTGGCTGGACGTAGCGACGCTCACGGGGCACCTGGTAGTATTTCTCCAGGGCCAGCACCAGCCTCAACTCTGTGGTGACGACCGGCTGGATCAGGTATCCGCTGCGAAAACCGATCTCATCGATGGCTTCGAGGTCGCTGGGGTCGGCCATCGCCAGGGTCAAGCGACGCTTGACCAGCTGCAGGGGGATGACCTTATGTTTAGCGGCGATTTCTTTAGGGACCAGGTGAATGACGTCGGACGGGATGTCCATCAGTTTTCCCGGGGCGATGTAAGGGACCCCGAGCTTTTTGCTTAACACCCTGGCCAGGGTCGCTTCGTTCACTGCTCCGAGCTCGACAAGGTTGGTGCCGAGTTTGCCGCCGAAAATAACCTGGCTTTTCAGGGCATCTTCGAGTTGAACAGAAGAGATGATCCCTTCGTGGATGAGTAGTTCACCGAGTTTGATGGGCATTCAGTGCTCCGGTGGCGGGTTGTCGCTGAGTCGATGGAAACCAAGTCCGTTTCGCAGGTTCTCATTCAGTCTAAATACAAAAAAACGAAAGGCAAGTTCTGCTTATTGCTGGGGCGCTGTTTCCTCGGTCGGCGCAAGCTTCGCCTGCTGAATGTTCTGGGCGTCCAGACGGCCGACCAGGCTGGCTGTTGCTGCCTTGAATTCAGCCCTGTTCTCCTTGGAGATGGGAGCGGCAGGCTGGCTCTGTACCTTGTAGGGGTTGACCGGGGAATCGTTTTTATACATGCGGAAACACAGGTGAGGTCCGGTGGCCAGGCCGGTGCTGCCGACATAGCCGATGACCTGGCCCTGGGAGAGCCGCTTGCCCTTTTTCATCCCCCTGGCAAACCCGTTCATGTGCAGATAAAGGGTTTCGTAGGTGCTGTTGTGGCGTATTTTTATGAAATTGCCGTTGTATTTTGTGCGCCCGATGCGGGTGATAACGCCTTCGCCGACGGTCTTGATCGGCGTGCCCCGGGGGGCGGCGTAATCGATGGCCGGATGGGCCTTCCAAGTCTTGGTGATGGGGTGGAAGCGCTTGCGGGTAAAGCCCGAGGAAATTCTGGTGAAAGACAGGGGCGCCTTCAAGAAGGCCTTGCGCAGGCTTTTGCCCTCGGTGTCGTAATACGAGGGTTTGTGGCTGCCATCCTGAAACAAAAAGGCCCGGTAAGTATCGCCCTGGTTGGTGAATTCGGCGGCAAGAATTCGCCCGTAGCCGGCCGGATCGCCCTCTCTGAAGCGCTTTTCAACCACTGCCTGAAAGGAGTCGCCCTGGCGGATGTCACGGATAAAGTCAACATCCCAGGCAAAGATATCGGCCAGCGCCAGCGCCAGTTCGGCCCGTTCGCCGGTGGCGGCCACCGCCGCAAACAGGCTTGAATCGATGGTGCCGCGCACCAGGTCGGTTTCGACGGTGTAGCCATCCTCCTCAAGGCGGATGATCAACTGGTCTTCGCTGTTGATATCGTACTCGAACCGCTCGAAACCTCCGTCCAGAGTGCACAGCTTAAACGGTTGCCCGGCGCAGATCTTGGAAAGGGGGAAAACCTTGTGGCTTTGCTTGTTGAGGGTGTGGATCTGCTGGGGATTGAAATAGTTTCCGAGCAGGGAGGTGATGGTGTCTCCAGGTTTGATGTTGTCTTCGATAATTTCCCGGCGCACCTCTGGTACCGGCGGCGGAGGCGGTGCCTTGATCTCCGCTTCGACTGTCGCCATTCGGGCCTCAGCCAGGTTGGGACTGTCGGATTCGCGGGAAAAGAGTATGAACACCAGTACGCCTGCAGCCAGCAAGCCAGCCAAGGCCAGTGGGCGCCAGGGCTTGCGCCTGGAGGTGAAGCGACGGTTCTGTGGGGGATTAAAATCTATATTCACGGGTCCTGCCTATGACGCGGATTCTTGTGTAAGCCATTGGCCGCGGGACTTTTTTTAAAAAGAGCGGCACTGGAGCGATGGCAATTGCAAATTTTCGAGATGTTACCAGTACCAGGGTGTTTTTGTCCAGCCAAAGGGGAGAAGGATCTTGAGGGTTTTCAAACAGCAATTCTCATGCCGCCTTGGGCGATGCCGTCAAACGTGGTATAAACTGCAGAAGCCGAAATCGTGAGGAGAAAGGGCGAAAAGCTTATTGAGTGCCAATTAACCGCACCCCCCACTAAGATGTAGATCATTTTATTGCAGTGTCAATTATTAACAACGAGGTCTTTCATGATCAATCGAGAGCGAATCAGCGAAGAATTTGCCCGGATGGCATCCATCTCCAGCCCCTCGTTCAGAGAGGCGCCCATGTCCGAGTATCTGGTCAAACGCTTTTCGGCGATGGGTGCCGAGGTGCGCTTTGATCAGGCCGGCCCTTCAGCCGGCAGCAGCGCCAGCAACCTGATCGCCAGGTTTCCGGCAAATGGCAAAGACAGCGAACCCTTGATGCTCTCTGCGCACATGGACACGGTGGAGCCGGCAGACAATGTTGTGCCGCTGCTTGAGGACGGGGTTTTTCGCAGCGCCGCAGATACGGTGCTGGGTGCCGATGACAAGGCGGGGCTGGCCGAGATCATCGAGGCTCTCGAGGTGGTGCGCGAGCAGAACATCCCTTGCGGGCCGGTGGAGGTCGTGGTGACCATCTGCGAGGAGGTGGGGCTGCTCGGAGCCAAACTTCTCGATTTGTCTATGGTCGAGGCGAAACGGGGGCTGGCCCTCGACACCTCGGGGGTGGACCTGGTCATTCACCGGGCACCCTGTGCCAACAAGATGCGCTTTGAGATCATCGGTCGCGAGGCCCACGCCGGTATCGCCCCGGAGACTGGTCTGTCGGCGATTCAGGTGGCCGCCCGGGGGATCGCCCGCATGGCCCTGGGGCGCATCGACGAGGAGACCACCGCCAACATCGGTCTGATCCAGGGTGGCCAGGCCACCAATATTGTGCCGCGCTCGGTGGTCCTTGAAGGTGAGGCGCGCTGCCACAACCCCGAAAAACTGGCCCGGCAGACCGAGCACATGCGGACCTGCCTGGAGGAGGCCGCCCGGGAGCTGGCCACCGAAATCGGCGGCCAGCAGGTGCAGGCCCAGATCAGCTGCGAGGTGATGGCCGACTACCCGGTGATGAACGTGGCCCGCAGCGCCGGAATCATCGGCCTGCTCGAGCAGGCCTCGGCCAACCTGGGGCGGCCCTTGGATGTCAAAGCCGCTGGCGGCGGGTCCGACGCCAACATCTTCAACAGCCACGGCATAGAAACGGTCATCCTCGGCACCGGTATGAGCAAGGTGCACACGGTGGAGGAGTTCGTGCGGGTCGATGATATGGTTCGGGTGGCCGGGTTGCTTGTGGAAGTCATTCGTTTGGCGTAGAAAAGGCCGTGATTGGTAATTGGTGATTGGTGATTGGTGATTGGACAGACCTTCGCGGCTGAAGCCGCTCCTACAATGTCGAACTCCCCAAATTTGGTTGCATGTAGGAGCGGCTTCAGCCGCGAAGGTCTTCTCCGCTTCCGGTCATTCGCGACTGAAGTCGTTCCTACAAAGACAAATGACAAATGACAGATGACAAAATGAAATTTCCAATCTCCCCCAATATCAAAGAGGTCCATTTCCCACCTATTTCCGAGGTGAAGGGGTGGATTGCAGGGCGCAGTTTTCCTGCCGATAAGCCCCTGGTCGATCTTTGCCAGGCGATTCCCGATTATGCCCCGGCAGCGGAACTGACCGCGCATCTGAAGGGGCTTATCGACGATCCTCTGATCTCCAAATATAGTCCTGACGAAGGCTTGCCCGAGGTGCGGGAGGCGGTTGCCAACTGGTACCGGCGAAAATACGGGGCCGGGCCAAACCCTGCGCAGCTTTGCCTGAGCATCGGCGCCAGCCAGGCCTTCTGGCTGGCGATGATGGTGCTCTGTCGACAAGGGGATGAAGTCATCGTGCAGCTGCCGGCGTATTTCGACCATCCCATGGGCCTCAAGGCCCTTGGAGTGCGCCCGGTTTTTGCTCCCTTTGCCGAGGGACGCGGGGGCCTGCCCGATATCGATGGGATCGCCTCACTGGTTACGCGGCGAACCCGTGCTCTGCTGCTGGTAACCCCGAGCAACCCCACCGGGGCGGTGCTGCCGCCGCAGCTTGTGGGGCAGCTTCTCGAGCTGGCGCGACAGAAGAACATCGCGCTGGTTCTCGATGAAACCTACAACGCCTTTATCCCCGGCGGCCCTGTGCCCCACGAGCTGTTTGCCGATGCCGCCTGGAGCGACCATTACATCCAGATTGCCTCCTTCGGCAAAACCTTCGCCCTGACCGGATACCGCGCAGGGGCGCTGGTCGCCTCCGAGGCCTTTATTCATCATGCCCTCAAAGTGCAGGACAGCATGGCCGTCTGCCAGCCGCGCATCACCCAGCATGCGGTCAAATACGGCTGCGAGCATCTCGATGACTGGGCCGCGGCCAACTGTGCCATGATGGCCCGTCGCCACGATCGATTTCGCGAAGAGTTCTGCCGCCCGGGCAATCCCTTCAGTCTCGTCGCCAGCGGCGGTTTCTTCGCCTGGGTGCGGCATCCCTTTGCCGGGCTTACCGGCCGCCAGGTCGCCAAGCGACTTGCCGACGAGGCCAACCTGCTCTGCCTGCCCGGTGAGGTCTTCGGCCCGGGGCTTGAGAGCTACCTGCGGCTTGCCTTCGGCAACATCGGCGAGGAGCAGATCGGCGAGGCGGTGGAGCGGTTTTTGGCATTTGGTTGAAAAAGCAATTTGTCACAGAGGACACAGAGAACACAGAGGAAAGGCAGTATCATTTTTGGGACGCAGATCAAAGCGGAAAAGGCCAGATTAAGGCTTCGTCTTAATCTTAATCCTGAAAACCTGCGTCCCGTTGCCTTTGCTTTGGATTTTTCTCCGCGTTCTCTGCGAGCTCGAGTGAGCGCAGCGAACGGGCGTGAGGCTGGTTTGTGTTTTTGATCAACCCATGTGGTTCGGCACCTGTTGGGTTTCGTCCCTCAACCCAACCTACGGTTGTTAAAGGTGTTAAAGGTTTTAGTTTTGGATTTTGACAACAGACTCCCTATCGACGCCGTCCTTTTCGAGCTGAAAAATGCTCTTTTAGCATACGATTCCGCTGTCCTTCAAGCTCCCCCCGGGGCGGGCAAGACGACGCGGGTTCCGCTTGCACTGCTCGATGAACCCTGGCTGGCAGGCAAAACCATCCTGATGCTTGAGCCGCGACGGCTGGCGGCGACCAATGCTGCGCGGTTTATGGCCGGGCAACTTGGCGAGGAGGTGGGGACGTCGGTCGGTTACGTAATCCGCTACGAGCGGCGCACTTCCCGCACCACCCGCATCGAGGTGGTCACCGAGGGAATTCTGACCCGCCGCCTGCAGAGCGACCCCGAGCTTAGCGGGGTGGGGTTGGTGATCTTCGACGAGTTCCACGAGCGCAACCTCACCTCGGACCTGGCCCTGGCGCTCTGTCGGGACGCCCAGCAGGGGCTGCGCGAGGACCTGAAGCTGCTGGTTATGTCCGCGACCCTCGATGGCGAGCCGATTGCCAGGCTGCTCGGCGATTGTCCGGTGGTGACCAGCGAGGGGCGCTCCTATCCCGTCGACCTGCGCTACCTGGGCAAGGACCCCCAGGGGCGGGTGGCCGAATACACCGCGGCCGCGGTTCAAAAGGCGCTGTCCGAGAGCGAGGGGGATGTGCTGGTCTTTCTCCCCGGGGCGGGGGAGATCCGCCGCTGTCAGCAGCTGCTTGAAGAGCTGCTCAGCCCTGGCGGCGCCCTGGTCTGCCCCCTCTTCGGGGATCTGCCCTTCGCCGAGCAGGAGCGGGCGATTCTCCCCGGGCCCAGGCGCAAGGTGGTGCTGGCGACCAACATCGCCGAGACCAGTCTGACCATCGAGGGGGTGGCCGTGGTGGTTGATGCGGGGCTCGAGCGTCGCCCCCGTTTCGATCCTGCAGCCGGCGTCTCCCGCCTGGAGCGGGTGCGGGTCTCGGCAGCGAGCGCCACCCAGCGGGCAGGTCGTGCCGGGCGTCTGGGGCCCGGCGTCTGCTACCGGCTCTGGGCCGAGGGGACCCAAGGGGCATTGCTGCCCTTTACGCCCCCAGAAATCCGTCAGGCCGATCTGGCCCCCCTGGCCCTGGATCTTGCTCGCTGGGGGGTGGACGACCCGCTGCAGCTGGCCTGGCTCGAGCCGCCCCCCGCCGGTGCCCTGCTCGGGGCTCGGCAGTTGTTGCGATCTCTGGGGGCCCTGGATGCCAGGGAGCGGCTCACTGCAATTGGAGAGCGTATGGCGCAGATGCCGGCCCACCCGCGGCTGGCGCGGCTGCTTGTTGCCGGCCAGGAGAACCGCATGGCGGGGCTCGCCTGCGATCTGGTGGCCCTGCTCTCAGAGCGCGACCCGCTGCGCGGCGGTGGGGCCAGTGCCCCCCACCAAAGCGACAGCGATTTGCTGGACCGTCTCGAGATGTTGCGGCGCGGCAGGCACGCCGGGCCCAACTTTGTCGCTGTTGACAGGGGGGCGCGCTACTGGCGGCGGCGGCTGAAGGCAGGCGAGGAGGCAGAGGCTGTCACGGCGGACACTGTTGCCAGGTTGCTTGCCCCGGCCTATGCCGATCGCATTGGGCGCGAGCGGCAGCCAGGCAGCGGGCGTTACCTGCTGGCCGGTGGCCAGGGGGCGGTGCTTGGCCCCCGCAGCGCGGTTCGCCAGGCGTCCTTTCTGGTCGCGGTCGATCTGATCGGAAAGCCCGATGAGGAGGCACGCATCGAGATGGCCAGCGCCATCGATCCCGCCCTGGTGGAAGAACTCTTTTCCGAGCAGCTGAACTGGCGGCGGGAGGTGATTTGGGACAGCCGTCAAAAGAAGGTTACAGGGCGGGAGGTGCGCCGCCTGGGGGCGCTGGTCTTTGCCGAGCGCCCGGTCAGGGCCGAGGGCGAGGAGGTCAGCGCAGCGCTGCTCGAGGGGGTGCGGGAGCTGGGGCTTGAGGCGCTGAATTGGACGGCTGAGGCTGGGCAGTTGCTGGCGCGGCTGCGCTTTGCTGCCAGAACGGTACCAGAAGAGGGCTGGCCTGAACTCTCCGATGGGCAGTTGCTGGCGAGCCTGGAGAGCTGGCTTGCGCCTTTTGCCGGCCGTTGCCGCAGCCGCGAGGACCTCAGGCGCATCAACCTGGTCCCCGCGCTTTTGGCTTTGCTTGAATGGAAGCAGCGGCAGCGGCTGGACGAGCTGGCTCCCGAGCGGCTTCAGGTCCCCAGCGGCTCGAACATTCGCCTCGATTATGGCCAGGGGGAGGATCCGGTGCTGGCGGTGAAGCTGCAGGAACTCTTCGGGCTGGCCGAAACGCCGCGCATTGCGGGGGGCAGGGTGCCGGTGCTGCTGCACCTGCTCTCTCCGGCCCGGCGTCCCATCCAGGTGACCAGAGATCTGAAGAACTTCTGGGACAGCATCTATCCCCAGGTCAAAAAAGAACTCAAAGGCCGCTACCCCAAACACCCCTGGCCCGAGGACCCCTGGAGCGCCGAGGCGACCCGGTTTACCAAGCGGCGTAAATAATGTGTTGAAAGACAGGAAAACAAAAAAATATCCGCAGCGGGTAGGTTGCGTCAAGGAGCGAAGCGACGGACCCAACGAATGTCTTTTGTGTCAATTGCGCGTATTAAATTCGTTGGGTTTCATTCTTCAACCAAACGGTGCAGGTCGAAAAACTTCGCGGCTGAAGCCGCTCCTACAAGGGGTCATCCCGTTCATGTAGGAGCGGTTTCAACCGCGAAGATCTTTTGTCGTGTTTTTTTGGTTATCCGGCCTTCCTAAATCGCCTTGATTTCCAGCGGCTTCCCTTCCAGCTCCGCATTGGCTTCGTTCAAAGCATCCTCGCCGGCAATGACCGCAACCGAGCTGGCGTCTTTGTCTTTTCTCAAATACTTTTTCGCCACCTCGATGAGCTGCTCACGGTTGATGGCCAGCAGCTGGCACCGTTGTTTGTTGCGCATCTCCAGCGACAGCCCCTGGCGCAGGTTGGCGAACTCCCGGCTGCCCCGTCCGCCGGGGGACAGGGGGCGGTCCAGGTCGCCGAAGACTGCCAGCACCGCTTCCTTGATCGCCTCATCGTCAAACTCGCCGGCCGTAACCCAATCGATGGCCTGGTCGTAGACCTGCAGGGTGCGGGTCAACTGGGGGTCGCGGTAGGAGAGCATGGCGAACAAGCCCGCTTCAGGGTCGCAGGAGGCCATGCCGCCGTAGGCTCCGCCCTTTTCGCGGATTTCGCGATGCAGAAAGTTGGCCCGCAGCAGCTTGGAGAGCACCTGCAGGGCGGCGCTGTCGGGGTGGGAGAAGGGGACCGTGCGAAACACCCGGGTGACGTAGTTGACCGGCACCGACGTGGCCCAGCCCTGGTAGCGGACCTGGGGGGTGAATATGGTTCTGTTGCGCTGAGGGTTGAGGGCGGCCTCGGCGATAGCGCTCAAGAAATTCTTCAGGGCCTCTCTGGCGTTCGGGAACAGAGCGCTTTCTGCGGTGACCGCACAGCTCAGGTTGCTGCGGCACAACAGCGTCCTGGCAATGGCCTGCAGGTGCCCGGCAACCTCTCCCAAGTCCTCGGCTTTTCCCGAAGCCACCTTCTTGATGAGTTGGATCTGCCCGAGTCCCGCCCAGGTTTCGCGAAGTTTTCCGCCGGGGGTAAGCGAACTGCTGGCTGAGCGTGAAGCATAGCTGTGCCCCGAACCTGGGATGGAGTTTTCCAGAGAGGCCTTCATCTGGTTGAGCACCGTGTGCAGGCGTTGCAGGTCGCTGAAGTCGGGCGCGGTGAAAAGGTCGGCCAGGATCTGGAACATCTTTTCCTGGTTGCGCTGCAGTGCCTTGGCCTTGACTTCGACCAGCCCCTGGGGGCTGTCGAGAGTCTGGGGGTTCTCGAGGATGGTGGTTCTGAACTGGATGCCGCCGGTGGCTGCCTCCATGCGCTCGGCCATCTCCAGATAACTGAACCCGGCCGCGCCGACCTGGGTCAGCAGGGTGCAGAACATGGGCACGTAGGGCAGGTGCTCGGCAGCCAGTTGGGCGGTGTCGAGCTGAGCCGAGAAGTAGCCGATGCCGTTGGTCGGCTGGTCGAACCAGTAGACGTCGAGACCTTCGACGGGGGCATAGCTATTTTCGACGGGCTTCTCCTCGGGCTCGATGTCCGAGAGTTCGAGGGTCGGCAGGCAGGACAGGTCTTCTTCGGCCTCCTGGGCCTGCTGCAGCTGCTCGGCCTGGTCGATTATTCTCTGGCGATCGGCCTTGCTCAGTTTGCTCCTTGTCTGCTCCAGAATTTCGGCGACCTGTTGCTCCTCGCGCTGTTTCTGCTCCAGGTCCGGGCTGAGGGTCAGGGTGACCCGGTGGGGGTTTTCGAGCAGGTGCTTGCGGATCAGGTTCTGAAAGAAGGGGCCCGCGGCCAGGTCCTTACGCAGCCGTTCGAGCAGGCTGTCGAACTGCAGCGCCGCGACCGGGCTGCCGCCGTGGATCCAGGGGCCGACCATGCGCATCAGCAAGGCCAGCGAATATGGGTAATGGTCGCCGGTGACCTCACGGTTGTTGAACTCCATCCGGTGGATTGTGCCTTCGATGCGTTCGGCGGTAAAGCCCTCGGCGGCGACCTTTTTCAGGGTGTCGAGGACCAGCTGCTCGATTGCCTCGGTCTTGTCGGGGTCGGTTCCCTGCAAGCCTGCGGCCAGAAAGGTGGTGCGGTAATCGTCGTGGTAGCCGGCCCCGGGGGCCAGGTTGGTGCCCAGCCGCGAATCGAGCAGAGCCTTGTAAAGGGGCGCTGCGGGGTTGCCCATCAGCAGACTGGAGAGCAGCGAAAGGGCCAGTCGTTCGTAGTTGTCGTTGATGTCGCAGGCGAGCCAGGCAAGCTGGACCATCGATTTGCCCTCGGGGGCCTGTCCGGCGTCGAGCGGGTAGGTTTCGGCAAAACGCCTGGGCTTGTCGTAGCGCTGCTCGGGGGGCACCTCGCTGTCGACCTGGCGGGTCTCGAACTGGCCCAGGGCCAGTTCCTGGATCACTTCGAGGTGACTTTCCAGCGGCAGGTCGCCATAGGTGAAAAGGTAGGCATTGCTGGGGTGGTAGTAGCCTGCGTGAAAGTCGCGCAGCTGCTGCCAGCTCAGCGCGGGGATGTCCGAGGGTTCGCCGCCCGAGTTGTGGCGATAGGTCGTGGTCGGAAAGAGCACCCGGTTGAGGCGGCGACTGATCAGCGACGAGGGGTCGGACATGGCCCCCTTCATCTCATTGTAGACCACGCCCTTGTAGCTCAGAGGCGAGTCCGGATTCTTGGGGTCGGAGAACTCGAGCCGGTGGCCTTCCTGGAGAAAATCGCGCTCGTTGAGCAGGGGGAAGAAGGCGGCATCGAGATAGATTCCCAGCAGGTTGTAGAAATCCTTGCGGTTCTGGCTCGAGAAGGGATAAAGGGTCCAGTCGCTGGCCGTCATGGCGTTCATAAAGGTGTTGAGGCTGCGCTTGAGCATGGAGAAAAACGGGTCGCGCACCTGGTAGCGCTTCGAGCCGCACAAGGCGGTGTGCTCGAGAATATGGGCCACCCCTGTAGAGTCCTGGGGCGGGGTGCGAAAGCCGACAGCAAACAGGTTGTTGGGGTCTTCGCAGGCCAGGTGGACCAGACGGGCGCCTGTGCCCAGGTGGCTGAGCTGAATCAGCGTCAGGTTCAGGTGGGGCAGGTCGGTGATATCGTCAACCCTGAAGCCGTGCAGGGTTTGTCCCTTTTCAAGTTGCTGCTTGGGCATAGTTGCTGATCCTCTCCGGGTTAGGTAGTGTCCATCCGGAAATATGGATGGGGCTAGCGTAGTTTCTGATTCGGTAACGAGCAATTTTTCGCAAGGACAAGAAAATCAAGGGCTTACGCGGAGACGCACATGGTACGTCGCACAAAGGGCCAGATTGACGCAGAGATTGCGGAAAAGGGCCTTTTCCGGACAGAAACTAGGTAGTGTTACCGGATAGTTTAGCCGATGGGATGAAATTGTCATAGGAGCGATTCCAAAAAAACGAAAATAGCCCAAACCGACTTTCTCTTGCACAGACTCTTGAATATGGGTGGCTTTGACGCTGTTCGACGCTTTATGGAGCAAAAAGAAGACATGTAGCCATTGCGGTCGGTTGTGGTTCAATGTTTGCAGCTTAGCCTGGTCTCATTCCGATTTTCATTGAAAGCGAAACCTGGAGGATCCAGGAGAATTTGGCGCATTTGCAATGCAAGATGTTGTTACCCTGTTGTTGATTGACGATCGTCCCGAAAACCTGGACATTCTTCGCCAGGTTCTGCTTGAGTACCTGCCCGAATGTCAGGTTTTGCTGGCCGATTCTGCCGCAGAGGGATTGCGAATCGCCGAGACTATCGCACTGGATGGAATTCTCAGCGATGTTCAGATGCCAGAAATGGACGGCATTGAACTGTGCCGTTGCTTCAAGGCAGATCGGGATACCTGCCACATTCCAGTCATTCTTTTGACGTCTCACCGGCTAAGCTCCAGGCACCGGGCCGAGGGCCTGGAGGCCGGGGCCAACGACTTCATCAGCCGCCCCCTCGACAACATCGAGCTGGTTGCCAGGATCAAGACCCAGCTGCGCCTGAAACAGGCCGAGGACCAGTTGCGCCAGGCCAACGTACAGGCCGAGGCGCGCCTGGCAGAGCAGGCCAACTCGCTCGGGCTCTACCGCATGGCTCTGGAAAGCAAGGTGGACCCCATGGCCGCCTTCAATCGGGACTTTGAATACATTCTGGTCAACGATGCCTATTTGAAGTACTACGGTTTCAGGCGTCAAGAGATCCTGGGAAAACATGCCATAGATGTCATCGGTGCAGAGGCTTTCTCCGAAAAATTCAAACCGCGCATGGAGAGGTGCTTTCAAGGGGAGCTCATCGAGTTCGAGGCCGAAAAAACCTTTCCCGAAGCAGGAAGGCGGGAGCTGTATGTTCGTTATACCCCCCTGAAGGGAATGAGAGGGAGAATCGAAGGTGGCCTTGCCATTCTCCGGGACATTACCAAGCGCAAGCAGGCCGAGCGCAAGCTCAGAGAGAGCGAATTGCAGCACAAAGGGCTCTCCCGGCAGTTTGAGGCCCTGCTTGACGGCATCCCCGACTTTTTGACCCTGGTTTCACCTCGGATGAAGATCGTCTGGGGAAATAATGCAGTAAAAGAACGTATCGAGAACCTGGAAGGTCGTCTCTGTTTTCAGGTGTTTCATTGTCGCAGCGAACCCTGTGAAGAGTGTCCGGTGCAGAGGGCTCTGGATATTACCGACCTGGTCCAGGGCCAGGCCGAGGCGGTTCGCACCAGCCACCTTGCCTCCTTGGGGGAACTGGCGGCGGGGGTGGCCCATGAGATCAACAATCCCATGAACGGAATCATCAATTACGCCCAGATCATGGTGAATAAATCGTCCGAAGGCGAATTTAATCGCAACCTGGCCGAAAGGATCATCAAGGAGGGGGATCGGGTTGCCACCATTGTACGCAACCTGCTTTCGTTTGCCCGAGAACGCAAAGAGAGGCGATCGCCATTCGATGTCGAAGAAGTTTTGTCCGAATCGTTGAGTCTGGTCGAAGCCCAACTGCGTAAAGACGGCATCAGTCTTGAGATCAACTGTCCGCAGGACCTGCCCCAGATCATGGTCCTGAAGCAGCAGATCCAGCAGGTTTTTCTGAACCTGCTGAGCAATGCCCGCTATGCCTTGAATCTCAAGTACCCCAGGGCAGATAATAATAAAATCCTGCAAATCACTTCCGAAACCATGGCGTTGAAAGCCAAACCCTTTTTGAGGGTGACTTTCTGCGATCAGGGGATTGGTATTTCTGAGAAGTTGATCGACCGGGTGATGAACCCGTTTTTTTCGACCAAACCTCACGATAAGGGGACGGGGCTTGGACTGAGTGTCAGCCACGGCATTGTCAGTGACCATGGCGGAAGGCTTAGGGTCGAGAGCGTTGAAGGTGAGTTTACCAGGGTGCATGTCGAGCTTCCGACCATTCAAACCAAAGGTATCGGGTCATGAGCAAAAAGGTTCTTGTGGTCGATGACGAGGAGAGCATCCGCTTTACCTTCGAATGTTTTCTCCATGATGAGGGCTACGATGTGGCCACGGCAGCCAACCTTGTTGAGGCCTCGGCAAAAATCGCAGATTGTGATTTTGACCTGGTGTTTGTCGATATTCTGCTGGCAGGGCATAACGGGATCGATGTGTTGCGACAGATCAAGGCACGCAATCCTCTCTGCCCGGTGGTGATGGTTACCGGTTTTCCAAGCATTGATACCGCTTCCGAGGCTTTGCGTCTGGGGGCCCACGATTATATTCCAAAGCCGATCAAGCAGGAGACCCTGATTCGGGTTGCCCGAAACGCCCTGGACTTCAAGGCCCTGCAGGAGGAGAAGAAGCTTTACCAGGCCAACCTCGAGGCCATCTTCGACAGTGTCAAAGACGGCATCATCACGGTGGACAATTCGTTGAGCGTGGTCGAGCGAAACGGCGCTGCGGAAAAACTCTGTGGTCTTTCCCGGCAGGGTCTGGGGGTAAACCTCAAGGAGTTGACGGAATATTGCAATGGCAAATGCACCGCGATTCTCGAGGCGGCGATTGCCAGCAGGGACGCCCAGGAGGTTCACCGCTTCAAATGCGACCATCGAAAGCGTAGGCCGCAAATCGTCACCCTGAACGCATCTCCGCTGCTCGACAGGCAGGGGGCAACCTCAGGCGCGGTTCTGGTGGTAAGGGACGAGACCAGGCTCCATGCCCTCGAGCGTGATCTCAAGCAGCGCCACCGGTTTCACAAGATCATCGGCCAATCGGAAAGAATGCAGGAGATTTACAGGCTTTTGGATAAACTTGCCAATGTGCCGACCACCGTACTGGTTACCGGAGAGAGTGGTACCGGAAAGGAACTGATCGCCGATGCACTGCATTACCAGGGCGCCCGCCGGGACAAGCCCCTGGTCAAGGTCAACTGTGCGGCTCTGTCGGAAAGCCTGCTGGAGAGCGAACTGTTCGGACACGTCAAGGGTGCTTTCACCGGAGCGGTCAGGGATAGCGTTGGCCGTTTCGAGAAGGCCGATGGGGGAACCATATTTCTGGATGAGATAGGGGATGTCTCCCCGCGACTGCAGGTACAGTTGCTCAGGGTTCTGCAGGAAAAGGTCATCGAAAGGGTCGGCGATTCCAAGCCGATCCCGGTCGATGTGCGGGTGGCGGCGGCGACCAACCAGGATCTCGGAGAAAAGATCCGCAGGGGCGAGTTTCGCGAGGACCTCTTCTACCGCCTCAAGGTGGTGCATGTCAACTTACCCCCCCTGCGACAGAGGCGCCAGGACATCCCCTTGCTGGTGGAGCACCTGATTGAAAAGTTTAACGTCAGCCTCGGGAAAAATGTCACCGGGGTGTCCTCAGAAGTGCAGAAATTCTTTTTCTCCCATGCCTGGCCCGGCAATGTGCGAGAGCTGGAGCATGTCATCGAACATGGCTTCATCCTCTGTGAAGGGCCGGTTTTGAGTCTTGAGCACCTTCCCCCCGATCTACTGCAGCAGCCCCTTTCCGGTTCCGCTGCCGGCACCTCCCAGCCCTCTGACATGCCTGAAGCGATTCGCCAGGCACTCAAAGACGCCGGTGGCAACAAGGCCAAGGCGGCACGCCTTCTGGGAGTCAGCCGCCGGACCATTTACCGAAAGCTTGAAGAATTTCAGATAGATTGCCCCATGTAACCAGGACCTGTGCCATGGCACACAAGTGTGCTGTACACATCTGTGCCATGGCACAGGTCTGTTCCCACCCCTTTATCCCTTCCAGCCTGTTTATCCATCAGAAGCACAAGAAAAAAACAATATATACAATGTCTTGCCCCATCTTCTTGAAATAGCCGCAAGTCAGCGAAGTTCTACAACAACCCAAGCTTCTAATCTTCCCCGCAGGTCCTTTCTAAAACACCATTATCACAATAGTTTTCAGCAATCAGCATTTCTGGCATAAGCCTTGAGTAATGTCTTGGCTGTTAACGATGGGCCAAAGAACGGTTCGTTGTAAACATGAAGGGTCTTTACCGGGTGGCAGAAAGATGAAGGAGAGGGGATGGGCGAGCAAGCGACCAGAAAAGATATTTGCCCGCTGGTGAACAATCCATTGCGTGAATGTTTCTGCTTTGAAACAAACAGCCGGAACGCGGAGATGGCATTGGATTTTTGCGGTGCAAACTATCGGGAATGCCGGATTTACAAAAAATATCGGATGCAAAGCGGTGTTCCCCACCATGGCAATGTTGGCAATCAACTGTGAAGGCTGATGAAGTGATGCGAAATTTACTCAAAGAAATACGCCAGAATTATTTGTTTTTGCTGATCGGTACGACGCTGAGCGTCGTTGCCACGGGGGGGCTTCTAAGCCAGGGCACAGGAATGCTGCCTCTTCTTGTGCTGGTTGCCGTCTCCATCTGTTGGGGCGGGCTCTGTCTGGCAACCTCAATGCAGCAGGCAGCATGCCGCCAGAGATTGCGCGAGCAGGTCGAGGCCGATGTCGGTGAACTGACCCTGCGGACACAGACCCTGCTCGAGGGGTTAGCCAGGGAATTTAACAGCCAGTTTTGCAATATGCGGGATGAGAATCGACAGGTTCAGGAGATTCTCGCCGATGCCATCGAGCGGCTGGTGAACAGTTTTACCGCACTGGAGGAACATTCGTCACGTCAGCAGGGGCTTGCAACACAGCTGGCCGGAGGAGACCATGCCCAGGCGGTGCTGGAGCAGGATGTTGATTTCAGGTCTTTTCTACGGGAGATTGAAGGCGTTTTGAAGGCGTTTGTTGCCGCCGCGCAGAGCAACAGTCTTGTAGCTCAAGAGCTTGAGGGGCAGATGGCCATCACCAGCGGCCAGTTTCAGGGGGTGCTGAAAATGTTGCGGGAGGTGAAAAAGATCGCCGATCAGACCAACCTGCTGGCCCTCAATGCGGCAGTCGAGGCGGCCAGGGCGGGACAGGCCGGCAAGGGGTTTGCGGTTGTTGCAGGCGAGGTCCGCAACCTTTCCGAGCGATCCAACAAGTTCAGCGAGGAAATCAGCTCTCTGGTCAGCAGCATCTCAGGAGCGCTCGGTTCGGTGGAACAGGCCATCCAGAAAATGGCCACTCAGGATAGTCAGCGGGTCTCCGAAGCCAGCCACCGTATGGAAGATCTTCTCAACCAGAGCAAGGCCTTCAATCGCAAAGTGGAAGATTCGGCCGGGGAAATTTCACAGATCTCGGAGCAGGTCGGCCAGCAGGTGCGGGCCGCTGTGACCTCGTTGCAGTTTCAGGATATGGCAACCCAGGTCCTTGGCCACGTCAATGGACGTATCGAGGTTCTGGAGTCGGTTTTGACCAACTTGGGAAATCTTCCCCTGGAACTTCAGAATGATAAACAGGGGGCGGAGAAAAATCTGGAGTTGCGCCTTGATGGATTCAAATCGGGGCTGAACCAAGCTTTTTCCCTGGTCGAAAAAGCCAGGCATAACCCGGTGTCGCAAACAAGTATGGCCGAAGGGGATATCGAGCTTTTTTGAGGCGGTGTTGGCAGCACTGTACTGCGTGCCCCCGCACTCTTGGACTATTTGAAGTACGAACGAGGAAAGGATTAAACCATGGCAAAAACAGTTTTAGCGGTCGATGATTCGAGGTCCATTTTACAGATGGTATCCCACACCCTGAAAGGCGCGGGATACCAGGTGGTCGAAGCCCAGGACGGGCAGGCCGCCCTGAGCCTGGCCAGCACCCAGAGATTCGCCCTGGTCATCACTGATCTGAACATGCCCCGAATGGACGGGCTGACCCTGACCAGCCAGCTGCGGGCCCAACCCAACTACCGGTTTACGCCCATCCTCATGCTGACGACCGAGGCCGGCGACGCTATGAAAGCCAAGGGCAAGGCTGCGGGAGCCACCGGCTGGCTGGTCAAACCCTTCGACCCCCAGAAGCTTTTGGGGGTGGTCAGAAAAGTGATCGGCTGAAAAATAGCCCGTAGGTGCATGGGTGAAACCTTTTTCTCTTTCAAAACACCAAGGCGGGGACCAAGCAGAGGAATGACATCATGGCAGAGTTAATTTTCGAACGAAGCACTTCGGGTGACGGCATCCAGTCCGGCATATTGAAAATCGTCGGAGAAGCGACGGTGGAGCACGCCGAACAGATAAAGCAAGCTTTGCTTGAGGGCCTCAATACGGTGGACCGCCTTCAACTCGATTGCGAACAAGTGACAGAGTTGGATTTCTTTGCCATTCAACTCTTCTGTTCGGCCCATCGGACCTCGGTGGCCTGGGAAAAACGACTGAGCTTCAGTGGCGGGCGCGCCGGACATTTACAACGTGCTATCGAGGCCAGCGGGTTTTCCCGGCATGTAGGTTGTGCTCTGTGCCCGGATGGAGAGCGCTGTCTTTGGACCTGATGGGCACAGCATCGCTAAGTTACCACCGGCAATACAATAAGAGGGAACGACAATGCTTGATCAGCAAAAGGAAGCGTTCAGGGAAGAAGCCGGAGAGCTTTTGGCCGAGTTGGAGACCTCCCTGCTTGAACTCGAAGAAAACCCTCAGGACGGGGAACTCATCGCCCAGGTCTTTCGTGCTATGCACACCATCAAGGGGTCAGGGGCGATGTTCGGTTTTGAGGCCATTGCCGCCTTTACCCACGAGGTCGAGACGGTTTTCGACCTGGTGCGTAACGGAGAGGTCCCGGTCACAAAAAATCTGGTCGGCCTCTCCCTGGCCGCCCGTGACCACATCAGGGATCTCCTCGAAGACCCTGAGAGCGGCTCTTGCGGTCAGCAGCTGATCGACAGTTTTCGTGCCCTGATGTCCGAGGCGGCCGAAGTTGCTCCCGTCCCGGCTGATTCTTCAACTGCTGCCAGCGAGCAGGGCGAGTGCGACCAGCTCACCGAGGTCACCTACCGTATCCGGTTTCGCTTGGCGAAAGACATTATCGCCTGCGGCACCAGGCCGACCGCGCTGCTCAATGAAATCGCAGAGCTCGGCCCCTGCAGAAGCGTGGCCCAGACCGAAGAGATTCCATTTTTGACCGATATGGATCCTGAGTGTTGCTACGCCTTCTGGGATGTGATCCTGACCACGCGCCACGATATCAACGCCATCAAGGACGTCTTTATCTTTGTTGAAGACGATGTCGAGTTGACCATCGACACTATAGATACCGGGTCGGCTGAAGACAGCGAAGAGGAGACCTTGCCCCCGAAGACCTCAAGTCTGTGCTCGATTCCCAAAAACGCCTGGGGCAGGTCCTGGTCGAATCTGAGCTGGTGACCCCGGGGCAGATCTCCTCGGCATTGGTTGAACAGCAGCAGGTGCGCCAGCAGCGTCAGCAAAAGAAAGTGGACGCAGGTGCCTCGAGCATTCGCGTACCCGCCGATCGCCTCGATTACCTGGTCGATATGGTTGGCGAGCTGGTCACGGTTCAGGCGCGCCTCTCCCAGGCCGCAGCCACTCGGCAGGACTCTGAACTGACCTCCATTGCAGAAGAAGTCGAAAGGCTCACCGCCGAGTTGCGCGATTGCACCCTTAATATCCGGATGCTTCCCATCGGTACCACCTTTAGCAAGTTCAAGCGCCTGGTGCGCGACTTGTCCCTGGAGCTGGGCAAGGACATCGAGTTGAAAACCGCCGGTGCCGAGACCGAGTTGGACAAGACGGTGATCGAAAAACTCAGCGATCCCCTGGTGCACCTGATCCGCAACAGCCTCGATCATGGCATCGAGACTCCCGAGGAGCGTGAAGCTGCAGGAAAGCCGGCCACGGGGACCGTCCTGCTGGAAGCCGTTCATTCCGGCGACAGCGTGGTCATCGAGATTCGCGATGACGGTCGCGGTCTCGACCCCGAGAGGCTTCTGGCCAAGGCGGTGGACAAGGGGCTGGTCGCCGCCGATAGCCAACTTGCTGAAGGCGAAATCTTTGAGCTGATTTTCGCACCTGGTTTCTCCACCGCCAAGACGGTGACCGACGTATCGGGGCGCGGAGTCGGCATGGATGTGGTCAAGCGGTCCATCGATGCTTTGCGCGGCACCATCGGTATTCAAAGTGAGCCCGGGGTGGGCACGACCATTTCAATTCGCATACCGCTGACCCTGGCGATTGTCGAGAGCCTGCTGGTGAAAGTGGGGCAGGACTCGTTTGTCCTTCCCCTGGCGGCTGTCGAAGAGTGTGTGGAGCTGACTCGGGAGGATGTGGCTAAGGCGCATGGCCGTAACCTGGTTCCGGTGCGTGGCCAGCTAGTCCCCTATATCCCGCTGCGGGAGCGATTTGCCATCCACGAAGAGCCGCCGGCCATCGAGCAGGTTGTCGTCACCGGAGTCGGGGGCAACCGGGTAGGGTTTGTCGTAGACCATGTTGTTGGCGAGCACCAGACGGTCATCAAATCCCTCGGACGGATGTATCGCGATGTGCAGGGGATTTCGGGGGCCACCATCCTTGGGGATGGCTCTGTGGCTCTGATACTGGATTTGCCGCATCTGGTTGAGCGTTCCGAGTTTGAGGAAGCCCAAACCACCAGGATTTAAACCAAGTTCTTGCATCAAGAAAAATGAAAGGGGTTTTAAATGAGTGTCGAAGGAATTAGCGAGACCGATCAGTTTTTAACCTTCAAGCTGGACGAGGAGGTCTTTGCTCTTGATATCGTCAAGGTCCGCGAGGTGCTCGATTTCACTTCCGTCACCAAGGTCCCCCAGACACCGGAGTTCATGCGGGGGGTGATCAACCTGCGCGGCAGCGTGGTTCCGGTGGTCGACATGCGGCTGAAGTTCGGCCTGCCCGGGACCCAAAAGACCGTCAACACCTGCATCATCATCGTGGAGATCTCCATGGGGGGCGAAACCACGGTGCTCGGCGCATTGGCCGATTCCGTCCAGGAGGTTCTGGACCTGGAACCGGATCAGATCGAACCGGCGCCCAAGATCGGTACCAAGCTAAGGACCGAGTTTATCAAAGGCATGGGCAAGCACGGCGAGGAGTTCATCATCATTCTCGATATCGACAAGGTATTTTCCTCTGATGAGCTGCTTGAGGTCAATACCGGTGTAAAGGTTGAGGACGAAGTCGTAAATTTGTAGCAATAACATAGGGATGCCTTAAGGAGGAGAATGTCATGTTGAAAAACCTGAAACTGGGTACGAAGATCGGGGGCGGTTTTGGAATCGTCCTGATTCTGCTAGCCGCCATCGCTCTGGTCGGCTGGAACGGCATGGAGAGCGTGGTCGGCCGGGTTGAGAAAGCCAGCGGCATGGACTGGCTGGTGAAGCAGCTTCTCGAGGTTCGCGAGGATAACAAAGCTTACATCATCAATGATGATCCCAAATATTTTGAATCGGGAAAAGAGAAGGCAGGGGAGCTGATCGCCCGTGCCAAGGATCTTAAAGAGAAATTTGATGATCCCGTTAATAGAAACGCCGCTGACGAGATCATTGCCGGAGTGCAAAAATACGGTGAGCTGATGGGACAATATGTTGCCCTTGATCAGGAAAAGGGCAGCTTGTTCGGCAAATGGGGCCAGCTGGGACGAAGTTTTACCGAAGTGAAAACTGGTGTCGTTACCGATATTATTGCCCCGGCCATGCAAAAGGCGCTATTGGAAAATGACCTGAATGCTTATGCCGAAATGGTTGAGATCAAAAATGGCCTGGAAGAACAGGTCAACCAGGAGTTCCTGCTGTTGCGCGTCAGCGCTGTCTATTTCGGCTGGAAGGCGACCGAACAGACCTGGGGCAATTTTCAGGGGCAGGTTAAAAAAGTGCAGGGGGGCCTGGATGCCTGGAAATCCACGGTGAGTCAGCACCCCGTCATGGTTGCCGCCGCAAGTAAGGTAGAAAATCTGGTGACAGAATATCTGCAGACCGGCAGCAGCTATTACCAGGCGCTGCGAAATCAGGACGAGAGGAACCGGCAGATGCTGGCCGAAGCTGTGCATGTCGGCGACGTAAGTTCCCAAACAAGCGCCGATCAAAGAACCAAAATGAACACCCAGATTTCCAATGCCAAAACCGTGCTGCTCAGCGTTGCCCTTGGGGCAATCGTTCTTGGGCTCCTGGTGGCCCTGTTCATTACCATCGGAGTGCTGCGGCAGCTGGGATGCGATCCTTCTGTCATCGAAGAGGTTACCAGCAAAATTGCCAAGGGCGACCTTACGATCAATATGGATCTGCCCGTGAAAAACGAACAGAGCGTTTACGCTTCTCTAAAGAACATGGTTGTGAAGCTTCAGGACGTGGTTTCGGGAGTGACCTGCGCTTCTGACAATGTCGCTTCCGGCAGCCAGGAACTGAGCTCCAGTTCCGAAGAAATGTCCCAGGGCGCGACCGAGCAGGCCGCCGCGGCCGAGGAGGCCTCCTCGTCGATGGAGGAGATGGCAGCCAATATTCGTCAGAACGCCGACAACGCCATGCAGACGGAAAAGATTGCCATACAGTCTGCCTCTGACGCCAAGGGGGGCGGCAAAGCCGTGGCCGAAACGGTAACGGCTATGAAGGACATTGCCGACAAGATATCCATTATCGAGGAGATCGCCCGGCAGACCAACCTTCTGGCCCTCAACGCCGCCATCGAAGCTGCCCGGGCCGGCGAACACGGCAAAGGGTTTGCCGTCGTTGCCTCAGAGGTGAGAAAGCTTGCCGAGCGCAGCCAGAATGCGGCAGCGGAGATCAGCGAGCTTTCGAGCAGCAGTGTCGAGGTGGCCGAGAAGGCCGGAGAGATGCTGGCCAGAATGGTGCCAGATATCCAGAGGACAGCCGAACTGGTGCAGGAGATCGCCGCAGCCAGTAAGGAGCAGGACACCGGGGCCGAGCAAGTCAACAAGGCCATTCAGCAGCTCGACCAAGTCATTCAGCAGAATGCCAGCGCCTCCGAGGAGATGGCCTCAACCTCCGAGGAACTCTCTTCACAGGCCGAGCAGCTTCAGGATACGATCGGCTTCTTTCAAGTGGGACTAAGTGGCGGTCCGACAAGGACTGCTATGCCGGCTAAAACGGTCCCTAAAGAAAAGCGGGGGATCTCCATCGGGCATGTTCGGTCAAACCCCTCTTCCGCGGAGAACGCCGGCCGTCCATCCCAGGCCGGTGGCCTGCAACTCGAAATGGGCACAGGGCAGGACAGTCTGGATCAGGAGTTCGAACGGTTTTAGCAGCAAATCCCTTGAGACCTTGGGGCAGGCACCGTGCCTGCCCCGGGTCTTGCATGCTTAACCCCAGGTGTTAACCCAGATGAAACTAGCGAATCAGGACTTCAAGCGTTTAAGCAGCTTTATCTACTCTGAGCTCGGGATCAAGCTGCCCGACTCCAAAAACACAATGCTCGAAAGCCGTTTGGCGAAACGGCTGCGTGTCTTGGGTATGAGCAGCTACTCCGATTATTGTGATTACGTGTTCAGTGATCAGGGCCAGCAAGATGAACTGATTCATTTGTTTGACGTGGTCACCACCAACAAAACCGACTTTTTTCGGGAACCTACTCATTTCGATTTTCTCACCCGGACTGCACTGCCGGAAATTATCAACAGCAACGCACGGGGGGGGAGAAAAAAACTCAAGGTGTGGAGCGCCGGTTGTTCCACCGGAGAGGAACCCTACACCCTCGGCATGGTGTTGAGTGATTATGCCCTTGCCACCCGAAATTTTGGTTTCGAAATTCTGGCCACCGACATCTCCACGCGGGTGCTGGAGATGGCCAGGCGCGCCGTTTATGCCCGTGACAGGATCGACCCGATCCCTGCCGATGTCCGCAAGAAATATCTTTTGAAAAGCCGGGATAAAAAGAGCGACCTGGTGCGCATCTGCCCTGAGTTGCGCACCAGGGTCTGCTTTGGCAGGCTCAATTTCATGGACCGCGAATTCGGCTTACAGGAGGTGATGGACATCATCTTTTGCCGCAACGTCTTGATTTATTTTGATCGTAATACTCAGGAGACTCTGCTGCGAAAGTTCTGTCGCCACCTCTTGCCCGGAGGGTTTGTGTTTCTCGGGCATTCCGAATCGATTCACGGGTACGATCTGCCATTGGTGCAGGTGGCGCCGACGGTGTACCGCAAGGCGGGGTGATGGCCCATCGCCCCTGCTTGAGGGGGGCTGAGGTGTTAAATCCAGAGTTCAGAGCATGCAAAGGCACAACCGGGCAATTCCTGGAAAAGCATGGTGAACCATGCAAAACCTTTGAACCGGTGACGGTGGCTAGTTTATGAGTTTCAGTGAGCAAAAAGTTCGAGAAGGACTTTGGCCAAATTCGGAAAGGCACTCCTTCCGCAGGACGCCGATCAAGATGTTCGCGATCGTTTCGGTTTCCATTTTCATCGTCGAAGCGGTCGTTATGGGCATTGTTGCAGCCCTGGAGCTTCATCATTCCTGGGAAACGGCCATTCTGGATTCATCGCTCCTTTCGATTTTTTCCTTCCCGGTTCTCTACCTGGCCCTCTTTCGCCCGCTGCTTCAGAAGATCGAAGAACAGTCAGTTGCAGAAGCGGCGCTAAAAGAGGCCAATCAAATCAAAGGCGAGTTTCTGGCCAGGATGAGTCATGAGATTCGCACCCCCATGAACGGGATTATCGGCATGACCTGGAGAGTTCGGCCAGAAGCCTTCAGGCTCTTCTGGATGAAGTGCTGGACTTTTCAAAGCTTGAAACCGGAAAAATGGATCTGAGTGAAGAAGATTTCGATCTTCGAAACCTCCTTGATGCGATCCTGATGCCACTGTCCACCCTGGCTGAGAGTAAAGGGGGCGAATTGAGCTGGTCTGTCGACCCCCTGATTCCACGCACCTTGTGTGGTGACCCCTTGCGCTTGCAACAGGCCTTGACCAATCTGGTGGACAATGCGGTTAAGTTTACCGAAGGAGGAGAGGTTCGCGTCGCGGTGACCCTGGAGTGCCAAAACGCTGCAGAAACCGCAAGCGAAGAAGCCCCCATGCCGCTGCGTTTTTCCATTGCCGATACAGGTATCGGAATTGCGCCGGAAAATCTGGAAACTATTTTTGAACGATTTGCTCAGGCCGACGGTACGCTCACCCGAAAGTATGGTGGGACGGGTCTCGGCCTGACTATTTCCAAAAGTATTATCGACCTTATGAAAGGAAGGATCTGGGTGAACAGTGAAGTGGGTAAGGGGAGTACATTTCAGTTCACCATCGAATTGGGACGGGGACAGTCCCAGGGGGGGGATTGTTTTGTTGAGCCGGAACCGGAAGGGGACAGTCGTACCAAAAAAATGCGCATTCTTGTCGCCGAAGATGAAAACATCAATCGAAAAATGGTTCTGTTGATGCTCGAGAAACAAGGCCATTATGTCAGGTCTGTCGGCACCGGGGTCGCTGCGATCAAGGCTCTTGAAGAGCAACCGTTTGATCTGGTTCTGATGGACCTCCAAATGCCTGAAATGGACGGAATCGAAGCAACCCGCAGGATCAGGGCCTGTTCAGATAACCGAATCGATCCGCAGATCCCGATTATCGCTTTGACCGCCCATGCCACGCAGGCTTTCAAAGACCGTTGCCTTGATGCGGGGATGACCGACTTTATCTCCAAGCCCATCGATCTAAAAAGACTAGTTAAGATCGTAAGGAGATGCGAAAATTCGGAGCCCGAGGCGAAACCTTCAATCCTGACCAGAATTCCGGTTCGGGGCGATATAGTTGACATTCAGAAGGTTCTGGACCGCCTCGATGGTGATGAAGAGACCATGTTGGTGGGGTGGAGGGCTTTTGAAGATGAGGTCCCGAGCAAACTGCAGTTGCTTAAAAAGGCCCTTGAATCCGGTGCGCCTTCGATTGTTGAGCGCTTGGCTCACTCTCTTAAGGGCGCGGCGGCAAACATTGGCGCCGAGCGTCTGAAAGCCGAAGCCTTTCGCATGGAACTTGCTGCGAGAAAAGAAACTCTTGAAAAAGCCCGAACGCTGGTTGCCGGGTTGGAGCGGGAGGTTTCTGCTGTTTTGGGCTTCTTGAAGAATCGTTCGATCAGTTACCGGGATTTAGAAGGAGAGGACTCATGAAAGTACTGATAGCCGAGGATGATTTTACCAGCCGCAGATTGTTGCAGAAAATGCTCTCTCCCTATGGGGACTGCGATGTTGCCGTCAATGGGGAGGAAGCGGTGGATGCTTTCGCAATGGCACATCGTGAGGGGCAGCCCTACCAGCTGGTCTGCCTGGATATCATGATGCCGGAAATGGACGGGCAGAAGGTGCTAAAAGCTATCAGGCAGCAGGAAAAGGACCTGGGGATCGGATCCAGGGACGAGGCGAAGGTTGTCATGACCACCGCACTTGATTCGCCCAAAGATGTGATTGAGGCCTATTACCGGGGGGGCTGCAACGATTACCTGGTAAAACCGATTGAAAAAAGCATGCTGCTTAAGCTGCTTGGGAAATACAAACTTGCCAGTAGTTTGTAGCCCTGCAGCACCCGCACCTTATTCGCTCTTCTTCACGATCTCTGGGTGGCCATAAACTATGGGAAAGAAAATCAAGGTTCTGATTGTTGATGACTCCGCCCTGGTGCGCCAGACCCTGGTGGACCTCCTTTCATCCGATGCCGACATAGAAGTTATGGCTGCGGCGAACGATCCCTTTGCGGCAGCGGAAAAAATGCGGCATGAAATCCCCGATGTCATCACCCTCGATGTGGAAATGCCGCGGATGGACGGGATCACCTTTTTGCAGAAGATCATGAGCCAGCACCCCATACCGGTAGTGATGTGCTCGAGCTTGACCCAAAAAGGTTCAGAGACGGCCTTCAAGGCCCTCGAATACGGCGCGGTCGAAATTATCCAGAAACCGGTTATGGGGACCAAACAGTTTCTCGAAGAATCCCGGGTGCGCATCTGTGATGCGGTCAAGGCAGCAGCTCATGCGCGCCTGCAGCCCATTTCAGCTAAAAGCCTGCAGGTAACACCGAAGCTGACAGCGGATGCGGTCATAGCCAAACCGGCGAACAGGGCGATGATCCAGACGACTGAAAAGGTCGTGGTCGTAGGCGCCTCCACCGGAGGAACCGAGGCCCTGCGGGTTTTTCTCCAGGGCTTGCCCGCCGATTCTCCGGGAATCGTCATCGTCCAGCACATGCCCGAAAACTTTACCGCCGCTTTTGCACGGCGACTTGATGGCATCTGTCGGGTGACCGTCAAAGAGGCAGCCGATGGGGATACGGTGGTCAGGGGGCGGGCCCTGATCGCCCCCGGAAACCGCCACACCTTGCTCAAACGTAGCGGGGCCCGTTATTACGTGGAGGTCAAGGACGGCCCGCTGGTTTCACGGCATCGGCCCTCGGTCGATGTGCTGTTTCGAAGCGCGACCCGTTACGCCGGCAAAAACGCTGTGGGGGTTATCATGACCGGGATGGGCGATGACGGGGCCAAGGGAATGAAAGAACTCAAGGACGCAGGGGCCAGAACCATTGCCCAGGACGAGGAGAGTTGCGTGGTGTTCGGCATGCCCTGCGAGGCGATCAAGCTTGGCGGTGCCGACAAGGTTCTTCCCCTGGACAGGATTGCCGCCGAGGTGCTCAGGTCAAGCCAATAGTTTCTCTGTTTAAAGAGATGCTGGCCGGTTTCTGGCGGTTTTATTCGGGCCCTGAGCCATAAAAAAAGTGTAGGTTGGGTCAAGGAGCGTAGCGACGGACCCAACAATGACCTGACTTATTCAAACTTGTTGGGTTTCGTCCCTCAACCCAACCTACATGTTTTAAATGGCTCCTACGCTCCTGCAGGTTGCCGTTAATTTTTCGGGGTGTCTGACGGAAAAACCAAGGCTATCTTTCTGAAATTGCCCGGTCCAGCGACAAGAGCCCTCCGCCCTTGATCACCAGGGCCATGGCCATGGCGATGGCCAGGATGTGGTATTCAAAACCCTCTCCCTGCTGGTTACCGAACCAGTTCATGAAAAACCCCACCTTGGCGTGAACCATAACCACCGCACCGACCATGACGCTGCCGATGCCAAAGGCTGCAACCCGGGTCAGCAGGCCGACAATCAGACCGAGCGCTCCGAAGGATTCGGCCAGCACGACCAGCAGTGCGAGAATGTATGGGATGCCCATATTCTCGGTAAAATGGTGCATGGTTCCAGAAAACCCGAAGCCCCCGAACCATCCGAAGAGTTTTTGCAGGCCGTGGGGCAACATGACGATGCCCAGGGCCAACCGCAGAATCAGGGCGGACACATCCGGTCCCGTTTTCAGTAGTGGATTCAGCATGGTAGATCTCCCTCAATTCCCTCGGCCCTGCGCGACTAGTCTGTGTCTTTAACCTTGAGGCCCAGTTTGCGACACAGGCGGCCGAGTTCTACCTGTTCTGTCTCGCTAAGAATACTCAACTCTTTGGTAATCACTTCAACATGTTGAGGAAAGATGAGGCGGATCAGGTCCTCTCCCTTGTCCTCGAGATGAACAAGAATATACCGCCGGTCCTTGGTGTCCCGTCGACGAATCACCAAGCCCCTCTTTTCAAGGTTATCTATCACGGTGGTGATATTGCCGCTGCTTTTGAGAATTTTGCGCCCCAGGTCCCGTTGGCACATGGAACCTAAATGGTGCAGGGCCTCAAGCACTCCGAACTGGCTGGGTGTCAGGTCAGCATCCGTAAGGTGTCGATGGGTTCTGTTGGACACCGTCTCTGCCGCACGCATCAGCTTCACAAACGCACTCAAAGCGATCGCTGCTTCCTTTTTTCCCAGGTACTGACTGGTCATGGTTGATTAGCTCCATTTCAAACGTCTTAATCTTAAGCTATCAGCCATTGCGGGGGGTGTCAAGTCAGAGGCCTTGTGGAAGCCGGAAACGGGGCAAACCCCGGATGAAATTTTCGTTGGAAAGCGAAAAATGACGATTTCTAGAGGGGTTGGAATCTTATCCACAGCTTCTGTGGATAAGTCTCCGCAAAAGTCCCTTCGAGCGAGGGTAAGGGGCAGGTAATCTGGGATTTTATGGCGTGTTGCCTAAAAAAAGTGCAGCATGAAAGTTCATTGTTTTCAATAGTTTATGCCATAGGCGTGGATTTGTCGAGGGAGGGTAAATGTTTTTGTCAAAATCTTGAAGGAACCACTTGTCAACTGCAAAATTTTTAATCCTCTGTGGATACTTTACCCTTGACATGCCTTTTTCAGCCTCAACGCCACTGCCAGGCCCTGAAGGGCCCCGGTTTCATCAATCCAAAAAAAGATCCGGCAGCAGTCGGGCCTTCGGGTCGATGGCATACTGCTCCAGTTCGGTCACGCCTTCTTGGGCCAGAATATCCTCATCGATAAAGAAGTTACCAGTGCAGTCCCTGCTGTTGCGGGTCAGCACTGCACAGGCGGCATCAGCGACAATCTCGGGCCGGCGACAATTTTCGGGCTTTACCAGGTCACCGAGCATCGCCAATGCTGAGGTATAGATGACGCTGCGTGGCCAAAGGGCGTTGACCGCCACCCCGGCATCGCGCAATTCCTCCGCCATGCCCAGCACGCACATGCTCATGCCGTATTTTGAGATGGTGTAGGCACAATGGTCTTTGAACCACCTGGCCTTCATGTTCAGGGGGGGGCAGAGGGTGAGGATGTGGGGGTTGGGGGCTGCCTTGAGGTAAGGCAGGCAGGCCTGGGAGCAGGCGAAGGTTCCCCGAACGTTGACCGAAAACATCAGGTCGAAGCGCTTCATGGGGGTGCCCGGGGTATCGGCAAGGTAGATGGCGCTGGCATTGTTGACCAGCGCGTCGATGCCACCGAAGGTCTGTGCGGCCTTTTCGACTGCGGCGGCCACCTGCGTCTCGTCGCGGATATCGACGGCAAGAGGCAGGGCCCTTCCACCGGCGGCTTCGACCTCCCTGGCGGCACTGTATATGGTTCCGGGAAGCGAAGGGTGAGGTTCGGTCGTTTTGGCGACGATGACGATGTTGGCGCCTTGGGCTGCAGCGCGCAGGGCGATGGCGTTGCCGATGCCCCGACTGGCGCCTGTAATAAAGAGGGTTTTGCCTTTAAGCGGTACCATCGAGTCTGCCTCCCTTTTTATTGAAAAGGACAACACCGCAATTATAACAGTTTCGGGGATAAGGAGTTGTCCGTGAGATAAAAAACTGTTTTGCAGCCGATTGACTTCCGCCCGGAATTTGTCAGTATTATTAGTAGCATAATTAGTTTTGGCAAATAACACATTCCAGGTCGAACCCCGGCCCGGGGGCACTGAGCCTTACCGCGTGTCGTTCTCTTTTTATCCATCCGTCATCCCCGAGCGATTTTGTCGGGGATCCAGAATTGACTGTACTAATAAATAGTAAAAGAATGGATTCCCGCCCAAACCCTCTGCGGGAATGACGGCGCGCACGAATCTGAGTTTACTGAATTCTTACAGACCGGAAGCAGAGGAGGAAACACATGAGGAATACCCTGCTGGCTGTGTTGGCAATGGCGGGACTGGTGCTGTTCTCAGGCTGCGGGGAACACGGCAGCGGCGATGAAAACCTGCTGCAGATCAACCGCACCGGGTTCAATGCCCAGTTCAACCCTGCCGAGGGGGTGATCCCCTTTCCCAATAACCTGCTGTATTCAGGTTCCACAGATGCCACGGTGAATATTCCCGTGGCTGATGAGACCGATTTCTCAGACCCCCAGGTGGCCCTCAATGCCCTGGACGGCTTTTCCACCATAGCCCCCATTATAACCACTTTCGGCGGTGTCATCGATCCGGCGAGCCTGACCCCATCTTCGGTGCGGGTCTTTGAAGTGACCCTCGATACGTCCCTCCTGCCGGTGGCCGGGCCGGTCAGCGGCGTCGTCGGCGAACTGGCCTTCGGGAGCGACTTTCTCGCCACAGTCTCTTCGGTCGATCCCGACGGTGCGACCCTGGTCATCCTCCCCTTGAAACCCCTCAAGCCAAGCTCCCACTACCTGGTTGCGCTGACCAGGGAGATTCGAAGAGATGACGGGCTGACTGCCGGGGCCGACTTCGTCTATGTCCTTGCCAAGAGTCCCAATCCGCTGTTTGGCGCCGGCGGCGTCAGCCAGGTCCCTGCGCTCAGTGACGCCCAGGCCCAGGCCCTTGAGCCGGTAAGGCAGCTCGTCAACGCCCAGGAGGCGGCGCTGGCGAGCGTGGGGGTAAATAATGAATCGGTTATCCTCAGCTGGACTTTCAGTACCCAGTCGATAGGCGATGTGCTCTCGGCGGCTCGTTCGATCAGCGGAGGTTCCTCGGAAGGTTTTGAGTCGAAGGGCACAACTTCCACCTTGGGTGGAGAGGGCCTAGCCGATGTTTTTCAGGGTTTATTGAATGCCCCCTATTACCTGGAGGCTGCTGCCAATGTCAATGACCCAACGCCATTAGCGACCTTCTGGAAAAGCAGTCCCAATCCTCTGCTTGACGATACCGTTTTTCTAACCCGGTTTAATCCCATACCCCAAGCCAATAGCTTAGAGAGCATTCCGCTCCTGGTGTCCATGCCTAATGCAACAAGTGGCAAGACAAAGCCTGCGTCCGGCTGGCCTGTGGTCATCTTCCAGCATCCGATTAACGCTGACCGGACAACCCTGCTGCCGATTGCCGACAGCCTGGCAGGAGAGGGGTTTGCGGCGGTGGCTATTGATAATCCTCTTCACGGTGTGGCCTCCACTGATACCCTTTTTTACACCGAATTCGAACGGACCTTCGATTTGGACCTGGTAAACAACGCAAACCGCGCCCCAGGTCCCGACGGGATTGCCGACCCGACCGGCACCCATTTCATCAACCTGGCCAGCCTGTTAACCACGCGCGATAACGGCCGGCAGGCTGTTGCCGATCTGTTTGCCCTGACCGATGCCTTGGCCGAGATGGATGCCGATGGAGGAGGCCCTGACTTTGATGTCGACAATATCTATTTCGTCGGCCATTCCCTGGGCGGAATCGTCGGTTCGGTGTTTCTTGCCCTGGAAACTTCCGTTAAGGCAGCGACCCTGGTGGCGACCGGCGGCGGAATCGCCAAGCTTCTGGACGGTTCCCCCCGTTTCGGGCCGGAGATCGCCGCCGGGGTGCTTGCGGGAGGCGGGCCGGCGAAGGGGACTGCGGATTACGAAAGCTTCCTCGCTGCGGCCCAGACTGTCATCGACTCCTTCGATCCGATCAATTACGCAGCTGACACGGTTGGAGGTCGTGGGGTGCTGATGCTGGAGGTGCTGGGAGACACAAAAGTCCCCAACAACGTCCTTGCCGATGCCCCTGCAGGGACTGTCCCTTCACCAACGGCGGGGACCGATCCTCTGGCGGCTCTCATGGGGTTGACCCCCGTGGGTTCGACAGCCACCGAAGTCCAATTCAAGGCGCTGGTTCGCTTTACATCAGGGATCCATGAGTCCCTTTTTGATTCGAGCGCAGACCCTGCGGTGACTACCGAGATGCAGAGCGAGATGGCCACCTTCTTGGCCACCGACCGTGACGCCGGGGCGGCCACGGTTCTTGTCGGAAATGTCGGGGTTGTCGAGCAGCCATCCAACATCGCGGCCAGGTAGCTTAAATGGCGAGCTTCGGAATTTAAATTCCCCAGGAGGGCGTATGGACATAAAACAATTCTGTTTAAAACTGGTTTCGAAATGGCCCGGGCGAGTCAATGGCCTGGGGGGG
>CALZIZ010000094.1 GCA_945787465.1 uncultured Desulfuromonadales bacterium
ATACCGCGCTCGCGCTCCTCGGGAGCGTTGTCGATCTGATCGAAAGCTTTGAATTCGGCACCACCGGCCTCAGCCAAAACCTTGGTAATGGCAGCGGTCAGAGTAGTCTTACCATGGTCAACGTGACCAATAGTACCGATATTGACATGCGGTTTAGTTCTCTCAAACTTGGCTTTTGACATGCGTCAACCTCCCTCTGATCTTCGGAAAAGCTTATTACGTTTAGATTACGGCCACCAGGTCTGGTCAGGCCAAATGAAAAGCGCCACAAACAGAAAAATCCCCCCAGGCAATGAAATGGAGCCCACAACCGGACTTGAACCGGTGACCTCTTCCTTACCAAGGAAGTGCTCTACCTACTGAGCTATGTGGGCATACATCGCAATCGACCCGCGGAGAACGGCTTTAAGTCTTGGAGCGGGAAACGGGACTCGAACCCGCGACCCTCAGCTTGGAAGGCTGATGCTCTAGCCAACTGAGCTACTCCCGCCAAAACCCTAACCATTCTATATGAAGCTTGGTGAACTCAGCACCGAAATCCGCCCCAGTCCATTCGGCTCAAAGCCTCCTGGGCAACGCCCTTCGATCATCGTTCGGCAAGTAACAATCTGGTGGAGGGGGGAGGATTCGAACCTCCGAAGTCTACGACGGCAGATTTACAGTCTGCTCCCTTTGGCCACTCGGGAACCCCTCCAGGGGATATTTTCTAAACCTTGCGTAACCACCGTGCCCGGGCCGCAACCCAGAAGCTCAATGGAGCTGGCGACAGGAATCGAACCCGCAACCTGCTGATTACAAGTCAGCTGCTCTACCAGTTGAGCTACGCCAGCACAGGGGGGAGTTTATACAACAGCGAAAATCGAAATGCAAGCTCTTTTTTTTCGCTACCGCTTTGCCCTTAACGCGGGGCAACTTATATTTCATTTACCGAAGACTGTCAACCTTCTTTTGGTTTTTTTTTGTTTTTTGTGGTTTTTTTCCTTGGCGCAGACGAGTCGGCCCCACGAGAGGTCAATTAACGATCGGCTTAAGACGGGCCAGAGGGCCCTCGGGGTCAGCCATGACCTCGAAAAGCCTTTGCGCCATCTCCTGCCCTTTGTAGATGGGCAGAACCGAACACCCGGCCCTGAGCTGGAGGGATAAGGGATCGGCGCCATCGGCAACCCGGCGCAGCCCGTCCACATCCCAGCTGCGGATGTAGCGCTCGATCATCCGGTCTAAAAAGTCCTGCCCCGACAGGGCGATCCACAGCGAGCCGGATTCATCGACTACGACCTGGCGCTCACCGACCGGCTCGTCGAGTTCGATGACCCGGTCTTCGCCCTTCCACTTGCCCCAGAACGACCCGTCCCCCCAACAGACCGCGGCGCGCTCCGATTGAGGCCAGACGGTAATGTGGCCCGCTGTCCCCTTAAAGGGAAAGACGGGCCAGGTTTCACAGCCCGGATGAAGCATCTGTGCCTGGTCTTCAGGCAATGAAACCTTAACTTCATGCAGATTTTCTTCGGTAACCCTCATCCAAGGCCCTCCCCGAACTTAAAAAACAACAGCCTTTCAGCTGCGCTGGCGTACGACTTCAAACAGTGCAACCCCAGCCGCAACCGAGGCATTCAGCGATGAAATCCCGCCATGCATGGGGATCGCCAGGAGCAGGTCGCAATGCTTGCGCACATTGGGACGCAACCCGCTGCCCTCACTGCCGACCACCAGGGCGAGATCGGTCTTCAAATCGGCCTGGTAAAAGGGTACGGCCTCGGCCTCACCGGCCAGTCCGTGAACCCACAAACCCTCTCTCTTCAGCGTTTCTAGAGTGCGGGCAAGATTGGTCACCTGGCAAAGCAGAACGTGTTCCAGAGCCCCCGCACTTGCCTTGTCAACCACAGCAGTCACCGGGCAGGAGCGGTCCTTTGCAACGATCACCCCCTGACAGCCTGCGGCATCGGCACTGCGGATAAGCGCCCCCAGGTTGTGCGGATCGGTAATGCCGTCAAGCACCAGAAAAAACGCCTTGCCCCCAGAATCGCGCCAAGCCCCCAGAAGTTCATCGAGGTGCGCAAAGGGGTAGGCCTCCACCTTGAGCATCACCCCCTGGTGATGGCGGTTTCCGGCAAGCCTATCGAGAGCTGGGCGGTCTTTTTCGTTGACCGTAACCCCGGCCTCCCTGGCCTCGGCCAGAACCTGCTGCAGTCGCGGCGAATGCTGCCCCTTGGCCACCAGCACCTCAAGAGGGCGGCGACGGCTCCCCTGCAACCCCTCGCGAACCGGGTTGACGCCATAAATCCACTCGCTCATAGGGCCAGTGCCTGCCCGATCTCCTCGAGGATCTTCTCGGTGGCTCCCACAGGGTCGGCCGCAGCAGCAATAGGCCTGCCGACCACCAGGTAACTTGCCCCGGCGGCAATGGCGTCGGCGGGGGTGGTCACCCGCTTCTGATCGTCAAGAGAAGCAAAAGCCGGCCGCACCCCCGGGGTGACAATGGCAAAATCGTCTCCGCAGGCCTGCCGGATCAGCCCGACCTCGCGGGGCGAGGCCACCACTCCGTCCATCCCTGCGTCCTTGGCCAGTCGGGCCAGCCGCGGCACCATTTCGTTGACCGGCCGGTCGATGCCGACCTCGCGCAGGGTCTCCTCGGTGGATGAAGTCAGAATGGTCACCGCCAGCAGCAGCGGCCGCCCGGCATCGCCTCGGGGGTAACGAGCATCGATCTCGGCAACCGTGCGGGCCATCATCTCCGGTCCGCCCAAGGCGTGCACGTTGAACATTTTCACCCCCATGCGGGCCGCCTCGGCGCCGGCCATGGCGACGGTGTTGGGGATATCGTGATACTTCAGGTCGAGAAACACCTCGCCCCCCTCGCCGCGGATCATATGCACCACCTCTGGGCCGCAGCGGGTAAAGAGCTGCTTGCCGACCTTGAACAGGCCGACCTTGTCATGGAGTTGCTTGACCCATTTTTCCGCCGCTTCGAAATTGTCGACATCGAGTGCAAAGATCAGTCGCTCCCTGGCCTCGGTACTCATTCATTCCTCCCGATAATATTCTTGACCCGCCGGGTGACTTCCTGAACCCGCTGGATCAGTTCATCCGACTCGGCCTTGCCCAGTTCCTGCCGGGCCAGGCCGCATTCGGCATAGACCAGCTCGCTGAGCGCCTCAACGAGCAATCGCTTCTTATCGCCCTCCTCCAGCCCGGCCAGATTGCCGAGGATGCGTCGCCCGTCGATGGAACCGTCCTGACGCAGGCTGGCATCACGAAAGACGTAGGAAAAGGGCTGGGGCAGGTCACGCAGAAAAAGCTGCATCAGCTGCGCGAAGTCAGCATTTTTTTCACTGACCTGGCGGTAAAGCACCACCAGCGCCCCATTGAAGACGTTAAGAACCTCCCCGAGGTCTCCTTCGACGGTGACGCTGGGGGCCTCCTCCATGGCGACCTGCCCCTTTTCGATCATCTGGTAGAGGCAGCGGATTCCTTCGAACTCATCGACCCCGCTTTTGCGCAACAGATCACGGACATCGTATTTGCCCTCCCGGATAACCAGCATCATCCGCCGGGCCGCCGGGCTCAGTTCAGCAGGAGGCCTGTCCCCTGGAACGGGAATGGCCTCCATGGAACCGATCCTGCGCATGAACAAAGCCCGCTCATCGACCCGCCGCAGCCCTTCCATGATCAGATTCTGGGTGCTCATCGACAGGCGGACGATCTCTTCTTTTTCCAGCGCCTTGGCGATAAAAGAAAAACTGCCCTGGTGAGCCGTGAACAGGTTGTAGACGATGGTTTCGACCTGCTGCCGGGTGCCGAGCCAAAGGTCCTTGGGTGTCGCCGCTCCCTTTTCGACCAGCAGCTTGCCCAGCCTGCCCTTTTCATTGGCCAGGCGGCGCAGCCGCTGCAGCGAATCCCGGTCAATCTTGCCAAGCCCGCAAAGGATCTCGCCCAGGTCCTCCTCCAGAAATGAGCTGGTGGCAAAAACCACCTCCCCATCCTGAAAATAAAGGTCCTTGTTGCCGCCGGCGAGGCGAAACCGCAGCACCCCGGTCTTGCGAAACATGTTGAAAAACGACAGCAGATCGGGCACCCCGAGGTCACCGAGGACTCCTGTCAGGGTCACATTCCCGGAGGCCCCGCCATCGGCAAGCAGGATGTGCCGATCCGAATGGGAGACCACTTCGAGGGGGCAATTGCCGACCTCTCTGGCCACCGCGTTGGACAGAAGAATCCGGCCAGCGCTATCAATGGTCGTCTTATTCATTCTTTTAACCCGGCCAAAGTAAGGGATCAGCAGAGCGCATCGCGAACCTGCTGCGCAAGGGCGTCAGCCGCCTCTGCGATAGGCAGCATGGTACGCTCGCCGCTGCTGCGCTGCTGCAACTCCAGGCTCCCCTCTTTGAGCGCCCTGGCACCGACGGTGACCCGCAGGGGAATACCGAGCAGGTCGGCATCCTTGAACTTGCTTCCCGGCCGCTCATCCCGATCGTCGAGCAGCACCTCGATGCCCCGCGACTGGAGTTCGCCGTAAAGCGCCTCGGCGGCCTCGACCACGGCCTGGTCCTTGGGGTTGACCATGGTCACCAGCACCTGGAAGGGGGCAATGGGCATGGGCCAGATGATCCCGTGCTCATCGTGGTTCTGCTCAACCGCTGCCGCCACGGTACGGCCGACGCCGATGCCGTAACAGCCCATGTACAGCACCTGGTCCTGCCCCTGGTCATCGAGAACCGTGGCATTCATGGCCGCTGAATACTTGGTGCCCAGCTTGAAAACATGGCCGACCTCAATCCCCCGCCAGCTCTGCAGCTTTCCCCCGCAGCGGGGGCAGGGATCGCCGGATACGGCCTGGCGCAGGTCGGAAAAGGTCTCGACGGCGAAGTCGCGCCCGAGGTTGGCGCCGGTGTAATGGGCATCCTTTTCATTGGCCCCGACGATGAAGTCACTCATCACAGCAACCTCGAAATCGGCAAGGATACGCAACTTGAGCCCGACCGGCCCGGCAAAACCGCTCGGGGCGCCGGTGGCCTTGACGACCAGCTCTTCGGGGGCCATCTCCACCCAGTTGCACCCCAGCAGCCGGCACAGCTTGATCTCGTTGAGCTCCCGGTCGCCGCGCAGCAGCACGGCGACGGTCTCACCGGTGTCGGTCTGCACGATCAGGGTTTTAACCAGCTGGTCGGCGCTGGTTTCGAGAAACAGCGCCACATCCTCGATGGTCTTGCGCGCCGGAGTGAGGACTTTTTTCATCTCCTGGGCCGCGGCTGCGGCGCTCTGTCCCGGATCACCCAGCTCGGCCTTTTCGACGTTGGCGGCGTACTCGCAACTGTCACAGGAGACGATCGCATCCTCGCCCGCATCGGCCAGCACCATGAATTCATGGGAGGCGCTGCCACCGATGTTGCCGGTATCGGCTTCGACAGCTCGAAAGTTCAGCCCGCAGCGGGTGAAGATACGCCGGTAGGCCTGGTACATCTTTTCATAAGCCTGATCTGCGCCCTGCTCGTCAAGATCGAAGGAATAGGCATCCTTCATAATGAATTCGCGGCCGCGCATCAGGCCGAAGCGGGGGCGAATCTCATCGCGAAACTTGGTCTGGATCTGGTAGAGGTTGACCGGCAGCTGCCGGTAGGAGCGGATCTCGCGACGGGCGATATCGGTCACCACCTCTTCGTGGGTGGGGCCCAGGCAGAAGGGGGACTCCTTGCGGTCCTTGATCCGCAGCAGTTCCTTGCCGTACTGCTCCCAGCGCCCCGACTCCTCCCAGAGCTCAGCCGGCACCACCATGGGCATCAGGATTTCAATGGCCCCGGCCCGATTCATCTCCTCGCGGACGATGTTTTCGACCTTGCGCAACGAGCGCAGCCCCAGCGGCAGGTAACTGTAGATCCCGGCCGCCACCTTGCGGATCATGCCGGAGCGCAGCATCAGCTGATGGCTGATCACCTCGGCATCGGAGGGGGTTTCCTTGAGGGTGTTAAGCATGTACTGAGTGTAACGCATGGGAAAAACCTCTGATGATTATTATCTATATAGACGAGACATGGAGACTTGAGTTCCGAAACCTTGGGCGCGCCAGCGTCGCTATTGAAAGCACAGGCCCCGGTCGGGGCCCCGAGTAGACCGGTTTCCGGTCAGAAACTAGCCTGGTTTCCATCCGGGAACTATGGCTGAGACCAGGAGGCTGTCGGGCTTAACATGAACCTACTGCGAAACCGGCTGATCGGCCCATACTCTCGACAATTTTCGACAAATAGCCCTGCTATCCGCTCTCAAATCCTCGAAAATCTGGTCTCGAACATCCGATTTCTCGTTACGGTCCGTCAAGTCCGACAGCCTCCTAGCGCAGTTTTCATATGGGAAACGAGCAATTTTTCGCAAGGCCAAGGAAATCAAGGGCTTGCGCGGGGACGTACACCGTACGTCGCACAAGCAAGGCCGCAGATTGACGCAGAGATTGCGGAAAAGGGCCGTTTCCGGATGAAAATTAGCCTATTTCATGGGCAATTGCAAGGAAACTTGTTGCTTTGCCCTCGCCGCCGCCATGGACTTTTGATTGCCGATAGTCTATCTTTGCACCACCCTTGCAGGAGGTCTAATCCCATGGATCAATCACTGAACCTGGCCAACTTCAGCCAACTGGTTGCAGCGGGCACGCCGCTGCTTTTCATCACCACCGAAAACGAAACCCGCACCGAAAACCTCATCCAACGCGCAACCCAGCAAGTCATCAAGGGCATGCCGCTGCCACGGATCTGGAACTGCAACTCCGGCTTCGAAGGCCAGCAGGGCACCAGCGAGGCCCAACCCGCTCTCGAGTGGGCGATCTCCCAGGAGGGGCGGGGCATCTATATATTCAAGGACCTCAGCGCCTTCTGGGACAACCACCCCCACTTGCAGCGGACCCTGAAGGACTTCTCCGCCGGCCGTCGGGCACCGGGCAAGACCCTGGTTATCCTGGGGACACCCTGCGAGATTCCGCCGCTGCTGCGCAATGACATCCTGATCCTCGATCATGGCCTGCCCGAACGCGGCGAAATCCAATCGTTTCTGCAGAGTTCACGCAGCAGAGACCCGCTGGTCGATAAACTGCTCGACAGCGCCGAGGCCCTGGACCGCCTGACCCTGGCCTGCCAGGGACTGGAACTGAACGATATCGAGCGCGCCCTGCGCCTGGCCAGGGTCACCAAGAGCGCCGGACTCGAAGACCTTGTCGGCGCGCTGTTTCAGAGCAAGCAGCAGATTCGCAAAAGCGGGATCATGGAATACGTCGAAAATGACATCCAGCCCGAGCAGGTCGGCGGCATGGGCAATATCAAGCAATGGATGGAAAAACGCGAGAAAGCCTTCGGCGGTGCGGCGCTCAGCGCGGGGCGCAACCTGCCCAAGGGGGTGCTGACAATGGGCGTGAGCGGCTGCGGCAAGAGCCTTTTCGTCAAGGCCATAGCCGCCCGCTGGCACCTGCCGCTGGTGCGACTCGACATGGCCACGGTCTATGCCGGCACCTTCGGTTCGCCCGAAACGAGCCTGCGCGCCGCCTGCAAAACCGCCGAAAGCCTGGCCCCCTGCGTACTTTGGATCGATGAGATCGAGGCGGGGATATCGAGTCAGGGGTTCAAGGCCGAAGGCGGAGCCGCCTCGCGGGTGCTCGGGTACTTTCTGACCTGGATGCAGGAGAAGCGCCAACCGGTCTTCGTCGCCGCCACGGCCAACGCCATCGAGATGCTGCCGGCAGAAATGCTGCGCAAGGGCCGCTTCGACGAAATCTTCTACGTCGCCCTGCCCGACGTTGCCGCCCGCGAGGAGATCTTTACCATCCACCTGGCCAAAAAGGGCTTCGATCCGCAGAACTTCAACTGCAGCATGCTCGGCCACTCGGCCAAGGGCTTCTCCGGGGCCGAGATCGAGCAGGCCGTGACCAGCGCTGCCTTCGAGGCCCTGGCCCAGGACCGGGCGCCCGTGCAGCAGGACATCATGGAGGCCATCAGCCGCACCGTCCCCCTGTCGGTGACCATGGCCGAGCAGATCAAGAAAATCGAGGCCTGGGCCTTCAAGCGGGCGGTGGCGGCGAATTAACGGGCTGCCTTCTATTTACCCTCCCCTAAGTATCCCCCTTTAGGAGCGACTTCAGTCGCGAAGCTTTTCCCAAAAAGCCATGCGCGACTCAAGATCCCCCGAAAAACCCTCCCCCTTACGCCTTTCTCTGTAGGAGCGAATTTATTCGCGAAGCTTTTCCCCAAAAGACTTTTCGCGACTGAAGTCGCTCCGACAAAAGGCCCTCCCAAATGGCTGCGGAAGCAAACTTCCACGTTTCCAAAAGAAAATCGCCCTCCCCCTCGCCGGTCCGCTGGCAAAGAAACAAACCTCGGAATTTTCGCTATGATTTGAATTATAGGGGACCGGGATTGCTTGCAGAAAGGCACCAACGCCATGAAAGCCGTACTCTTCGATCTCGATGGAGTCATCTACGAGGGCAATCGGGCCATTTCCGGAGCTGCCGAGGCCATCGACTGGTTTCGCAGCCAGGGAATTCCCCATCTCTTTGTGACCAACACCAGCTCCCGCCCACGCAGCGCCCTGGCAGAAAAACTGGCCCGCTTCGGCCTGCAGATCCCCCCGCAAAGCATCCTCGCCCCACCCGTTGTGGCGGCGCGCTGGCTGAAGAAGAACATCAAGGGCCAGGTCGCCCTGTTCGTGCCCGAGACCACCCGGCAGGAGTTCACCGGCCTGCCCCTGCTGCCAGGCAATGCCGAAAGCGGAGCGGCCGCGGTGGTGATCGGCTACCTCGGCAAGGGCTGGGATTTTGCAACCCTCAACCGGGCCTTTCGCCTGTTGATGGCCGAGCCGCGACCGCAACTGATCGCCCTGGGCATGAGCCGCTACTGGCAAACCGCCGAAGGGCTGACCCTCGATGTAGCCCCCTTCGTCGTTGCGCTGGAAAATGCCTCGGGCCTGCAGGCGCTGGTTCTGGGCAAACCGGCGGCGCCCTTCTTCGAGGCGGCCCTTGAGCAGCTGGGCGCCAAACCCTCAGCGGCCTGCATGGTGGGCGACGATATCCAGGTTGATATCGGCGCAGCCCAGACCCTCGGTCTGCGCGGAATCCTGGTGCGCACCGGCAAGTACCGCCCTACCGATCTTGAGCAGGGGATTGAACCGGCTGCGGTTCTCGACTCGGTGGCCGATCTTCCGGCGTGGTGGCAGAAACAGCAGGCAGCGGGCGAATGGTCTGACTAATTGTCCTTCGCGGCTGAAGCCGACGCGCTCGGGATGCAAGTAGATTGGGATGGTTTTTTGTAGGAGCGAATTCATTCGCGAAGCCCTTGGGGCCGAAAACCTTCGCGGCTGAAGCCGCTCCTACAATGATGATGCGAGCTGGGCCGAAGTGGTTTTTGTAGGAGCGAATTCATTCGCGAAGCCTTTGGGACAAAAACCTTCGCGGCTGAAGCCGCTCCTACAATGATGATGCGAGCTGGGCCGGGATGGTCTTTGTAGGAGCGAATTCATTCGCGAAGGTTTTTTCCTTAAATCCCGTACTTTTCCCTGGCCGCGCCGGGCAGAATGACCGCGAGCCGCGGCGGGCCGCCGCCGGCTATGTGGCTGGCGGGATAACTCTTCTCCCAGAGGCGGCCGTCGTCAGGGTCGCGGTAGAGGGTGTCCCCGCCAGCGCTGGCCAGCTCTTCAAGCAGCTCTGCGGTCAGCAGCTCGATGCGCTCCCAGTTAGAATCCTTGACCACGCTGCTGCCCAGGTCGATCCAGAAGCCGTTGAGTTCCATTTCTTCAGGTTGCAGTTCCAGGTCCATATCCTTCAGTTCCATGTCTTGCCCCTCCATGCAAATTATTCGGTGTCGCGGTTATTCTTATAATAGTTGATCAGCCCGTTGGTCGAAGCATCGTGACCGGCGACCTCCCCTTCCCCCTGCAATTCGGGGAGGATGGTCTTGGCAAGCTGCTTGCCCAGTTCCACCCCCCACTGGTCGAAGGAATTGAGATTCCAGATCGCCCCCTGCACAAAGATCTTGTGCTCGTAAAGGGCCACCAGCGAACCGAGGGTCTTCGGCGTCAGCCTCTTGAACAGGATGCTGTTGCTCGGCCGGTTGCCGGGAAAAACCTTATGCGGCAGCAGCGCCGCCAGCTCTTCCTCGCCCAACCCGGCCTCGGCAAGTTCGCGGCGGGCCTCCGCTTCGGTTTTGCCCTTCATCAGGGCCTCGGGCTGGGCAAAGAAATTGGACAGCAGCAGCCGGTGATGATCGCCCAGCGGATTGTGGCTTTCGATGGGTGCGATGAAATCGGTCGGCACCAGCTTGGTCCCCTGGTGGATCAACTGGTAGAAGGCGTGCTGGCCGTTGGTCCCCGGCTCGCCCCAGATGATCGGTCCGGTGGAGTAATCGACCCGGCTGCCGTCGAGGGTCACCTGCTTGCCGTTGCTCTCCATATCGCCCTGCTGCAGATAGGCCGCAAAGCGGTGCAGGTACTGGTCATAGGGGAGCACGGCATGGGAGTCGGCGTCAAAGAAATTATTGTACCAGACCCCGAGCAGCCCCATGATCACGGGGACATTCTGCTCCAGGGGCGCGGTGCGAAAGTGCTCATCGATCCGGTGTGCCCCTTCAAGAAGGTCTTCGAAACGGTCCATGCCGACATACAGGGCGATGGAAAGACCGATGGCCGACCACAGCGAATAGCGCCCCCCGACCCAGTCCCAGAACTCGAACATGTTTTGCGGATCGATGCCGAAGGCGCTGACCTTTTCGACGTTGGTCGAAATGGCCACAAAATGCCGCGCCACATCGCTTGCGTCGCCCGACTGCTCAAGAAACCACTCCTTGGCAGATTCGGCATTGGCCATGGTTTCCTGGGTGGTAAAGGTCTTGGAGGCGATGAGAAAGAGGGTCGTTTCGGGCTCGAGATGACGCAGCGTTTCGCAAAGGTGAGTGCCGTCGACGTTGGAGACGAAGTGAACCCGCAGATCATCGCTGCCGTAGGCCTTAAGGGCCTCGGTCACCATCAGCGGCCCCAAATCCGAACCACCGATGCCGATATTGACGATGTTGCGAATCGGCAGACCGGTAAAGCCGGTCCACTCGCCACTGCGCACCTTGTCGACAAAGGTGCGCATCTTGGCCAGCACCCCGTTGACCCCGGGCATGACGTCCTCGCCGTCGACGAGGATCGGCCGGTTCGAGCGATTGCGCAAGGCCACGTGCAGCACCGCCCGCTGCTCTGTGCAGTTGATCTTCGCGCCGTCAAACATCTGCCGCCTCTTCTCTTCAAGCCCGGCCTGGCGTGCCAGATCGACGAGCAGCTCCATGGTCCGGGAGGTGATGCGGTTCTTGGAATAGTCAAAGAGCATGTCATCCAGGCGCAAGACGAAGGTCTCGAAACGCCGGGGATCTTCGGCAAACAATTCGCGCATATGCGTTTCGGAGATGACCTTGCGATGGGCTTCGAGAGCCTGCCAGGCTTCAGAGCTGGTCAGGGATGACATGTGATCCTCCTTGATTGGGGTTCGAAAAAGCGAAAATGCAACCAAAGCAATAAATTATTGCCACGAAGACACCAAGAAAATCATTCCTGAAAGGGGAAAAAGTTGCCGCTCCGGCTGTTCCCGACCCGTTCATGCTGAGCTTGTCGAAGCATCGGTTTACCGGCCTGCGAAAAGGCCTTCGACAGGCTCAGGCCGAACGGTCTGAAGTTAGGTGGGGCCTGCCCCGGCACTGCAGAAGCCGGGCAGCAACCGATTACGACTCCTTCGGCGCCTCGACCATCTTCCAGGCTTCTTCCACAAGGGCGTCGGCCAGCTGCTCCTGGGGCACCTTGCGCACGACCTCGCCATGGCGAAACAGCAGCCCCTGCCCCTTGCCGCCAGCAATCCCCACATCGGCCTCGCGCGCCTCGCCCGGCCCGTTGACCACGCAGCCCATAACCGCCACAGTGATCTTTTTGGGAAAATCGTGCAGGCGGCGCTCGACCTCCTCGGCGATGGGGATCAGGTCGACCTGGCAGCGGCCGCAGGTCGGGCAGCTGACAAAGACCGGTCCCCGCTCTCGCAACTCGAGGGATTTAAGGATTTCATAGCCGACCCGCACCTCTTCGACGGGGTCGCCGGTCAGCGAAACCCTCAAGGTATCGCCGATGCCATCGTAAAGCAGGGTGCCCAGGCCCACCGCACTCTTGATGGTGCCGCTCCAGGTGGTGCCCGCTTCGGTGATGCCGATATGCATGGGGTAGTCGACCTGGCCGGCCAGCAGCCGGTATGCCTCGACGGTGCGGCGGATATCCGAGGCCTTGAGGCTCACCTTGATCTGGTCGTAACCGAGATCTTCGAGAATACGGATGTGCCCCAGGGCACTTTCAACCATCGCCTCGGAGGTCGGATGGCCATATTTGGCGAGCAGTTCCTTTTCGAGCGAGCCACCATTGACCCCGATGCGAATCGGCACCCGGCGCTCGGCGCAGGCGCTGACCACCTCCTCGACTTTCCAGCGTTCCCCGATATTTCCGGGGTTAAGGCGCAGGCCATCGACCCCCGCCTCCAGCGAGCCCAGGGCCAGCTTGTAATCGAAGTGGATATCGGCAATCACCGGGATGGGGCTTTTGGCACATATCGCTTTGAGGGACGAGGCCGCCTCGGCATCGGGGACCGCGCAGCGCACGATCTCGCAACCGCCCTCATGCAGAGCCTCTATCTGGTTCAGGGTGGCAAGGGAGTTGCGGGTATCGGTATTGCACATCGATTGGACGGAGACCGGAGCGCCGCCGCCGATGGCGACATTGCCGATTTTGATCTGCCGGGAGATACGAGTCATGGCCTTTTCGTTTCTGACATATATATTCATCGGTTTTTATTCATCGGGGCTAAGAAATGATAAAGTGTAGCGACTGTCAGCATCCTTAGTCAAGCAACCTGACGCCCGAGCCAATTAAAACCCTCGAACTCGGCAGCAAGGCCTGCCTCTTTGCATAAAAAACCCATTGCGTAGTATCTTGCTCCTAAAGACTTATTTAGTAATCTTATAGATAGTTTTCATCCGGAAACGGCCCTTTTCCGCAATCTCTGCGCCAATCTGCGGCCTTACTTTGTGCGACGTACGGTGTACGTCTCCGCGCAAGGCCTTGATTTTCTTGACCTTGCTAAAAATTGCTCGTTTCCCATATGAAAACTGCGCTAGTCCCATCCCTAGTTTCCGGATGGAAACTAGATATGTCTTCTCTTCCGCCAAGGATAAATTGATATGACCAGAAAGACAGATGAACCGGGCAAGGTTCAGGATTCCATTTCCGAGCTCGAACGCGAGAAAGAACGCCTCGAAAAAGAGCTCCGAACCCAACGCAGGATCGCCTTTGCCGCAGGCCTTTTCCAGGGGGACGTCACCGTCCGCACCCTCCTCGAATCGCTGGGCGAGGGGGTGGTCATCATCGACAATTTCGGCACCATCGTGCTGATCAACAGCAGGGCCGAGCAGATCTTCGGCTACACCAGGGAGGAGATCATCGGAAAACCCCTTACAGAACTGCTCCCCCACCGCTATCGCCAGGCCCATGACCGGCATATCGCCCACTATTTCGAAAGCCCCCGCATCAGGCCCATGGGCCAGGGGATGGAGCTTGCCGGGCAGCGCAAGGACGGCAGCGAATTTCCCGTGGAGATCGGTCTCAGCCACCTCGAAACCGCCAACGGCGCCCTGGCCCTGGCCTTTGTCTCGGACATCACCGTCCGCAAAGAAGCCGAAGAAGCCCTAAAATTCCGCAATCAAGAGCTCGACGCCTTCGCCCACACCGTAGCCCACGATCTCAAGACCTCGCTGACCGTCCTGATCGGCCACAGCGACCTCCTCGATCAGGCCTCCCAGGAACTCTCTCGCAAGCTGATCAGGGATTCGGTCAAGGAGATCTGCAAGACCGGCCGCAAGATCAACCAGATCATCGACGAACTGCTGCTGCTTTCGAGCATCAGCAAAGACCAGGTGCAGACCAGGCCGATCGACATGTCAGAAGTCATCAGCGAGGCGATGGAGCGCCTGAAAGGCCTCGCAACCGCCCAAGGGGCGGAGATCGAGCTGCCCGAGCGGTTTCCGGTAGCCTTGGGGCATGCACCCTGGGTCGAAGAGATCTGGTTCAATTACTTAAGCAACGCGATCAAATACGGGGGGGCCCCGCCCAGGATCACTGTCGGCGGCTCCGCAGGCGAAGACGGCTATGTGGAATTCTGGGTCCGGGATAACGGTCGGGGGATGGCCAGCGAGGCCCTTGAAGGCATTTTCGATTACGGCAAAGTGCCCAGAACGCACACCCAGGAGGGCTACGGACTGGGTCTTTCAATTGTCAAGCGCATCGCCGAAAAGCTCAACGGGCAGGTCGGGGTCAAATGCGCAGCCGAAGCCGGTTGCACCTTTACCTTCAGGCTCCCCGTGGCAGAGCACAAATAATTGACAGAACCCCGCTGAGGGGGTAATGTGCCCTCCCAAAGTTTCTAAAGATTAAATAGCAGAAATAAAGGTTTTTATGAGGAAATCCGCCCCAAAACCGCGCGCAAAAACCAAGCGCGCCCCGCTGCCGACCATGGACCTCGAGATCCGCGAACTCAACGAAGACGGCCTCGGCGTCGCAGGCTATCAGAACAAGGAAGTGCTTGTCGCAGGGGTTTTGCCCGGCGAAAAAGTTGTGGCCGGTATCCAGCACGAGGGGCAGCGCCGTATTGTTGGCCGCCTGCTCAAAGTGGTGGAAAAAAGTCCTCAACGCACCCCCTCGCCCTGCCGCATGGCCAGGTCTTGCCAGGGCTGCTCGCTGATCTCCATGAAATACCGGGGGCAACTCGATTTCAAAGAGCAGAAGGTGCGCGACTCCCTCGCCCGCTACCGACAGCTTAACCAGGCCAAACTGCAGCCGATCTGGGCGGCGAAACACCCCCTCGGCTACAGGACCAACGCCAAACTGGTGATCGAGCGAGACCGCAAACAGATCAAAATAGGCCTCTACCGCCGAGGCTCCCACGAGGCTGTGGACATCAGCGACTGCCCGCTGCACCACCCACTCATCAACCAGATCGTGGCGGTGGTCAAAAGTGAAATCGAGAAGCTGGGCATCTATGTCTACAACCCGAGGACCCGCCGCGGCCTGCTTCGCTATCTGCTTGTCAAGGTCAGCCCGGCAATGAACAAGGCGATGGTGACCTTCGTCACCGCCGAAAAAGAATACCGGCAACTGACCCACCTGGCCAAATGGTTGAAGAAAAAGGTGCCCGAGGTCATCTCCGTGCATCAAAACATCAATGCCAGCGAGGGCAACGTGGTCATGGGCCGTGAGACCCTCAGGCTGATCGGCCCCCCCGACCTGATCGATCAGGTCGGAGACATTCGCCTGCGTATCGCCCCCACCTCCTTCTTCCAGGTCAACAACGAGCAGGCCGCACGCATCTACGAGCTGGTACGCCGCTGGGCCGGCCTCTCTAAAGACGAGAGCGCGGTCGACCTCTACTGCGGCATCGGCGGCATCGCCCTGAACCTGGCCAAAGACGCCGGCCGCGTCATCGGCATCGAGGTGGTCGAAGATGCAGTGCGCAACGCCCGGGAAAACGCCCGGATGAACGAGCTGGGCAATTGTACCTTTCAGGCAGGCGACGCCGCAGAGCTGGTGCATGACCTGGCGGCCGAACTTCCGCCCGGAAGCGTCGCCGTCGTCAACCCGCCGCGCAGCGGCTGCGAGGAGGAGGTGCTCAGCGCCCTGGCCGAACTGGCCCCGCGCACCCTGATCTACGTCTCCTGCAATCCCGAAACCCTGGCCCGAGACCTCGACATCCTGCAACGCCTCGGGTACGTCACCGAAGAGGTGCAGCCGGTGGACATGTTCCCCCAGACCCCCCACGTCGAGTCGGTGGCCCGCCTGGTGCCCCGCAGCTAGGCGCCGCCATGCTGCCCACCCTCAGCGCCATCCTGCTTCTGGCGGCAGGGCTGATCCACTCCTTCAGCCTGATGTGCCGAAAATTGCCGCCGGGGCGTCGCCCCCGGCTCTATCCGCACCAGGTCATGCCGCAAGTCGGCATCGACCTGCTCTGGCTGGTGCTGTGCCTGGCCGGCCTGAGCCTGGCGTTCCAGCTGTCCGTCTGGCTCGGAGCAATGGCAACCGCCCTCTATTTTGTCGTCCTGCCCTTCGTCTTTCAGCTTCCCATGGCCAAGATGATGGGCTTTAAATCCCTTCGCGACTATCTTGAGTCCATTGACTCTTAGGACCCGATCCTTCACAAATCCCGAACGGGACGGTTCTGCCTATTGCTCAAGCTCGGCCAGGCGCACTTTGGCCTTGGCAGCGTAAGGAGATTCGGGATAGCGCTCGAGAATCTCTTTGTAGAGCTCGCTTGCGTGCTGGGCGTTATATTGTTTTTCCTCGAACTGGGCGGTTTCATACAGCTCTTTACCCTTGTCGCCGCAGCCGGCAAGCATCAGGGCGGCAGCCATCAGTACTAGCATTTTGCGCATTAAGGTCTCTCCTTATTTATTGTGGTAAACAGGTTTGCGGGATAAAACGCCCGCAGCGCACAAGTTTATCAGCAGCACAGAAATATACCATAGGCCTGCCCCGCCGCCCTTGCCAAAAGAGCGCTTTTCCTCTATAGTTTTGCCACCTTTGACATACCTTGCCCTACGGAGAAACACCATGGAAACCTTGGACTGCCGGGCCCACAAATGCCCTCATCCCGTCGTCGAAACCCGCAAGCAACTCCTCGCCCGACCTGATGCAGGGTTGCGTGTTCTGGTCGGCGACGAAATCGCCCGGGACAACGTCACCCGCATGGCCGCAAGCCTCGGCTACCAGGTTCTGGTCAACAGCACCGAAGGCGGGTTTTCCCTCGATCTGGCCCCTGGCCAGGCGGTCGAGGCCAAAGCGGCCTCCCCCGCCCAGGGTAAGACCGTGGCCTTTATCGCCGCTGAGACCATGGGCCATGGCGATGACGAGCTGGGCCGGATCCTGCTGCGCAACTTTCTCATCACCCTGACCGAAATGGACCAGGCGCCCGACACTCTGCTCTTTGTCAACGGCGGCGTCAAGCTCACCGCCCAGGGGTCCGAGGCCCTCGAGGCCCTCGACAAGCTCGCCTGCGCGGGCGCTGATATTGCAAGTTGCGGGCTTTGCCTGGAGTTTTTCAATCTCAAGGACAAACTGGCCGTCGGCAGGGTGACCAACATGCTGGATATCGCCGAAACCCTGCAACAGGCAGGTCGGGTTATTCGTCCCTGAACAGGCTATCAGTCTTGCACTGCAATTTTTAATTCATTCCTAGGAGGACAAGGTGAACAGAGCGATTCTCACCCTGGTAGCCCTGCTGGTTCTGAGCAGCGCCTCGGCACCGGTTTTTGCTTTGGAACACGACTATTTCGGCGCCAGCATCGGCCTCAATCTGGCGCAGGACTCGAGCCTCGACTACAGGGACCAGAGCCAGGCGTTCGACACCCCCTTCGACCCGGGCCTGAGCCTTTCGGCGTTTTTCGGCCATGACTACGGCAACCAGGTGCGCTTCGAGGGCGAAGTCGGCTACCGCTCCAACACCGTCGAAAAGTTCGAGAGCGCCGGCACCAACCTCGGCGCCGATGGTGACCTGACCCTGTACAGCCTGCTGTTCAATGTTTTCTGGGACATCAAAACCACCACCCGCCTCACCCCCTACCTGGGCGGCGGCCTCGGCGGCGCCTTCGTGGTCCTCGACGCCGAGCCGAATTTCTCCACGGTCTCCTTCGATGACGACGACACCGTCTTCGCCTACCAGGTCGGCGTTGGGGCCGGCTACGAGGTCAACAGCAACCTGACCGTCGACTTTGGCTATCGTTTTTTCTCAGCACCGACACTTGCCAGCAGGCTTGGATTTATGATATTAAAGAGCAGCTTTGGGAGTAGGTAGTAGTCTGGTGACGCTCCCGGTCTTCAAAACCGGTGGGGGGCGTATCCCGTCCCCGGTGAGTTCGATTCTCATCTGCTCCCGCCAATAGATAAAAAGGTCTGTCCCACTTGGGGCAGACCTTTTTTATTTGTGGCGTCGCGAGTGCGGTCCGTGGCTGAAATGCCCTACCCCCCCAGCCAGATACGGCCGCTGGAATCCCCATCTCAGACCTCATCTGCGCCCAGAAGCCCGGCCTTGCGGGCCAGCTTTTCTATCCTTCGGGCAAGCAGCCCCTTGTCGCTGATCCCCCTTGAGCCCGCGGCATCAGCATAGGCCACCTGCAGCAGCAGAGGAAAAAGCCTGTGACTGCAAAAGCGCCGCTGTCGCCAGCTGAGCCCCCGGGCGACCGAATCGCCCCAGGCCATGGCAAAATGGTGACGGGCCACCAGCCAGATCACATCTTCGGCCAGTTCATTGCGGCCAAAGCGCGCCAGCACTCCCGGCACCATCTTCGCACCCACCCGGTCGTGACCATAGGAACGCCAACGCCCGTCAACGAAGGCAGTGGTTTCGGCCTTGCCGATATCGTGCAGCAACACCGCCCAAAATACCCGTTCATCCACCTGCTCTGGCAGCGATTTCAAGGCGAGCAGCGTATGGGTCAGCGCGTCACCTTCGGCATGGTAGTCGGGGGACTGGTTGACCCCGTCCAGGGCCGCCACCTCGGGCAGAAAATCCCCCAGGCTGTCTGCCTCGATCCAGTCAAGCAGGTGCTGTCGGAGATGTTTTACAGACAAAGTCTAAAAGTCCTCCTCCACCAGGTCAAGGGAACCACCGCGTGGAGTTGCCAGCCACTTGATCCCGGGTGAATTCGACTTCAACTTTTCCGCCATTTGTTGAAAGGCCTATTAATTTGTACTGTGAACGACTTGCCCCCATGCCTATCCACTTAAAGGCCCCTTTTTGGGGTAAAAAGTAGCCTTTAAGAGCCAAATCCATCATGCTACTGACCGTTTTTATTATCATTTCGAGTGGTTGGCTTGGTCCGACCCCGGGGCGAGTTTCCCTGAAAGAGCGGCAATGCCGACTATGCAATCCTGTTCCGTATCACCTTAGACGACCGTATAAGAAACATAGTGCACAAGAATCTTGTCACCAAATTCCTCGTTATCTGGTAGGTAAGGACGCGGTTCAGAGATGCGCACATGTTCGATCCAACCCTCACCTGACAGTCCTTTAAGCACGGTTCGAAAATTACGCTTTGCGAACAAATCACTTCGCTGCGTAAAAACGACGACCCCTCCTGATCTGACTATTCGATTGAACTCTCGTAGTGTACCAGTGCTATCGGTTAGGTACGTAAGAACGCCTACACATACAAGTCCGTCGTATTGGCCATCTGCAATGGGTAAAGGAAAACGTTGCATGTCCATCAAACGTAAAGTGCTATATACGCCAGACATTCCGGCGATTTTTAGGGATCGACGGGAAACATCAACTCCGTCAACGGTTTCAAACCCGGCTGAGCGCAACGCCCTGCCGCTTATTCCAGTTCCACAACCAGCGTCCAAAATTACCGATTTCCGCGAGAGTTCAGCCATAAGCATTAAAGCCACTTGTTCAGGTGCATCGTAACGCCATTCGGCAAGAGTCTCATCATAATCACTGGACCAGTTGTCGTAGTATTTGGCTACGTCTTCGCTATTACCGGATATATTGCTGAGTCCTCTATGCTTTGAACCTTTGCCTGGTTCCATTTTGTGTGGTCTCCTGCGTCTGTCATCATTATACAAGTAGAAAATAAGAAGATTCGTTTTCCAGTTGCCAGTTTAATACAGAGCCGAACAAACCATTAGATAGTTCTTATAGACTTTATCCGTCTTTTGCCTCGTGTCAAGGGTAAGAGAGTTTCCACATTGACGCAATAGCCTGGAATGATTTATGTTTTCAATTGGATAACACCCCCAATGGTGTGCTTAAATAGAAACTGGATAACTTCTCATGCTAAATATCCCAAAAGACGTTCTCGCCAAGTATCAGACAGTTCTTGAAAAACGGGCGGTGCCCTCCGACCAGCGAGTACATTATATAAACTGGCTCCGGTATTATCTTGATTTCTGCGGCAAGTATTCCCCACCGCATTCGCGGTCGGAGAGGACCCGGCTCTTTACCGCCAAGCTGCAGGCAAAACGGCAATCGTCTGGTCGGCAGGAGCAGGCCGCCCATGCGGTTTCGCTCTATTTCGAAACGCTGCGGGAAGCAACCGACAACCCACCGCCTCGTAGGAGAATGGGGGCAAATTTGGGGAATGGGGGAATGGGGTCAAATCTTTATTATCAACAGTGGAGCCTACTGCCTGCCTCAAGGCTCCTTTCCCAAAACTCCCTATCCACAGAAACAAGAATGGCCCACCCGATTTTTGGGGTAGGCCATTCCCGTTACTAAAATATGATGCATTAATAGGAAGAGTAAAAAGTGAAACTTGGCAACGGGGTGACCCCGCTACTGAATACTGGCCTTTGGAAGTTTCAACAATTAAGCAGCGGCCCGGCTCGCCACACAGGGTCTTAGTCCACAGAAGCCGCCTTTTGTTGAAAGTTCTATCAATTTGTACTGTGAACGACGTGCCCCATGCCTATCCACTTAAAGGCCCCTTTTTTGGGGTGAAAAGGGGCCTTTAAGAGCCAAATCAATCTCATTATTGGTCACTTTTATAATTATTCCGGGTGGTTGGCTTGGTCCGACCCCAGCGGCAGTCAGGGACAAAAAAAATGGTAACGTAACTTGATGTCGTTGGCTCTTGCAGCTGAGGTGATTAATTACTATAATCGCATCAAAAATTGACGTGATTGCGGAGGATAAATGCCTCATTACATCTGGCAGTCCCCCGGCTGGCCGAATCTGCACTGGCAGAGCGAGCGGTTGTTGAAACCGCTCGGGCTCGCCCGACTGGCGCAGGGGAAGCTGCTCAGCCAAGCTGCGGCACTCGGTTTCGACTTGGGGCAGAAGGCGCAGGCGGAAATTCTGACCGAAGAGGCGGTGAAGACGGCGGCGATCGAAGGGGAGAGCCTCGACCGGAGCTCGGTCCGCTCTTCGGTGGCGCGGCGTTTGGGACTGCCGACTGCGGGGCTGCCGCCGGCGCCACGTAAAATTGATGGGTTGATCGAGGTGCTGCTGGACGCCACCCTTAACTACCGGTCGTCCTTGACCGACGAGCGGCTGAAGGGTTGGCAGGCGGCGCTTTTCCCGAGTCGTCTCCGGCCCCGTTGGCCGCGAAACTGTCCACTACGAGGCCCTGCCGGGAGAGCAGGTCGGGGCAGAGATCGAGCGCTTTCTTGCCTGGTGGGGAGAATCCTTGGAAACGATGGACGGCCTTGTGCGAGCCGGGGTAGCGCACTTCCGGTTCGTGACCGTCCACCCCTTCGAGGATGGCAACGGCCGTCTTGCCCGCGCACTGACCGACATGGCGCTGGCCCAAGACGAGAAACTCCCAGCCCGCTTTTACAGCCTTTCATCACAGATTATGGCTGAACGCGAGGCCTATTATGCGGTTTTGGAGCAGACGCAGAAGGGGGACGGTGACATCACCGCTTGGCTGGAGTGGTTCCTCGGCAGTTTTGAAAGGGCGGTCGGACGCTCGGAGGAGCTCCTCGCCGGGGTGCTGCTAAAAGCCCGTTTCTGGCAGCGGCACGCCGGGGCGAGTCTCACCGAGCGTCAGCGCAAGGTGCTCAATCGGCTGCTCGACTGCGGCCCCGGCGGCTTCGAGGGAGGGATGACGACGCGCAAGTTCGCCAGCCTGGCTGGGGTCAGCAAAGCGACTGCGCAGCGCGAACTTGCTGACTTGGTCGATCAGGGCTTGTTGCGACCCAACCCAGGCGGCGGGCGCAGCGCCAGTTACGAGGTAGTATGGGAGGATCTTTGAAAAGCGCAAGTCCGCGGCAGGCGATTTCACTTTTTGGTGGCAACCTTGAGAAACTCCTGTGAGGCGAACTCTTTTCCAGCATCATTTCAGGATTACGCCATCAATGACGAAATTGCCTTTATCTCCCTCTGTTAGAAGGTAACGGTACTCCTCTTCTGTCAATCCACGAAAATCATCAAAATCACGATCGGAAGCAATACATTCATCTACCTTGAAAGCAATTTCAGGTTAGATGTCTGCACTGCGGCAAGCGCCTGGCCAACATCCTCTCCTGGCATGAAAAAATTAACTCTGCTCGAACAGTTATCCAGCTTTTTCCAAAATGGTCCCCCCCTGCATCACGGGGGAAGGGGAAGGCGCGATGCAGCTTTCAACAAAAAGGGCCATTTGTTGAAAGTTTTGATTTGAAATTCAGCTGGTTTGTGACACCGATGGGTAATGTGCCAGACTTGTCCGGGGATATGATGCCGATTGATAAGCCGTATCAGTTCAATCCTTAAACCTGCCATTTTTGCCCGGGAAAGGGGCTTCTAAGGGCGTCTTAGGCCCTGATATTGAGCATATTTGCTGTCATATCGACAGGTTGGCTTGGTCCGACCCCAGAGCCCTTTTTAATTGATTTGGGAGAAGACAAGATGCTTAAAAACAATTATTTTTTTGTTTTATTTATATTATCTTTTTACATTTCAAGTTGCGCTTATGGACCAGAGACCGAGAAAAAATCAATATTTAATTACCTTAGCGGAAAACATTATAAACAGCCTGTTTACGCTGAAGCAGTTCGTCTTCCGGTGTTTGAAAGAAAAATAGTTGATACTTCAATTAAAGGTAGGATTCTCTTGTCAAACTTTACTATACCTGTAAAATTTGAAGAGATTATTCTTATTAAAAATGAAGATATAGTTTTAGAAACTACATCTGACCATAATGGGAATTTTCATTTTTTGGGAAAACTGGCTAATGGTGAATACAAAATAAAGGTTAAATCAGAAAAATATTTTGGAGAAAAAAAGATTTTAGTGGACCGTTACGAAATATTAAATGTCATCTTTCTTGTAGAAAAAAGGATCGAGCCTACAAGGCGCAATTAATCCCTTCGCTGTAGATTAGTAAGTGGGAGTAGGCAAAAAAAAGGGGTTCTTCCGCTGAATTTGTGGGCAGATTTCAGGGAATGGGGGTCTGAGCAGCTACCTGGTTAACGAAAAAAAGAGCATCCCGTCCTCAAATCCGGCACTATGGGTTTCGACCAAGAAAACCATCGCTAGAAAAGGAGAACGGGATGCTGCTCAAGACTATACTGAATCGGATTCAATTGCATCATGGTTTTGTGTATGGCTCCATCCGTCTGGTTGAGAAGGCAAAGCGGTTGCTCCTTGAAATCGAAATTCGACCACGCAAGGGAAGCCGCCCTGTTTGTTCCGCTTGCGGCACCCCCGGCCCCGGCTACGATACCTTACCGCTCAGGCGCTTTGAGTTTGTTCCGATGTGGGGCATCGCCGCATTCTTCCTGTATGCCATGCGGCGTGTCGACTGCCCTCACTGTGGCGTCAAGGTGGAACGGGTTCCATGGGCTGAAGGTAAAAATCACCTAACCACTACCTACGCATGGTTTCTTGCCAAATGGGCAAGGCGTCTCTCCTGGAAAGAGACGGCCGATGCATTCCAGACCAATTGGGACAACGTATTTCGCTCCGTAAAGATGGCAGTTGCCTGGGGCTTGGCCAACCGTAACCTGAATAACATAACCGCAATCGGCATCGACGAAATCTGCTGGAGGAAGAAAGGCTCCAAGTTTCTGACGCTGGTCTACCAGATCGACAACGGCCGCAAGAGACTGCTCTGGATTGGTAAAGATCGCACGAAGAAAACACTGCTGAGCTTCTTCGAGGAGTTTGGCCCCGAACGTTCGTCATTGCTGCGCTTCGTGTGTACCGACATGTGGAAACCGTACCTGCTTGTTGTGGCCGAAAAGGCAGGTCAGGCACTCAATATTCTGGATCGTTTCCACATCATGAGCCATATGAACAAGGCCATTGATAAAGTACGGGCGACAGAGGTCAAAACACTTAAAGCTAAGGGCAAGAAAGCAGTGCTCACCGGCAGTCGTTGGTGCCTGCTCAAGCGCCCAGAGAACTGCACGGAGAACCAGGCCACCAAGTTAAAAGAGCTTGTCGCCATCAACCTGAAGACAGTCCGAGCCTACCTCCTCAAGGAGGATTTCCAGAGGTTCTGGGACTACAAAAGTGTCGGGTGGGCGAGCAAATTTATGGATGATTGGTGCAAGCGAACCATGCGCTCACGGATCGATCCGATGAAGAAGATCGCCCGGATGTTGCGTTCTCATCGGGGCCTGATCCTCAACTGGTTCCGGGCTAAAGAGCAGATTGCCTTGGGTGCTGTGGAAGGTCTCAACAACAAGGCAAAAGTGACCACGAAAAAAGCCTACGGCTTCAAAAGTTTTGGAGTTGTAAAACTAGCGCTATATCATACACTTGGCGATTTGCCTGAACCAGTGGTCACCCATGAATTCAGCGATTGAACCGATTTTTTCTACTGCAGCGCCATTCAGCGCAGCCTGCTTAGCTTTTCCCTGGGCCGGCCTGTACTCAAAGCGAAGATACAACTCTCCACCCTGCTCAACGACCGGCGTATCCTCGCAGAGAATGAATCGTCGCTCCTCACCGGCCTGCTCCTTCTTGTTGTTCTGCTCTGTGGAGGCTTCGACCAGCTTAAAGTGCACCTTCTTTCCGGAAGCAAGTGTAAAGAAATAATCCCGGAAGTCCTCAGACGACTTGATGTAGTATTGATCTGCATTGGCCCAATGGAGCTTGACCTCTTCACCCTCATAAGGGATCGCATAAACCCCAGCCTTGTAACGGCGCAGGCTCAGGAAATCCCCCCCCTGATAGTAGCGCCGGAAGAAATTGGTCAACTGTGAAAACACCTCGTTTTCCAGCGCCACAACATCAACAGCACCGGAGAGCTTCTGCTTGAGCTCCTGGTACTTGGGCGAAGATTCCGGATCAACCCCCAGGTCCTCAGATGCTTTCTTAACCTTTTCCATCTCCTCACGAACCGAGCTCTGATCATCCCCCTGAAACTCCTCAAAGGCGGTCTTCACCTGCGGCAGCAGATCCCTGTCGAGAAACTTCTCAATCTCATCCCGCTTCGAATTCATGATGTGGTAGATGCCGAAATCCAGATCGGCTTGATCGAACTGAAACTATCCAGCAGGATCGCTTTGAACTTGTTCAGATTGGCGGACATGGTTGCTCCTGTATATGTGGTCATTCTGTGCTTTGGATTCATGAACGGACAAAGGCCAGCAGAAGCACATAATCATGTTGATCGGCTGCCCGCAAAGCCTCAATGTAGTAGCGACGGCAATCACCGGCATTGGTGAGATTCTCTTGTCCCCAACTGAAGCGCTCCTGGCCGAGCAGATGCACCAGAACGATATCCGCCATGAGTCGGGCATGGCGCCCATTGCCGTTGGGAAAGGCGTGAATGGCGACCAACCGATGATGAAATCTGGCGGCTATCTCATCAGGCGGATACGCTCCGTACTCCAACCATCCATTGACCTCATCGAATAACTGATGAAGAGCCACGGGTATTTGCATCCATTCGATACCGATATTCTTCTGGCTGCGGCGGAAATCTCCAGCCCAGCGCCAGACATTGCCAAACATCCTCTTGTGCAGTGTTCGAGCATACTTCTCGGTCAGGACATCCTTTTGCCGCCGCCTGAAAACGGCATCTTCGGCCTCAGAGATATTCTCTTGCTCCCAGCGATCAAGCTCGGCCCTGGTGCTGATGTGTGGCAACAAGAGCCCTTGTGCTTCATCGAGATCGAGCGGTGTTGCCCCTTCGGGATACTCGAAATTCATGACTTGTCCGACCAGAAGTCCTTAGGCAACTCGCGTATCAGATCTTCCACCTTGGCCTCGAGCATCTTTTTCCGTTCATCATTCGACACCTGTTGATCTTCCAACAGCATGGTGTGGGAGGTACGGGAAAGGCGTTTTTCCGCGACTTTTTTGGCCTGATCGCGCATGGTCTCTTCAAGGCTGGTGCGAGGAACCAAGGCATAAACAAACATGCAATCCATCGCCTCAGCGACCTGGCGCATGGTCTTCAATGTCAGGGCACCGGAGAGTTCGTCCTTCTCCATCTGGACGATTCGTGGCTGACTGACACCGATGCGCTCGCCGAGCTGCTTGCCAGACATCCCCAGGGCTTCACGGATCGCACGCAGCCAACCCTTTACAGGCGGCTGTACCCCTCTGACTTTGCTTAGCGTTTCAAACGTTTTATCCAACTGCTCCCGCATAATGCGGCGATGTTTTGATTGCATACCCATAACCCTTATATTATTTATTTAGCACTTATTTATAACATAAGACTTATAGAAAACAACGAAATAAATAACGCAAAGGTTATACCTGCATTCAGGAAACCCGCCAGCGGATAGTGAAAAGCCCCTCTTTGCCGGTCTTCTGGCTCATTTGCTTTTCCAGCTTATCGATGAGCAGATCCCGCTTGTTCAGGATCTCGTCCTCAATATCAAAGACCTGCTGGCGCAGACGCCGCTGCTTCTTTTCTGCATCACGGATCTTCCCCTGGAGTTGGCGCTGCTCCTCAACTGTGGTCGACTGGCGGGCCTGACGGTTGAGAGCCTTGATCAGGGCCTTGGTATCCTTCAGGTCTTTTTCCGCCGCAAGGACCATATCTTCAGCCCACTTTTCGAGACGATCCCGCTCCTCATTGAAAAAACGGCTGTTGGCTTCAAGGGATTGGCTGATCGTCGCATCAGCATGGCGTAGAGAATCAGCTTCTAGCTTGGTCTTGAGAGTCGCGTGGATGCCAGGGGCGCCTGTTACTGTTCCATGGCAATGAAATAGCTTGGCGCAGGTTTCCTGATCGAGAGTCGTGCCGTCATCGGCCATACCGCTGAACAGGAGATATTCTTCACGGTAAAATGACTCGACAACCAGCCGCTGGAGATGCAGCCAGCCAGACTGCCCTCTGAGCTGCTCAACAAGGCTGATGCGAGCGGGATGGTTACTGATGTCGAAACAGACTTCGGCCACAGGGGTCGGCTGCTGCTTACCGGTTTCGATGGAAAACTCACCTAATGGATGAGAGAGACGATAGAGAAATTCACCGGGAATATTGGATTTGACCTTGGAGATAAGCTGGTAACGACCGGGATGGACCGTGGCAAGCGGCGTAGCCCTGAGCTCAAAGGCGAGCTGCTCATCATCAAAGACAGCACAATCGTTCAGGATATACCGGGTCAGATCCCAGAACATTCGGGTAAAGCGGTCGAGAGACTGCTTGGAACTTTCAAGCTGCCACTTTAAACGGGCATGCACATCTTCATCGAAATGCTGCAGCAGGGTTTCACGAGTCTGATCCATTCGAGTGCGAATCTGTTCATCAAGTTCGTCCTGTAGCTCCTTGAAGGCAGAGTCGATCTCTTCAGTTGAGCTGCACTGTTCGTAGATGGCCAGGATACGTTTTTCAAAATCAACCCCGGACTCCAGAGAGCCCAGCACATCATCCGAAGCGCCAAACACCCCGCTGAACAGATTGAACTTCTGGTTGAGCAGCTCATACACTCGCTGATCGCCATGATTACGCTCGTTGAGAAAGTTGACCACCACAACATCATGCTTTTGCCCGTAACGATGAAAGCGACCAATGCGTTGTTCGATCCGCTGCGGATTCCACGGTAGATCAAGGCATCCGGGTCAGGCCTGAAAGATGGAAACTTCACCCAGCTTCTTTTAAGAAACGACACGCCAGGGATGGCAGGGTCGTATTATTTGGTACAAATTTGTTGAACTCTTCCGAGATCCTCACTACCCCGAACAGCTAATTCTTTGACGCGAGACTTCTGGTTTGCATGGCTAGAGATCCCTCAATAGACCACGGTCTAGCGATAGAGCCTAAGCCCCACCATTATGCCTATCATTAGAGTCCATTTGATGATTTGGATAGGTTGTTCTCAGAGAGTCCCGGAGTTAATTGATAGTAAGCAGAGCAGATGGTCAATGCACTGCCTTACTCGGATTTGTTCGATGAAGGCGATACCATACCGTCGCGCTGTAGAAATTGCCCAGAATTGTCCCATCCACCCAGCGACTTCAGGCAGCTGTGGAACGCCCTGAGAGATAAATAAACCTGATCATATCTCCAAAGCGTTTTGTGATTATAGCAGTGGCCCCGGCATGCTGAAGCGAGCCAAACAACACGCCTGGGCCGTTTTGGGTTTTTCAACTCAACCAGTCACAAAGCCGATCGGTGGCGGTCATCACCTGGCTGCAGTAGGTCTCGAGAAAATCCCCCTCCAGAGGCAGGTGGGCAGGGATCTGTTCTGCGGCGGTCAGGGCCCGGGCGCCGTCGAAATCCACAAAAGCCAGCCTGGCGGTCAGTTCCTCTGGCGAGCGGCCGAAAGCCGTGCCGGGAAGGATGGCCACACCGGTTTCCTCGAGAAGTCGTTGGCAGAGCTGTTCACTGGTGAGAATACCCTTCCGGCAGAATTGCTCCCTGAAGGTGGCGAAGTCGGGGAACATGTAAAAGGCCCCGTCGGTGCGGGCAATTTTCAGACCCGCTTCGGCCTGTTTGCGGTAAATGGCATCGTTGAGTGCCTTGAGTACCCGCCGCGACTGCCAAAGGTACCGTTCAATGCGGGTGCCCCCCTTGAAGGCCCGAACCGCGGCGTACTGAATCGGGGCGCTGGTTGATGTGTAGGTTTCGCTGGCCACCACCGCCATGGCGTCAAGAAGCCAGCTCAGCTCGGCTGGGAACGAAAAGGTGCCCAGCCGCCAGCCGCCGGCACCGCACCACTTGCTCAGGCCGCCGCTGACAATCGTCCCTTCGGGGTAGAAGCGGGCGATGGAGATGTGCTTTCCCTCGAAGTTGAGCTCACCATAGATTTCATCTGACAGCAGAATGATTCTGTAGCGACGGGCCGTTTCAGCCAGGGTCTGGAGCTCCTCCACGGAGTAGGAGCAGCCGGTGGGGTTATTGGGATAATTGAGGATGACGATGCGCGGCTTGGTCGGGTCGTTGCGGCAGAGCTTGTCCAGCTCTTTCGGAGTCAGCAGCCAGTTGTTCTCGACGCTGGTCGGCAACCACCGAACATGGCGGCCGATGATGTGGGCCTGCGGGGCATATGAGACCCAACTCGGGGTGGGGATGACCAGGTCGCCGTAATAGACCAGTTGGAGGATAAACATCAACTCCTTGGAGCCTGGGCCGATGAGGATATTTTCTGCCTGGAGGTTGAGTTGCTGGGTCCGCAGGTAATAATCGGTCACCGCCTCGCGCAAAGCCATCAGCCCCTTGACCGGAAGGTAATCTTTCTGATGGGCATTGGCCTTGAGCTCCTCGACCACAGGCTGCGGAACGGGAAAGGGCGACTGGCCCAACCCCAGCTTGTAAACCGTTTTGCCTTCGCTGAGAAGGCGGTTGCTCAGCTCGTTGATTGCCAGAGTTGCCGAAAGGGGCAGGCCCCGGACATTGAGGTTGAGGTGAACTTCATGGGTCGTTTTTTGATTCATGAATCCTCCGGAAAACACCTGGAAAGGAACTCTTCGCAAAAGATCCGCGTGGCAACCTCCTTAAAGGATACTCAATCTAACCCAGATCCGCGAGACCCTGGCGGCAAATAGCGCAAGTCATTGATCTGCTTAAGGGATCAAAAAATCACCGATTAACCTATTGGTGAACCTCAGATTTTTTGAAACCCTTATTCAGGCCAAGCGCTTACACTCTTTTTCCACCCTTGTCTCGCGGATCTGGGTTTAAACGTCCCTGAAAACGACCCCCAACTTCTCAGTCGCAGAATCGTGCCCCCTTGCTCCTCAAATAAGAACAAAAACAAACGTCGCAATTTTTACTATCTACCACCATAAACTCCGTTCCAGGCAAGCGAAATAATACCATCGAAGATCTTTCTAAACGTTTTGGCATCTTTCGATTTGACAACAATAGAACGTTGTATTATTTTTTTCAGGGCTATTTTGAAATCCTTTTTTCCCATGCCGATTTTCCAGGAGCTTCAGCTTTGCATGATTTCGATCTAACCGATTGCCTGATCACATCTCCCCGCGGCCCCCACACCCCCCATCTGGGGACCAAACGCCACGGCAAAATCGGCCGCATCATGAACCGAAAGGCCTCGGTCTACCGCGACACATCGATCATCCGGGTGACCTTCACCATGGAGGAGATCTTCGGTCAACCACCGGAGACGGTGGTGCGACTGTTTCGCTCCTGCGGCATCGACCCGACGGCGCCCTACCGGGCCAAGTTCACCTTCAACGACATCACCATCGAGCAGGATCTGTAACTCGCCCGTCAACTCTCTTTCGGTGCTCCTGATTGCTCACGCAACAGCTTGAGCTTGCGCGCCGCGCTCGGCTGGCTGATCCCCAGTGCCTGGGCCACCCCTCTGGTGGTGTGGTATCTGCCCAGCGCCTGGCGCAGAATATCTTTTTCGTAATCCCAGAGCGCGTCTTTGAGTTGCACCCCCTCCCTGAGTTCCAGGCGCGAAGCGCCCGCAGCCTTGTGGTCCTTATCGATCAGGTCTGTCGCCGAAGTGACGATGACCCGCTCGACGAAGTTCTCAAGCTCCCGCACGTTGCCTTTCCAGGGCATTTTTTCCATGACGTTCAGCAAATCGGCGCTCACCTCACGATATTTTCCGTACTTCCTGTTGAATTTGCGCACGAAATAATCGACCAGCAGCGGGATGTCCTCGGGACGCTCGCGCAGCGGCGGCACCTGCAGCGGCACTACGTTGAGCCGATAATAAAGGTCTTCGCGAAACCGGCCTTCGGCCACCAGCCTGGCAAGGTCGCGGTTGGTCGCGGCGATCAGGCGCACATCCACCGCCCGCACCTGGCGCCCCCCCACCTTGAAAAACTCCTTGTCCTGGATCACCCCCAGCAGCTTGGATTGCAGATGCAGCGGCATTTCACTGATCTCGTCGAGAAAGACCGTGCCCCCGTCGGCGATCTCGAACAGCCCCTCCTTGCCGCGCCGGTCGGCACCGGTAAAGGCCCCCGGCTCATAACCGAAGAGTTCCGACTCGATCAACGTTTCCGGGATGGCCCCGCAATTGATCTGCATCAACGGCTTGCCCTTGCGGTCGCTGGTTCGGTGAATCATCCGGGCCACCAGGCTTTTACCCACCCCCGACTCGCCGGTAATCAGGACGGTCGAATCGGTGCCGGCAACCCGCAGCGACAGATCGACCACGTCCATCATCGGCTTGCTGCAGGTGACCACATCTTCTTCGGCCAGCATTTGGTCGCGGGCGGAATCGAGATCGATCTCCTTGTGGTAGTCGACCACCGTCAGGTCCCAGATGGTGTTGATGATATAGCGGATCTCCCCGTCGGCGCCGAAGATCGGCTTTCCCTTGACCAGCAGCTTGCGGTTGGTTTTGGTCGAGTAGGTGACGGTCGCAGGGGACTTGCGTTCGAGCACCAGAAGGCTGGCCGAACCGCTGAAATAGCCCTCGGCCACCAGCTGCTTAAGGCTTTTTCCGACAAGCTCTTCGTTGCGGATTCCCGACATCTGCTCGAAAGTCCGGTTGACCCGCAGGGTCACCCCCCGGCCGTCGGTGAGGTAGATGCCGTTGTCGACATTGTCGAATACAAGTTCAAGCAGTTCCCGGTCCATGGCA